>CAZXYF010000107.1:0-10840 GCA_964644705.1 uncultured candidatus Brocadiaceae bacterium | reverse complement strand
TTTTTGGTCGAAGGTCCACCGTACGGCTGATTAGCAGCGGAAGGGCGGACGGCGATGATAAAGGAAGGAACAGCTGGCGCGTGAGAGAAGCCTCTCCGTCTTACAGTTGATTTGGGGGCGCTTCTATGCGGTCTTGCAAAAATGTTCTACGGTTTCTGGGAGTCAGAAGAGCAAAAAACCTAACAATCGCCGGGGCAAGCCCGGCGGATTTAGTTGATTGTTCGGCCTTCTGTGTAGGTTGAAGCCTAAGGAGCCCCGCGGCAAGCGCGGGGGATTTATTGGGGTTTCGTCCCTGGTTGGTAGGTTGAAACCTGAGGATCCCGGCGGCAAGCGCGGGGGATTCTGACTATACGATGCAGCAAGATCAGAGTTGAAAACCTCAGAACACTTATACACAACCGTTTGGGCCCTCTGAGCGATCCCTGAAAAGTTGTACAATGAGTGGCGAACAATCTGGGCAATTGTGAAGCACAGGGTGTTTTCAACGACTCAAACGACACCTGTTCGGTGAAATGGTCGGGATAGAAAAGATATTCGGTTGACGTTTTTCATTATTGACCCTAGAATCCAGTCTCATTCAGCAAATCGGAACGCGGTGTGAATCCGCGGCGGTCCCGCCGCTGTATTCGGCGAGATCCTGTGTTTTATCTGTCGCCACTGCGAAAGTTTACTTTCGCGGGAAGGCAACACCGGATCGTTTGAGTCGAGAGCCAGAAGACCTGCTGAACTGAGCACAACATGTTGCGGAATCTGATGGCAAAGGGTTCCGGCGGATCCATTACGGGTCCGCCGGAGCCCTATTTTTCTTTAACTCTTTTTTCTCTATTACAGGAGGTGCTTCCCATGCAGAAGCGCAAAAAAAGTCGGAATGTCATCGCCTACCGCCGCACCTGTCGGGCGGAAGGCACTGGTCTGTCTCACTATATCCTTACTGACCGAAAGAGTAAGTAAATGTCTGAAGCTCAAACATGTTCAGGCGACGGAACGGCCCCTTCGCGGGGTCGTTTCGTCAATACTGGTAACGGCCCCAATCTTCAGCCGCTCGATATTGGACACCCCGAATACTGCGCCCTGATAGGACCGGATACGGCGTTCTGGTCGCTGGTCCGGCGCGAAAATCTGGCCGATGTCCTGTCGGGAGGGGAGTTGTTGGATAACTATCGGGAGAAACAGGAGCAGTTCCAGGAGGAGATGGATACGCTTCGTTTCGGCCTGCAACCATCGGCGGTCTATTTTAATCCCACCGAGCGCTGTAATCTGAATTGCAGCTACTGTTATATTCCAGAAAAGATGCGTCGCAGCGGCGATCATATGTCGGAGGATGAGCTGCTGGAAGCTCTGGGGATACTAAAAGATTATTTTGCCGATACCGTGCCCGGCGATCGCTTGCCTCAGATTGTGTTTCACGGGGCGGAACCGATGTTGAATCGCGATGCCATGTTTGCCGGAATAAAGGCGTTTGAAGATGATTTTCGGTTTGGCGTGCAGACCAACGGAACGTTGCTCGATCAGGAAGCTGTGGGGTTCCTGACGGAACGGGGAGCAAGTATCGGACTCAGTCTTGATGCGCCCGACGCTGACGTCGCGAATATGACGCGTAAGAACTGGGACGGAGAAGGGGTGTACGATCAGGTGCTTGACGCGATGAATTTGTTGCGGGGTTATGATGGATGGAGCGTTATCTGCACCGTTTCCGAGCGCAACATGGCGGATCTGACCGCTCTGGTGGAGTTTTTCCATGCCCGCGAGGTGCCCAACTGCCTGATGAACATCGTCCGTTGTACTCTGCCGCCTTCGCGGGATGTTAAACCGGACGATGCGGAAGCGGCGGAGCATTTTCTGGCCGCGCTTGATAGGACCTATGAGCTGTATGAGGAAACCGGACGGAAACTTCCGGTGGCGAATTTTGCCAACATCCTTCTCGCCATCGTTGCTCCGATGGCCCGGCGTCTGATGTGTGATATTTCCCCGTGCGGTGGGGGGCGGTGTTTCTTTGCTCTCGCACCGGATGGAACCCTTTTCCCGTGCAGCGAGTTCATCGGGCTGGAAGAATTTTGTGGCGGAAATCTGTTCGAGGACGATATCTCCGACGTGCTGGAGACGCAGGCATTTCGCGCGGTGACCGAGCGGAAAGTGGAGGACATTGAACCCTGTGATCAGTGCGCCATCCGTCACTTCTGCGGTTCGCCGTGTCCGGCCGAAGCCCATGAAATGAATGGTGGAATGGATCAGACCGGCGCCTTCTGCGAGTTTTACGAGGAACAGGTGCGTTATGCTTTCCGTCTTATCGCCGACGGGAAAGAGGAGGCGTACCTGTGGGATGGCTGGCGGGAAAATACCGAACAAACATTCGGTATCTGAGCCGGGCACAGCTGTCAACATCCAGTATGAGCTCCCGTCCCAGGATAGTGAGTTCAGTCCGACGCGTGACTGCCGGCGCGGCCGATTTCCTGCTGGAGCTGTTCGATGTTGAAAGGCTTTTTCAGCCGGCCGATGAATCCGTAGTCCTCATAATTGGCCAGGACGGGATCGGAGGAGTATCCGCTGGAGACGATGACACGGGCGTCGGGGTCGATCTCCAGCAGCTTTTCCACCGCCTCTTTCCCACCCATCCCGCCGGGAACGGTGAGGTCCATGATGACGAGATCGAAGGGATAATGTTTTTCCTCTGCCCGGGCATACTGTTGGATTGCTTCCTCCCCGTCTTCCACTGTTTCCACGCTGTGCCCGCACTGTTGCAGCATCTTTCTGGCCAGTTCTCTGACCGTTTCGTCATCGTCCATCAACAGGACATGAGCTGCGCCTTCGGTGCCTGCGCTTCCTTTTTCGTCGGAGTTCTCCGGTCCTGTTGTGCTCCCGCGTTCTTCCGCCGGTATGTAAACGCTGAAAGTGGTGCCGGATTCGGATGTGGACTCCACTTCGATGTGTCCATCGTGGTTCTCAATGATGCTATATACGATCGATAGCCCCAGCCCACTGCCATCCTGTTTACTGGTGAAATAGGGGTCAAAAATCTGGTCGAGGATGTCCTTCGGGATGCCGGTTCCTTCATCACGAATTTGCAGTTTGACGTATCTACCGGACAGCTCGGCAGGGGCTTTTGTTTCCGGATCGGTTACGTTCCTGGCCGTTACGTAAAGCTGGCCGCCGGTGGGAGAGGCCTCTTTCGCGTTGATAGTCAAATTGGAAATCACCTGACTGATCTGATCACTATCTCCGGCAACAGCCCACAGATCATCGGGGAGGTCGAATTCGGGTTGGATGTTGCTCCCGCGAAGATGGAATTCCACGTTGTCTCTTACCTGCTGTTTCAGATCCACCGTTTCAACAACGGGCTCACCGCCTTTCGCAAACGTAAGAAGCTGGCTGGTCAGTTTTGTGGCGGTTTCGAGTGCTTCACTGGCCGATTCGAGGTAGTGATACGGTTTACTGTTCTCCGGTAACATATTCTGGGCGAGTTCCATGTGTCCGAAAATGCCCTGCAGCATGTTGTTGAAATCGTGAGCGATCCCCCCGGCAAGGGTTCCCAGACTTTCCAGTTTTTGCATTTTACGCAGTTCTCGCTCCTTCTGCCGTTTTTCGGTGACGTCACGGAAGACGACGACGGCCCCCGTTTGTCTGCCGCTGTCATCATGGATCGGGGCGGCCGAGTCATTGATGTAGTGGGTGGATCCGTCCTGGGATACCAGAATTGTGGGGGACCCCAACTGGATTGTCTTATCGTCTTCCAGAACCTCGTTGATGGGATGAGACATGTTGTCGTCGGATTCCGTGTTGCGGGTGTGGAGAACCTCGGAAATAGATCGTTCCCTGGCTTCGTCTTCCGACCAGCCTGTCAGTTTCTCTGCGGCGGGGTTCATCCACTCGATGTCCCCGGAGGCGTCGGTGGCGATGACGGCATCGGCAATGGATTTCAGAGTGGTGCGCAGGTGCCGTTCACTCTCCCTCAGTTCGGCTTGCACCCGTGCTCTTTTGCGTACGTCTTCTTTCAGCTGTTCAGTGGTTCGCGTGAGTTGGCGCGTTCGTTGTGCGACCATGTCCTCCAGGTTGTTTTTTTGAGTCTTCAGCCGGTGAATCATATCTTGAAGTTCCGTCGCCATGGTGTTAAACGCTGTCCCCATCCGCCCAATTTCGTCATCACCGGTCAGATCCGCACGTCTTTTCAGGTCACCACCGGCGATTGTTTCGGCTGTGTCGGTCAAACGCTGCACCGGTTTCAGGATGCTCTTCCTGTATATGAAAGCCAATAGAACCGACAGAGCTAATCCGCTGCAAATTGCCGCAAAAACGACCTGTTGGAGAAAACTCAACCGGCCGGCCGCGTCCGCCAGCAATTGTGTTGTCGCTTTTTCCTGGATAGAAATGATGGCTGCAAGCTGTTTCCGTATCTGGCGGGCCTGCGGGACCGCCTTCTCTTTGTGCTGTTTCATGGACCGGGATGTTCCCTTCTTCTCCACCACCTTTACAGTTTCCTGTACGGCTTTCAGAAACTCAGAACGACTGTCCGCAAGTTTTTGGACGGAGTTTGTCTCCGCCGGGAACACGCGGGTCAGCGTGTCCCAGTATCTGTCGTGTTGTTCTAAATCGGACTGGAGCGCATATTTCGGAGAAGGACTGCTATTGGCCGCGTAATGCTCCAGCCGGTCAATTATGGTCTCGAGGGATTCCCTGTAGAGTTGGATGGCTGCCCGTTTGAGGAGAGCATTCGTCGCCGGATCGCGCGAATGTTTGTCCCCACTGTCTGCCAGACGTTCCAGCAACCTGTTGGTGCGTTGCTTTTGCCTGACAAAGATGGGTTTGGCATGACTCGCGCAGTATTGTTTTGCCGGGTTATCCCGATAAGGGTCATCCCGCATGCGGAACAGCTTTTCGGTGGTGTTCCTCCACTCTTTGAGGCGTGTACGTAGGGCGGGGAGTTTTGACCGGGCGGCGGCTGACAGATTCGGTTCAATGCTGTCCAGTGTGTCGGACAGTCCCTGGTATTTTTCGTGGTAGGCCTGGCGGTTCTTCAGGTGACCGGCCAACAGGTAATTGCGCTCTTCAACCATCATGCGCGAGAAGCACTGACGCATCTGCTTCAGTTTCATCAGGGTGGGTACATGGCGTCCGCGAACGTGTTGTATTCTGTATTCCGAGAGGCGTATTCCGTGCAGAGATAGCGCAGCAATGAGGATCATCAGCAGCAACAGCAATCCGGTACCCACTCCGAGTTTGGTCTGCAGATCTGTGTTCTGCCATAGCCGTCTCCACGCCGGTGAATTCTCAGTACCGGGTTTATCGCCAGGCTCCGTCATCGTTCCTCTGACTCCTCACCACTTGTTTGATCACTGTGCGCAGATAAAATCCTGCTGGCGTCGGACGCTGCTCCATGGAGGATCGCTGCCACGTCTCGTCCCAGAGCACATTCATGGAGGGCTGATTCAATATGTGGCTTAATTGCCGACCATCCGGATAATGATGGTATGAGACGAGCGTTCTGCAGTGATCGGTTGATTAAAGAATGGATGCCATTCCAGGCGGCATTGACATCAGGGTCGCTCAGATTGCTCCGGTGAACCGCGACCAGCGAGATCTGATCCTTCGGGGACCTTTTTAGAAGCAACTTTTTCTCCAATTTTGCCGTGGTGACCCAGCGGAGGTATTTCAAAGCTTCATCTTTGTTCTGTGATGCCGCCGAGATGCCCACCGGAAGGCAGAGCGCGGGAACGGCGCGTTTACGTCCCTCCCAGCAGGGAAGGGGCGCTACTCCTATCGGGCAGGGGGGTGGGATGCCGGACGTTTTGGATTTCTCCGTGGGTTGGTCCTTCTTGATGCACTGGCGATAATGCCATGACCAGGTGAATACCATGGCGCATCGGCCTGAGTCCACCGCATCAACGGCCTGATATTCGTTCCAGGCGATTGATTGTGCGGGGGTAATAGACGATTTCAACAGCCACTGAGAATAACGTTCAGTAGCGGCGATTCCGCGGTCCGAGTCGAATGCCGCGTTTCCGTCTTTCCCCACGATGCTGGCGCCTTTGCCCCATAACAGGGGAAGCCAGCAGAAAAGATTCTGTCCGGAATGGCCGCGCCCGTAATACATGGCAAGGCCCATCAGGTCAGTTTCTTGTTGAATTTTGTGCGCAACCTCCTCGAGTTCTGTCCATGTGGTGGGGGGCTGGAGGTTGAGGCGATCGAACACATCTTTGCGATAAAAGAGGAGCATGACGTGCCCGCGCAGGGGGAGACCGTATATGTTCCCGTTTAACCGAACGGCCCGGCGGAAAGTTTCCGGATAATCCTCAAGAGAAAGGCGAGCCCCCTTCAAAAAGTTCCCCAGTGGCATAAGTGATTTTCGAAGATCCTGCCGCCACAGGTCCGCGAACATGAAAACGTCATATTTCTTTCGGACAGAACTTAAGTCTCCGGCAAGCTGTTTATGCAGGATACGCCACGGAACGAAGTCAAAGGACACTTTTATCCCTGTTTTCGCGGTGAAAGTCTCGGTGTGCGCGGCGATAGACCGAAGTTGACTCCCCTCAGGAAAGAGAACGCGGATGCGTGTTTGAGTTTCCCCTGGTAGATGATCGCCGGAGCGAGTGGCTTCCCCAGCCCATGGTCGTCCTGTGGAGCCGAATCCAACTCCCCACAGAATCACTACCAGCATCCAGAATCGGTACACGCAATTGTCCCGCATAAAATCCCCTTCGTCCCTGAATCTGTCGCGCTGCCTGTACAAACAAACAACCATCTTGTATCGCAGAACTCGAGTATTGTAAATATACCTTACAACTTCTCGATGTCAACTTCTCGATGTCAAAAACAATGCGGTTTGTCGCGATCCCGAAGGGCATGCGCGATGGTTGGGGCACTGAGGTGGCCGGGCTGTATGCGTGCCGATCAGGGCCAGGGTGTTTTTGCAGTAAAAAACCGATTTTTTTATTGAGAAAATGGGAATCCTGTACTAATCTGAAACATGCGGGGCATGTTTGACGATGAAGAAGAGCGTCTTTTTGGGTTGAGAAGTGGGTCTGTTGAGTTTCACAGAGCATGGACCGATCGTTTGATTCTAATCTCTGGAAGAGGGGTGAATAGTATGTTTTTTGAGAGAGTGGCCACCAGGGAATCGGACAAACGGCAGGCCCGCCGGTTCCGGCGACTGGTTGAGCAGGATCATCCATTCGGAAGATGGCTGCAGAGGGTGGCGGAGGAACTCAACCCCCGCGCGAAAAAAGCACTTGTGCAGAATCTGTACGGGAATGCCTGGTTCCTCAATCGCTCGCGCCGGGAGGAGTTTGAAGATGAACATGGATTCGAACCGCCCTATATCATGGTGGTGGACGTGACCGCTCGCTGTAACCTGTCCTGCGAGGGATGCTGGGCTGCGCATTACTCCGAAGGAGGTGATATCGAATACGACGTTCTGGATCGCGTCGTTACGGAGGCGGAAGAAGAGATGGGCATGCATTTTATGGTATTTCCACATCAACAACGATGGCGGGATCGAGCCGTGTGTGTTCTGCCACTTTGCCGTGGACAACGTTCATGACACAACCCTCACCGAAGCACTCAAACATCCCCTGTTTGAAGACATCCGCAACGCCATACCGTATGACGGAAACCACCTGCGTCCCTGCATGCTCATAGATCGCCCATGGGTGTTCCGAAATCTGGCCGAAAAGCACGATGCGGAGCCCACGCATCCCGGCGCGGAAACCCTCGTGACCAGCCTTTCCGACGCGCTGGATCAGCGGGCGGAAGAGTGGGCCGAAATTGCCGACGAGGCCTGGGAAAACGGTGACTACATGGAACTGTACCCCTATCCGTCGGAGAATGAGTCACCGGTGCCGGACTGCTCCCAAACGGCTTCGCGGGAGACGGCGGATGTAGGCTGAGTCCAAAAATTGCAATGTGTCTCCTTAATGTTGTCCCGTAACCTCCTGTCATAATCTGTCGTTTCCGGGAATGTCACTTAGACGGCAGATTATGTTAAAGACGATGGTAAAGACAAAGAATCATGCTTCTCGAAACGCTATTTTGGACAGGCCTGGTTTCCGGATCACCAGGTCTGAGCTTTCATCACTGCACTCGTGCGGATAAAATTGGCCCACTTGCGGATCGGTGTGATGCGCGGGAAGCTCTAATTATTGTGCATGAACGGAATCGAAAATGAGCGATAAACATAAGAAGTACGCCGGCGAGGTGGCCGGGGCAGCGCAGCAACGCGTGAATGATTTGCTGAATCGAATGCGGCTGGAGGAAAAAGTGGGGCAGATGGTGCAGAAGCCGATTGAATTGGCCGAAGACGCTGATCAGGGCTGGGTCCGACAGGGCCGTGTCGGCTCGATCATAGGGGCGAATGATCCGGCGCAGTGGAATGAGATTCAGCGAATTGCCGTGGAAGAATCACGGCTGGGCATTCCGCTTTTCTCGGCGAATGATGTGATTCACGGGTATCGCACGATATTCCCGATCCCCCTGGCGGAATCCTGCACCTGGGATCCTGAGCTGGTGGAGGAAGCCTCCCGTGTTGCCGCTCTCGAGGCCTCAGCGGTGGGCACGGACATGATTCTTGCCCCCATGGTTGACGTTGCGCGTGATCCTCGATGGGGACGCATCGCGGAAACCTGTGGAGAGGACCAGTATCTTGGCCGAGAAATGGCAAAAGCGCGTGTTCGCGGGTTCCAGTCCCGGGGGTTGCCTGACGGCCGACGAATGACGTCGTGTCCGAAACACTTCGTGGCGTATGGGGCCTGTGAAGCGGGACGTGATTACAATACCGTCGATGTTTCGGAGAGGCGGCTGCGAGAGGTTCATCTGCCGCCTTTTGAAGGGGCGCTGGGGGAGGGGGCAGGTTGTGTGATGACGGCGTTCAACGAGATTAATGGCGTACCGGCAACGGCCAACGCGTTTACCTTGAGGGGGATTCTGCGGGAAGAGTTGGGCTGCACCTGTGTGACCATCAGCGACTACAATTCCATCGGGGAGCTGGTGCCGCATGGTGTGGCTGTCGATCCGCGAGAAGCGGCCCGCAAGGCAATCGAGGCGGGGGTGGATATTGACATGGGCAGCACCGCATATCCCGATCATCTTCAGGATCTGGTGGAAACCGGCCAGGTGGATGAAAAACTGGTTGACGGGGCCGTGCGACGCATACTTACCCTAAAAATGGAACTCGGTCTGTTCGAGTCACCATACGTTGACGAGGAACTGCAGGAACGGGTGATATTGAGCGAGTCGCATCGTGAGCTGGCGCGGAAAGTGGCCCGTCGGTCCATGGTGCTGCTGCAGAACGAGAGCGACGTGCTGCCGCTGGACGGTGAAGATCTTGATATCGCCGTGGTGGGGCCGCTGGCGGATGAACGCGCTGAGATGATTGGAACGTTTGCGCACCAGGGACGCGAAGAGGACTGCGGTCCTTCGGTCTACGGCGCACTGAAGGAACTGACGGGGGAGGACGTTGACCTGACATACATGCGCGGTTGCGGCATTGAAGACGGCGATGAAAAGGGACTGGAGGATGCTGCCGATGCCGCGGAGTCTGCCGATGTGGTGATTATGGTGCTCGGTGAAACTGTTGACATGAACGGTGAAGCCAGCTGTCTAACGGATCTGGGGTTGGCCGGTCGGCAGCAGGAGTTGCTCGACGACGTCGCCGCAACCGATACTCCGGTCGTAACGGTAATCGCCACCGGTCGGCCGCTGGTACTGAGGGAGGTCGCCGATCGTTCTGATGCCATATTGCAGGCGTGGCATGGCGGATACGAGGCGGGCCGGGCTACGGCTGAAATACTGCTCGGACGGGTGAATCCATCGGGTAAACTCACCACATCATTTCCCCGATCGGAGGGGCAGATCCCGTTGTATTACGCGCAGAAAAACACGGGGCGTCCCGCGACGGGGGAGGGCACGAAACAGTTTGAGGAACCCTTCAAATCGCGTTATCTGGACTGCCCTAACAGCCCCTTCTATCCCTTTGGATACGGGATGAGTTACACCGATTTTGACTATTCCGATCTGGCCGTGGAAACTCCCGAGATCAGCACGGAGGGCACACTCATTGTGACGGTGGCGGTGACAAATAATGGTGACCGCGCCGGAGAAGAAGTCGTTCAGCTCTACGTCCGCGATCTCGTGGGTTCGGTGACGCGTCCGGTCCGAGAACTTAAAGGCTTCCAGCGTATCGCTCTGGATGCGGGGAAAAAGCGCTGCGTGCGTTTCCAGATCCCCGCGCAGGAACTGGGTTTGTACGATCAGAATATGGATTACGTCGTGGAACCCGGAGAGTTCAAGGTATGGGTGGGCCCGAACTCGGCGGAAGGCCTGGAGGGCGGATTCCGGATTGCGGACGCCGGATAGCTAACTATCGAGCGAAACAGGATGCCGCTGAGATAGCCCGCTGGATATGATTAGCCACTACGTGTGGCGACGCACCAACCGGCCCTCCATCGGCTGTGCGCCCATGGCGGCAGCGGAAAAACCAGGACATTGTCTCAAAATCGCCCCAAAGGGTGTTCTGTCGGTTTTCATCCTGTGTTCGCATCCGGTGAGTCCGTTGCTGCCACCGGCGCGGGGCCGGCGGAGAGCTCAGTGTTCGTGAACCGCACGTAGTGGCCAATCGTCTTCCCCCCGGCGCAGGGGCCGAGGGAGGGCTTCTGCTGGCCTCGTCCCACTCTTGTTTTTATCGAATTCAGGTTCTTTCTCCACAAAAAGGTGGCAAGTTATTTTCCACTGACATGTTTTTGAAAATGAGTGACGATGAACTGAATCAGGTGTTTAGCTCAAGAGTTATGCAGAATACTGATTACGGCATCCATGTTTCCGGATCAGGAGTTCTGGGGATACGCCGTGTCTGATG
>CAZXYF010000106.1:0-10864 GCA_964644705.1 uncultured candidatus Brocadiaceae bacterium | reverse complement strand
ATTATGGTCTGGGATTCCATGCCCCTCGTCGGTCATTGGAGAGAAAACCCGGGGGGACGGCCGACGAAGGTTTCGGGACGTGTGGACCTTCATCGTTTGCCTTTATCGAGCACCTTTGTCGGTAGTTAAGCAGTCTTGTATAAGTTTCCCAAGGTTTTCATGACACATCTTCCTGTGTCGTATGAGCAGAATCCCCCGTGCTTGTCGCGGGGTTGTTTAGGTTTCAACCTACACACAAATGGCCGAACACTATAATAAATCCGCCGGGCTTGCCCCGGCGATTGTTAGGTTTTTTGCTTTTCTGGCTCCCTGAAACCTTAGAACATTTTTACAAGACCGCGTAAAACGGGAACACCGGGACTCACAGGTGTTTGGTCAGAAGCTGCAAACTATCTCGATCCAGACCAGTCCAGTCTTTCACCTCGTATCGATTACCATCCACATCCTTTATGATAACCCGGCGTCCACTGATTTTCCGGACATTTCGTCGGGGATCCCTGACTTCAAATGATCGCTCTCCCTTGTCGGTCACGACGTCCCAGCTTTCCACCCCCATTTCTTCCTCGATATCGATGATTTGAACGATTCGCGGCATGAAATAGGATTTTTCAAGTTCCTCCTGGAGAACACGGTGGGATTGCTGATCCAGCGCATCGGGTTGTCGCATAATGCCGATTTCCTCACCTTCTGTGTCAAAAAACGCGACCACGGGGGAGGAAGCGGAGAGCGGAAAAGCATTGGCCACCCGGCTGACGCGACGCGTCTCACCGTTTAGAACAAGCCGGAGGCTGGATTCTCGTTCGGGACGACGTAAACGGACGTCGTCAGCGGCGGCAGAAAAATCACGATAGTTTTTTTCACGTATGTTTAGGCCATCGGGCAGTGTCTGATCACTCATTGGATTACCTCCAGCATAGCAGTAATTATCGTTTTATGCGGCGGACGATTCATTTTCAAGGTCGGTATTACCCGACAGAAGATCCTGAATTTCAACGAGATTGCGGTAAAGGCCCTGCGGATTTTCGAGAAGTTCTTCGTGCGTTCCCATTTCGGCAACTTCTCCCTCTTCAAGTACCACCAGCCGGTCCGCGTTTTGCAGCGTTGAGAGACGATGCGCGATGGCGAACGTGGTCCGTCCTTCCATCAACCGATCGAGTGCATCCTGAATCATCGCTTCAGTCGCCGTGTCAACGGCCGAGGTGGCTTCGTCGAGAATGAGGATTGCGGGGTCTTTCAAAATGGCGCGGGCGATCGATACGCGCTGTTTTTCGCCGCCCGAGAGTCCGACCCCGCGTTCGCCGGTATGGGTGTCATAGGCATCCGGCAGCTCCATGATGAAATCGTGTGCGTTGGCTGCTCGGGCCGCCTCGATTATTTCCTCCTGCGAGGCGTCGGGGCGGCCGTAAGCGATGTTTTCCCGTAGTGTGCCTGTGAAGAGGAAGGTGTCCTGCAGAACCATTCCCATGTTACGCCGCAAATCTTTTAGTTGAAGCTGTTGCAAGTCCGTGCCGTCTAACATGATGCGGCCGTTTGTGGGATCATAAAAGCGCGCGACCAGCTTGACGACGGTGCTTTTGCCCGAACCGGTCTGACCGACCAATCCGATAATTTCTCCCGGTTCCACCTCCATGCTGATGTCGCGGAGCACCTTCTCCCCCTTTTCGTATTCAAAATCCACGTTCTGCAGCTCAATGCGGCCCTCAACCTCCTGGAGAGCCTCCGCGTGATCGGCCTCAGCCACCTCCGAGGGTGC
Organism: uncultured candidatus Brocadiaceae bacterium; assembly: GCA_964644705.1. Lineage (GTDB taxonomy): Bacteria > Planctomycetota > Brocadiia > SM23-32 > SM23-32 > CAZXYF01. The sequence goes on along the minus strand of CAZXYF010000106.1, from coordinate 9,111 downwards.
ATCGATGATGCTGAAAATACGTTCAGATGAAACAGCCGCACGCTGAAAGATATCGGTGAGCTGGGACAGCTGCCGGACTGGGGCATAAAATTGTCCCATGAAAGTGTTAAACATGACCAGCACACCAATGCTGAGGCTACCGGCGATTACCATGTAGCCCCCGTAGGAGTAAATGATCAACATTCCCACGGCCGTCAGGAAAATGACGGACGGCTGGAATAAACTTTTGAGTTTGACCGACTCAACCGTTGCATCCAGATGATCGCGATTCTTCTCATTAAAGGATTCCAGTTCCCGTTCTTCCTGGGCGAATGCCTTCACCACGCTGATCCCCGAAACTGACTCTTTGACGGTTTTAAGCAGGCTGGCGCCTTTACGTCGGATACGCCGATACAGGTCGCGTGCGCGACGGGCAAAGAGGTACGTGCCAACGGCCATGAGTGGCATGGGCAGTAAGGCCAGCAGAGCAAGATTCCACTTATACCACAACATGACGCTCGCCAGGACGATGATCGTGAGACCATGAATGACCAGTTTCTGGAGTCCCTGCACAATGAAATTGCGGAGCACCGTGGTGTCTTTCGTCACGCGCGACATTATCCGGCCGGTGTGCTCCCGGTCGTAGAAAGAGAGGCTCAGACGCTGCAGTGCCCGGTAAAGGTGGGCACGTATGTCGTGCATGAGGTTGGCGCCAAGGGATCCCATGATTGTGGCCCGCCCCCAGACGATGAGAGAACGCACGAGGAACGCCCCCAGCAGTGTACCCACGAGCAGAGCAACCATGTAATAGCGGCGCGGTTTACTGGCGGCGATAACATCTTCCTTACCAATGACCTCATCCTGCGACAGGTCGATACTGGCAAGATTGACCCCCAGCCGAAACGCCCAGGCCCGTGCCAGGGGAGTGGTGGGAAGTTTCTTTATCTTCGACAGGTAACCGTTGACGATCGTGGTGTCGATTTTCCCGCTGTCGTTGCGTTCCGGTATCTGCTCGGGCTGGATCCAGTTTGAGTACGCCAGGCGCTGGGCAGAACGGCTGGAAAAACTGCTGGAAGCCTCCAAATATCGCCGGATGTCTTCAGTTGTTATCCGGGCACGCGATCCAGTTCCGTGAAGCGCGGAGGCGTCGATGGAGTTGTCGCGGGCGAGTTCGTGTGCCTCAGAGGATGCAAACCGATCACGTCCGGAGTTGTCCAGGGCACGTTTGGAGGTTTGTGGCGGGAACACCTTTGGCAGCCGGAGGGGGCCGTCAATGAGTTTATGGAGCAAAAACCCGGGCATGAGCTGAATCGAGGCGAGTAACAGCGCCAGAAACAGGCCGGTAACTGTTTGTTTCCAGTAGGGGCGCAGGTAGCCCATCAGTCGCCAGATAACCGAAGAGACATTTACACATTTGGGGCACACATCTCCCTGGTTGTGAAGGGGATAGCCGCAATTGGGACAGCGGTAGGTGAGTTTTTCTTCGCTCGGTCCGGCCGTTTCATCTTTTTCATCCTTCTCCTCCTGGCTTAGCTCATAGCCCAAAATGCTGTTGATCTCATCTTCCGCTTCCTCGAAATGGTCGGACAGCGTTTTGCTGAAACGGATCAGGGGCACCTGGCCGCCATCCTGAAGCCGGGCTTCCAGCAGGCCATTACCGACGTAATCGGTGCTGTGTACGTAGGCAATGTTCTCGCGGTCATAGCTGGCCTTCAGGTCTCCATCTGAAACCACGTGGATTTCTTCTGGGATGACAATCAACCAGGAAGTGACATATTGCCCCTCGAGGTCCATGTCAGATTCGATTTCGTACAGAATCTCGTCGTTCTGATAGTCCAATGGTCGATCTTCGTTGTTAGGTTGTCGCACGGCGGGTCTCCTTTGTGCGTTAACTATTTCGGCCTCCCGAAAGAACAGTATCCCCCTGCTCGGGAGTGTAGTGATGCACGAGCAGGGCGGAAACCGAGAGGTCGGCCCTTGCTCGTCAGGGCAGGATGGTAGGACAGGTCAGCATGGGGTCAGTGCGAGTTATGTGCAGCGCACTGAACAAATTCCCCTATAGTGTATCAGTCAGTGAAACCAAAAACTGCTTCCAAAAGCACAAATGTGGCCGAAACATGACGAATAGTATGCCATACCAAAAAACAGAGTCAAGGTTTTTCTCGTTTTTATCCAAAATTACTCAAAACGGGGAATTTGACGTTCAGAGGCGACCGCCATATCGTAATAAAGCAGGGAATGAGTACCGGGGTGCCCGGCCATACTTTCTACATGGAGGTCGAATGATGTCTGCGAATCCCAGTGGTCAGATGAAGCGTGAATACGACGTGTTGAAAGATAAATTGGCGGACAAGGATATTGACGCCGACAACGTCAAGGATAAGCTCAAATCTTTTGAGGTGGAGGTTCCATCCTGGCTTTTCGGCAAGTTTGGCGGGGGACGATTTGGACACTTCATGCCGCCAGCACCGGCACCGGACCGTTTTGCCAAGGTTCGAGATGCCGCGTTCGTGCACGAGCTGACGGGGGCGTCTCCACGTATGGCGATTCACGTGGGATGGGATAAACCGGACGACGTAGCAATGGATGAGGTAAAACCGGATGATTTCGAAGAACTCGCCGAATACGCACAGGATCAGGGCATAGATATTGGGGCAGTCAATCCGACTCTGTTTCTTGAAGGCACGCACCATGGAAGCCTGAGTTCTCCGGACGATACTGTCCGTGATAGGCTGATCGATCACTGCCTGGTATCCTGCGTGATCGCGCATCGGTATGGCCGCGACCTGGTCACATACTGGTTGCCCGATGGTTCTCAATACCCCGGCCAGCGGGACCTCTGGCAGCAGGAGGAACGGGCCCGGGAAGCACTCAGCATGATTTACCAGAGAAGTGTCCACGATGTGCGGCATCTGATCGAATACAAACATTTTGAACCCGGCACCTACAGCACGGTTATTTCTGATGCCGGCGTCGCAAAAGAGATTGCCGAATTTCTGGGGGATCGTGCCGGTGTGCTGGTGGATATGGGGCACCACGCGTGGGGAGTGAATGTCGCGCAAATTGTGGCCCGGCTGCTCGGGACGAACACCCCCGGAGGCTTTCATTTCAACACCCGGTATGCAGCCGATGATGATCAGGCGGTGGAACCCGGCCTGCGGATGTTCGAGATTTTCTGTGAACTGGTCAAACATGATGCCGCGGTGAACGAGGATTCGGGCCGTAATTGGGCATACATGGTGGATCAGTGTTCCTCCCTGGAGAACCGGATCAGGGCCGTATTGCACACGATTGATTCTCTGATGATAACACTGGCAAAAGCTCTTATAATTGAACGGGATCGTTTAAGTTGTATGCGCGAGGGACAGAACATCATCGGAGCCAATCGCACGCTTCTGGACGCGTTTCTCACCGATGTTCGTCCGCTTGTCGGTATGGCCCGTATTGAACAGGGATTGCCTCCCGATCCCGTCACGGCTTTTGATGAGAGCGGATATCAGGGAACAATTGAATCCGAACGGGAATAATACAACTATTTCAAAAACACGGTCAGACGGCTTTTTGGCTACAACCCTTAGCAGGAGACCCAAACGGTGAACAAGGACTCAGATAGCAAGGATAGTTTTTTCAAACGCTGCGGACGGGCGGTTTCATTCCTGTTTCGTTCAATTCGACATCCCATCAAAATGGGCGCGCCGCTTCCCTGTACCAAACAAATATCCGACACGGTCCGGGACGAGCTTCAGGGTGTGAACCCGCAGACCGTGGTGGAATTGGGCACGGGTACGGGTAGCCTGACTCGCGGTATTCTTGAAGCCCTGGGGGATGATGGACAACTGCTGTGCATTGAACGGGAAGCTTCTTTCTGCAAAAAAGTGGAGAAACGATTTGGGGACCGGATCAAACTCGTGCAGGCCAATGCAACCGAACTGACAAATATCATAGCAGGCACCCCATGGGAAGCTCCCGATGCTATTGTCAGTTCGGTGCCACTAATTATCGACGAGGTGGACGAGCTGCTGGATGCCATCGAAGAGAATCTCCCGGCGGACGGCCTGTATCTGCAGGTGGCTAATTTCCGCAAGCCCATTGAAGCGCGGTTCAAAGTGCAGGAGAGTTATTTTTTCCCGACCAACATTCCCCCTGAACGATTGCACTCGGCGGTACATAAAAATAAAGCGGAATAATTACCATTATCCCGCTCTCCCGCAATGACAATAAGCACTGATTGCACTTACAAACCGCAATCAGTGCTTATTCTTTTTTGCCTGTTTCTAACTCTACAGGTTCAGCAGTTCGTCAGGAGTGATCTCCGACAGGCCCGGAACTGTTTTCTCGGCGCCTTCCAGTTCTCGATCCCCGATGCCAAGCGCGCGCATTCCGGCACGTCTGGCTGCGTTCACACCCGACTGCGCATCTTCCACCACAAGACAGTTTTCCGGATCCTCATCGAGCTGATCGGCAGCACGCTGGAATATTTCCGGGTGAGGCTTGCTGTTTTCGATGTCAAGACCGCAAACCATCGCATCCAACTCATCCCCGATATCAATGCGATCGACGATGAAGGGAGCATTTTTGGAACCACTCGCAAGACCCACTTTAAGATTCCGTTCTCGCAACTCCTGCACCATTTCGAGGCTGCCCGGAAGGATGTCGCCGGGGGACAGATGGGAAATCATGTCCCGATAATAGCCATTCTTCCGATCGGCCAGTTCCTGTTTTTCTTCGTCGGTGTATTCCTGGTCCGTTTGTTCGAGGAGCATGGCCAGACATTCCATACGACTGACCCCGCGAAACCGTTCACCGAATTCGGGTCCGAAGGGGATGTCTTCTTCTTCCGCAAGTCTTGCCCAGCTCTCGTAATGATATTCATCGGTGGACACGAGAACGCCATCCAGATCGAAAATGACGGCATTGATCGGCTTGTTCGTCGTTTCTTCTTCCATGGTATTTTCTATGGCTGAAGTAAAAGGAAAATGGGAACGAATAGGGTATGATACCGAAGTATCTTTTTGAGCGCAAAGTTGGTGTTGCCACAGCATGAGACGCTGTGGGAGGGGAGATTCTCAGACGTTTCAACGCTTCTGACCGGTGACGCCACCTTTTCTGCGTTCCACGCGGGTGAATCCCGCATCCTGAAGGCGCCTCATAACCCCGCGCTTAAAATCCTGCCCGCGTTTTTTACCCGGGCTTCCGACGTAATGGTAGAAAACACCACCGGATTTCATAATTCGCTGAAAGTCCTTATACAATTCCCCGCTGTAAAGTTCGCCGGCCTGGTGGATGGTGGGGGGGTCGTGAAAGATACCGGCGAAACGTTCATTCTGGCAGTCCGAGATGTATTCACGGACATCAGATGGCACCACTTCAATACCGTCCCGGTCAAAGGCGTTCGCCGACCATGGATTGAGGCGGGCAATGCGCAACACATTGGAGTCTTTTTCGCAACTCACGATCTTTTCGTAGCCACGGTTCCGGAGCAATTGAGCGCTGTACCCCAGCCCAAAGCACGTATCCAGACATTCTCCATTCCGGGGGGGAAGCGCCGACGTCTTCTGATGCGCATCATCCCAGGGAGTATTGTCAACGATGGTATGCATTGTGGCGCCCGCGATGACGATGGTTGGCGCAACGTTTTCTTCGGGCTGATAGAGCTTATAGTATTTGCGCGTTTCATCACTGTAGAGATACACCTTGCGGATTGTTTCCTCCGCTAATAACAGGAAACAATCCTCCGGATCTGAATTTAGATCCTTTAGCCCCGAGAGGGGCACGGCGGTGGTATTCGGTAAAAGCACATCGGTCTGGGTGCGCTGGATAGTTTCGGTGCTCACCCCCAGGTCCAGACTGAGCTCAACATCGCCCGGGTCCGACTGGAGCAGCCGGCGAATGGTCCAGCCAGATATGATGGGATGGTCGGGCACGGTATTCTTGCCCCGGAAGCAGGGGTGTTTAGACAGACAAACGTTCGGTGAGCAGGCCCATCTGTTTCTGGCGGATCTCTTCATTACCCTTTACCGCCAGATCAAGCAGCTCATCCAGGTTCTCCCGACCAAACGGAGTTTCCTCACCCGTTCCCTGCACCTCAACGAACTCACCGGAGTGCGTCATGACGACGTTCATGTCCACATCGGCTGCTTTATCTTCTTCTCCCGTGAGATCGAGAACTGGACGGCCCTCCACGATGCCCACACTCACCGCGGAAATCCCTTCCTTGATGGGCAGGACATCGATATCCCCGCGATCTTCCATCTTCCACAGCGCATCGGTAAGCGCCACGAATGCTCCCGTGACGGACGCAGTACGGGTTCCACCATCGGCCTGGATAACGTCACAGTCGCACCAGATTGTACGACCCTGAAACTGAGAAAGATCAACAGAAAGCCGAAGGCACCGTCCAATGAGTCGTTGGATTTCTTTTGTTCTGCCGCTGGGGCTCCGGTGCAGGCTACGTCGGTCTGAATTACTGCTGGGCAACATCGCATACTCCGCAGTCACCCACCCGATATGTTGATGGCGGCAATGGTGAGGCACCCCGTCCTGGACCATCGCCGTGCAAAGCACCCGGGTATCACCGGCCTGCACGTGCACCGACCCCTCGGCATACTGCGTGTAGTCCCGCTCAAGTTCCAGCGGTCGCAACTCGTTGTTCATTCTTCCATCGCTTCTCATAGATCCTCCGGTAGAAAACCAATCACTCTGATTGACCGAACTCATTGTAGTGGACGAAGTTCTCCGGCGTTAGTTTTGGGACGTGGATTGTTTCGTTTTGTTCGGTGACCTGAGTATCATCACTGCTATCAAACGTTTCAGCGTCCTCCGCGGGATACCCAAGCGAAATAACGAACTCAATGCTATAATCGTCCGGTATTTGAAGATCATCGGCCAATTCTGTGCGACGAATGGACCCAAACCAGCACGATCCCAATCCCACTGCATGCGCTGCCAGGACGGTATATGTGGCCAGGCTGGCACAATCAGCCACTCCTGCCTCCTCGGTGGATATAACCACCAGATAGGCCATTGGACGTTGGTCTTTGGGCGGTTCCCCGGTGGCCGGCAACCACGCGAGCGTTTCATACACATCGTCCAACAGCCCCGGATCATCAACAGCCACAATTTCCCACTCCTGTGCGTTCCCTCCGGAGGGCGCGTAGCGCGCGAGGTCTATGACCTCCATCAGAGTTTCTCGATCCACTGTCTTCTGTTGATATTTGCGAATCGACCGACGTGATTTCAAAAGTGTGCGGGCATCCATAGAAACACTCCTTCCCATAAACAATGCTCAGTGCAAAGCACGTTCTTTATGATTTAACAAACGTTTCATACGCTTCTTGCTGAATTGTATGCGCATCGAGTTCTCATTGGAATAATGTACGCGTCCTGGCTCGCCCCCTTTGATGGGACTGACGTGTTTACGCTGAGTGTAAACCACCTCAGCATAATCCGTCCCTCGGATCTTCGAGAAGTAAACCGCCAGATGTGCTGCATCAACCAGGGTCTGGCGGGGCACCTCCTCATTTCGCGGCTTACGTATGATAACATGCGGACCGGGCCATCCCAAAAGGTGCATCCAAAAATCATTTCCCCGGGAAATACTGAACGTCAATTCATGATTCTGCTTTTTATTACGCGCCACGAGAATCTCCATCCCATCGCATGAGAGAAAACGTCGCGGCCCGGTGCGTTCTTCTTCCCGTTCCTCGGATGGCTGACCCTCCGGGGGAAGAAGTCCACCGGATTCCAGTTTCTCTTTCAGCTGCGACACATCTTCAAGCGTCTCAGCCGATTTCACCCGTTTTTTGGCCCGGGAGAGCTGTTCAAGTTCATGATGAGTGGTGTCAATCCGCCCGGCGACATGTTCACGACTGTCCTGGCGCCGCTTGTATTCTTCAAAGTATTGCTGAATGTTTTCCTGGGGGGAGAGTTTTGGATCAAGTTCGATCTCTTTTTGCGGGTTTTCTGATTCAAATAAATCCTCAACCACCACCTTCTTTTGACCGCGTTCGATTCGGGGTAGGGCAATCTTTAGAAGCTCCCCTTTGCGTTTCAGCGCTTCGGCATTTTTAGCCTTCCCCAGCTCCTTATTGAGTTTCTTGAGCCGGCCATTCAATCGCTCCGTCTGCTCATCCAACCGGCTCAACAGAGCTTGACGCCGTTCATTGAGATTTTTCTCGGACTCCAGCTCCTCGTAATAATTCTGTATGGCCCGACTGAGTGACAGCGGATCGTCAGGGTCATGGTGTTCGGCAAACCGGTTGCTTTCCGCTCGGTTCGGCTGGACGGGCGGCGGGGGGAGAGGTTCGTAGGTCTCACCCGGCTGAAGAACACGCCTGTCGGAATCTTCGGTGTGCAAAGCTCCCAGAACCATCTGGTTCTCATCAATCAGTATGAGATTGCTCCCCGTACCGATTAACTCCGCCACCAGAGATACTTTCGACGCCTCCAGCAGCGCGTCGCGTTCACGGGACTCCAGGATGACAACGCGATCTCCTTCCACCTGACGTAAGTTCACAACCGGGGAATCGGTGAGATGTTGGCGAAGCAAGTTGCAGAACCCGTGAGACGGTTGCGTTTTTTCCGGACGGTGGGTGAGGAGATGAAGCCGACTGAATTTGGCGGACGCCACGAACTGCAGCCAGTACCTCCGGTGGTCGCGGTGAATGTGAAAAATCAGATGTTGGGGATCGGGTTGGTCGATCCGTTCGATCGTTCCACTTTCCACCCGTGGTGAAATGTCTTCCACCACCGTGTTTATTTCGGACGTAGTAAGTGTCATAAGACTGGGAGAAAATATTATTTAGGGCTCTATTTTACCCCGGCAAGTAAACCAATCGTACCGCACAAAAGAGCTGTTGAATGGGGATGATTGAATCTTTGTAATCCAGATTCCATAGTGACAATTATACGGTAGTCTGGACAGTTATGTCATTCATGCCCCCCCGCAAACGGGGTTTGGGAAGAGGCGTATTGAGTATCATCGGGGATATGACCATGCCTTGACAGGCCCACGTCTCGAAATTATTATTCTCAACGAGGAGGGTGAGGGAACCGAGTTCAGTAGTAAGGTTTCGGTGAACTACGTGCGTTTTGTGATGCCCTACTTGCCGGGCTTGTCCCGGTAGGGGCGTA
>CAZXYF010000105.1:0-10929 GCA_964644705.1 uncultured candidatus Brocadiaceae bacterium | reverse complement strand
CGTTGGGACTAAAAATACAGCTAATCGACACCAAACCGGGTTTGAAACCCGAAAGGTTTTAGTTCGGACCGCTTAGCCGTTCATGAAGTGATGCCAGCGGAAATTGCAACAGACATGAAGGAACTCACCGGACGCACTCATCCGGATCGCATCCCTCCAACCAGCTCTCCGGCAGACGGCCGAGTCGCGATTCGGGGACGATCAGTGCGTTGAACCAGAAGTCACCTCTGTCCGGGACGGTCAGCGGTTCGAGGGAGTGTTCTTCCTGGCTGATCGCGAAAGCGCGGTAATTCGCGTTCGACGCATCGGCAAAACAGGACAGGATATCAGCGGGATGATGCCCGGCTTTATCCGCCTCATCCGACGACATCTCCAGCAGCCAGATGGGTGCGTCCGGTCGATCAAGCGTGCGGGCGGCTCCATCCAGCACCTGAGGCTCGGCGCCCTCGGCATCCAGTTTCAAAAAATCAATTGTGTTATGGTTGGAATCCGCTAAAAAGGTGTCGAGGGTTACCATTTTGGTCCGTTGTTCTTCCGCTTCCTGATGCTCGGCATGCAGGCTACCACTGATCCAGTTGTCGGTGATGTAAAAGGTTGACCAGTCGTTCTGATCGGAGAGAGCTTCGGTACGCACCTCCAGTTGAGGATGTTTTCTGGCGATGTTTTTCACCAGGCGGGCCGCTTTCTGATTTGGTTCAAACGCATAGACGCGTCCGGAGGATTTCACCTCGCGGGCCAGCAGGCTGGAATACCATCCAAGGTTGGCCCCCACATCAACGGTGACATCGCCGGGTTGCACGATATGGCGCACCAGCTCCGTTTCAACCTGTTCGCACGGGAAATCAGCGTCCAGGAGGTAGGGAATGGAAACTGGATTGCGGAGATCAAGCCACATCCATCGTCCGTCTCGCATGCGCATTGAGACGGAGTGAAACTGCGGTAATTTGTGGCCCAGCCAGCAGATGGTTTCATCGTTGGGACGCCAGTTTGTGAACTGACAGAACCAGCGTACTGTTTCGGCCATCAGCGTATCGGGAAACTCAAACATGGTCAGAACCCCTCCTCACCGAGTCAAAAACGATCGCGTACAGTAGCTACCTTGCTTATGGTTACAGTTACCTGGACCATAACTATATGCCCCCAGTCTATCCGCTGATGTATAAATGTACGTTAACGCTGGACGACGATTATGTCAAAATGTTGAATCCGGCCCCGCCGCACCGATAGACTTTAAGTGTTCGCTACATTGATTCGAGACGTGTTCGGCTGAAAGTGTGGCAATGCCCAGCGCTGCCCAAAACGTTCCCCAATGGACTTTCTGATGGGCTCCGAGGTGGTTGTGAGCCCGAAATACGGTTCATCTCGCGAATCACCCCTAAATATTTCGCGTCGATGGATCTAACCTCTTTATCTTTGCCTTCGTCTGCCTTTCTACTCGGGCTGAGGCCGCCAAAAAAACAACGGCAGATGTTTGATAAAGACGAAGGTAAAGACAAAGATCTATACATCCGGAATTGGCGTTTTGGACAGGCCTGGGGAATGCCCCGATTCTGGTTGAGATCAGGTGGGAGGCGGCGATGTCGAATCTCGTCTCAACACCGTTTTTGAGGAGTTTACTGGGAAAATGCTTATTCAGTGGATAGCTCTGGCCGTATTAATCAGCTGGTGCGTCACGGCGATGATGAGTCTGTTCGTCATCCGGTACCGTCGTCCAGAACGGGCCTGGGCCTGGCTGGCCGTGATGTTTGGTTTACCGTGGATCGGGCTGCTGCTTTATGTGCTTTGCGGTGGACAGATTCTGACCATGCGGCGTCGGCGCCAATACTCTCGCGGAGAAACGGCGAGCGAGAGAGCCCGGGGGAGGCAGAGTGCGTATCTGCGGTATGAACGTCGGCCCAGCCTGCCGGATTATCTGTCCAGCACGGATGGGCAGGTGGAGGCGGTGGGAGAATTTGTACCCACCGGCGGCAATGTGATGTCCATTGAGCATGAAGACGAGAAGATCGTGAGAAGCATCATCGACGACATCCAGCAGGCCGAGAATCACGTTCACATGGTGTTTTACATCTTCAGTGATGATGATGTGGGGCGACGGGTGGCCGATGCGCTGATGGAGGCAGCGCAACGAGGGGTGAAGTGTCGGGTGTTGCTGGACTCTGTGGGGGCCAGTCCGGCTTTCCAGCGCCTGGTGCCCGAGATGGAAACAGCGGGGGTGGAGGTTCGTGCCGCCTTCCCCGCCAATCCCTTCCGGGGGAAACTGAAAAGATTCGATCTCCGCAACCATCGGAAAATTGTGATTATCGACGGGCAGATCGCCCATGTGGGATCATGGAACGTCTGTGACGCATCCCTGCCCGAGTCGCCGTCAAAGCGTCGTTTCGACGTCATGTTGCGCGGGGTGGGGCCGATGGCATTGCAGGCCCAGACATTGTTCCTCATCGATTGGGCTTTTGAAGGGGAAGAGCCGACCAATCATGAGGAACTGTTTCCGGAAATTGAGACGGCGGGAGAAGACATCGCGCAGATCGTGCCGAGCGATCCTCTGGTGGATAGCGCTCCGGTTCGCGACACGGCGCATTTTCTGATTAACCACGCCCGTGAACGTGTTGTGCTTGTTACTCCGTATTTTATACCCGATGAGCCCGTTGAACTCGCTCTGTGCATGGCGGCCCGGCGGGGGGTGGATGTGAACGTGGTGGTGCCAGCCCATTCTGATCTGCGGTTCGTGGATGCAGCAACACGCTCGTATTGTCGCGTGTGCGCGGATGCCGGCGTGAACACCCATTTTTTCACGGCCGGATTTCTTCACGCCAAAATGTTGCTCGTGGATGATGCGATTGCCATGGTGGGGTCGGCGAATTTCGACAATCGATCGTTCCGGCTCAACCTCGAGACCAACGTCGTCGTGTATTCACCGTCGTTCATCAACCACGTTCAGGAAATTCAGCAGTATTACCTGGATCAGAGTGTGGGCATGCGGGAGGCGTTTGGGGAGCATCCGCGGCACCGGCGGCTGGCGGAGGATCTGGCCCGGTTGGTCAGCCCGTTGCTGTAGCCTGCTCCCCTGCAATGTCCGGACTAAACACCGAAAATCCTCTTATTAATACCGTTGTTGAAATAGGTTCGGCTGCGGGGACAAAGAGCCATGTACCTCGAAACACTGTTTTGGACAGCACTGAGGTCAATCAAACGATGTTCGCATGGACCATTCGGGGTGCTCGTTCCGCCAGGGCTCGGGCAGGTTGGCCAGGGCGGTGCGCAGCTGTTTCTCAATCGGGGCGTACTCCTTGCGGCCCGCCCGGTTGACCAGCTCATCCGGATCCTTAGCCAGGTCGAACAACTGTCGCGTTCCGTCCTCAAAATGCACGTATTTGATGTCGTTACGGAGCGCCATGAAAGATTCGGTTTCGCCGTCGAACAGTTCGGAGAATACGGTTCGCGGCTCCGCTGACTCGTTCTCCATCAGTTGTAGCAAGCTTTCTCCGCGCACGTTTTCCGGCGCCGGCAGGCCGGCCAGGTCGGCCAGGGTGGGGAACACATCGATCAGGCTGCAGCTGTCCGAAACGGTTTTCCCGTCGGGGAGGCCGGGTCCGGACAGGACCATCGGCACGCGCACCGACTCGTCGTAGAACGTTTTCTTGCCCCACATGCCGCGTTCGCCGGCGCTTTCTCCATGGTCGGCGCAGTACATGATGTTGAACCTATCCAACATTCCCATGTCCTCCAGAGTTTCCAGGACGACGCCGATCTGCCGATCCATCCACTCCACCAGGCCGTAGTAGGCGGCGCGCGCGTTGAGTATCTGTTCTTCCGTGCAGTCGGCCGTTTCCCGCTCCGCCTTGCGAGCCAGAGATGGTGGCAGATCCTCCGGGCGTGAGATCTGTGGCATCGGCACAATCTCACGGTAATAGTCGAACAGCTCCTGCGGGCAGATGAAGGGCCAGTGGGGCGTTTTGAACGAAACCTCAAATAGAAGCGGACGCCCGCCGGAATACTGCGTGTGGATGAGGTAGTCGAAATAATCGCGCAGGTGAACCCGCGCGGCCTCCGTCACCATTTGGTCGAATTGCATGAAACCGTGCTCGCCCGGCCCGGCCGTTTTGACCATGAACGGCATCATGCCGCCGTATTCACTGTAATCGTGCGTCCGTTCGCAGCCCACCTCGCCCGTCACATCCTTCGAGACGTCATATCCCGGTATGCGCTCATGGTTGTACACCTCCATGTCTCCGTAGGGACGAAGCATCCAGCCATACATCTGTTCGGGGCCGTGGAAATGCATTTTTCCCACGCACGTGGTCATGTATCCGTGCTGGGAGAAATACCTCATATAGGTCTGCGTATCCAGCGGCAGCAGGTCTTTGAAATACGGAGTGCCGTTCTCCCGTGGGAGCTGACCGGTCAGCATGGACCATCGTCCGGGCACGCAGATGGGGTTGTTCGCGTAGCAACGGTCGAAGACCACTCCGCTGGCGGCCAGTCGGTCGAGATTTGGCGTGCGGACCCACGGATCACCCGCGTAGCCGGTGATCGCAGCGGTGTGTTCGTCGGAGCATATTTTCAGAATGTGCGGATGCTTTTCCTGGTCGTATTCTGGCATGGTGTGATCAGCAAGTTGGCCGGGAATAGGGGTTCCGGTCAATGATTCTTGCTGCCTTTATCCTGGGGAATTTGTCACGGGTGTTTCTATGCCATACATCGGAACTGTTCTGACATTTGAAATCAAACGGGCAGTGCCGTATAAACCCGACCAAGCTGGATGCTTTCGAAAAAGAATCGAAGCCCATTTCGTTTTTATGGTCCGGGATGCTCGATCCGGCCATACACTTCTATGAGTCGAGGATAACGCCGATGAGCCAACCGAACATACTGTTTATTATGACCGATCAGATGCGTGCCGATGCGATGAGCTGCAGTGGAAATTGGGGCGAGACCCCCAATCTGGACAGAATCGCGGGGGAGGGCGTGCGCTTCACCAACGCAATCACCAATTCCCCGGTTTGCATGTCTGCTCGTTTGAGTCTGGCGACGGGCCGCTATCCCCACAACACGGGGCTGTGGCACAATGGCGATCATACGATGTCGCCGGATAGGGCGACGTGGATGCAGGCAGTGCGGGATGCCGGCTATCGCACCAGCGTGTTCGGGAAGACGCATTTTTATTATCATCATGGTGATTTGCGTGATCGGGAGGATCTGATTCATGCGTACGGGATGGATGATGTGGACGAAATCGGGGGTCCTCGGGCCAGCGCCCGTGTGGAGAGCCACATGACCAAACGGTGGGAAGAGAAAGGGTTGTGGGAGGATTACAGGGCGGATTACGATGAGCGATTCAGCAACAAACCCTGGGTGGTCCGGCCGTCGGTGCTGCCGCTGGAGGAATACGCCGACGTTTACGTGGGGCAGCGGGCGAAGGAATATCTGGAAGATTATCAGCGGGAGGATCCGTGGTTCTGCTGGGTGAGTTTTGGGGGACCGCATGAACCCTGGGATACGCCGGAACCTTACGCCAGCATGTACGATCCGGAGGATATGCCCACACCCGATGATCCGGAGGGAACCCTGGATGGATCTTCGATGCCGGGGGTGCTGGGGGAATTTCTGCGGGAAGCACGTCACAGTCCCGATATTACCCAGGACCAGATTGCGGCCATGCGGGCCGATTATGCCGGTAACGTGAGAGTTATCGATGATCAGATCGGGGAGATACTGGACACGATCGAGCAACGCGGGGAACTGGACAACACGGTGATCGTGTTCTGTTCCGATCACGGGGAGATGAATGGGGATCACGGGATGATCTACAAGGGGCATTTTCTGAACGGGGCATTGCGTGTTCCGCTCCTCGTGCGGACACCGGAGACGCTCCGCGGTGAGGTGGGCGGAAGCGTCTGCGATTCGCCGGTGGAGTGGTTTGATCTGGGGCCGACGGTCACGCAACTGGCCGGTGGCGAGCTGGATCACCAGCAGTTTGCGCGCTCACTGTGTCCCCTCCTGGAATCCCCCGAACAGGAGCATCGCCAGTATGCCGTCTCGGAGATCAGCGGAGAGTTCATGATCATGGACCGGGAATGGAAACTCGTGCTCAACGGCGAGGGTGAACCGTATCTTCTGTTCAACCAGATTGAGGATCCCGAGGAGACGAACAACCGTGTGGACGATCCGGCGGCGCAGGATGTGGTGGATCGGTTGCAGGAAGCGCTCCTGCAGCGTATCGTGCGCACCCAGGTTCAGCTTTGAGGAAGGGATAAGGATAACCGCATCCCCCATTGTCCGTCGTCAATCGTCGGCTCTCCGGACATCACGTATCGGGAATTCCGCCCCTCACCCGCTCGTGCCTTTCTCCAGTATTTCGTTCAGCCATTTCGGCGGACGGGCGGGGCGACCGTCGGCATCGGTCACGCCGTGCACGCTGTAGCCGTTGGCCACCGGGGCGCCGTCGTTTTTGTGGGAGATGTCGATATCGAACCGGACCCGCAGACGCGACGGGCGGCTCATGCGACTTTCCATCTGGAGCCGGTCGTCGTAGGTGGCGGGGCCGCTGAAACTGACCTTCGCTTCGATGACGGGAAAATAAATTCCCCGTTCCTCAATGTCGGCGTATGACATCCCGAGCTCGCGCAGGTGTTCGGTGCGGGCGACCTCATACCATTCCAGCACGCGGGCGTTGTAAATCGTGTTCATACGGTCGGTCTCCCCGTAACGGACGCGAATGGTGGTCGTGTGGCTGGGTGTGGACATGGCCTTATCCGGCTAAAGAAGCGCGAAACAGGCTTATTTTGATACCACATGAAGCCCGAGAAGGCAACCGGCATGAATGATATGAGGTGGACTGTTTCTGGGTTAGATTATACGATGTTGGATGCAAATCAGGCACCTGACAGACGATGTCATGTTGTCGCGATTTTGGGGGTTCTGAGATAATTTCTCTTCAGATAACTGAAAGTTTTGACCGATGAACGCAAAGACGATTGATACCGATGATGCTGTTCGTTCCGAACGACCCCTTGATACCGGCTGGCGATTCTTTCTCGGCGAGACCGACCTCGCCCTGGAACATGATTTGGACGCCACAGACTGGGAGGACGTGCGCCTCCCGCATGACTGGGCGATCCACTGCCCGACGGACCCTGATATCGAACAGGACACTCAGCAGGGATACCGGCGGCGCGCTCACGTGGGCTGGTACCGGCGCCGGTTCCAGATGCAGCCGGAGCCGGGCCAGCGGATTCGGCTGCGGTTGGACGGAGCCTATCGAAACACCGAAGTGTGGGTGAACGGACATTCTCTGGGCGAACGGCCGTCCGGCTACGCCACGCGCATCCACGATATAACGGATTATTTGCGCGAGGATGGAAACCAGCTGCTGGCCGTCCGCTGCGATAACACCGGCCACGACGCGGATCGGTGGTATTGCGGTGCGGGCCTGTATCGGCGGGTGTGGCTGACCCGCACGGGTGATGTGGCTATCAAACCGTGGGGCGTGGGTATCACCACTCCCGAGGTGTCAGAGCAGGCGGCCGACGTCGCCGTTGAGGTGGCCGTCGAAAACGACCGCGAGGAGAACGTCACCGCGCAGGTCTCCGGTAAAATCGCCGGCCCGGACGGCGACAAACAGGCGACGCTTGATTGCGTGGAGGTTGAACTCGAAGCCGGGGGCGAGGGCGTCGTGGAACTGGATGCCACCGTTGCGGCCCCGTCTCTGTGGTCGCCCGAATCGCCGTCGTTGTATGCCGCTGAGCTTCAGGTGAGTGTGAACGGTGACACTACGGATACCGTGGAGGAGACGTTTGGTATCCGCCATTTTCGGTTCACCGTTGAGGAGGGTTTTGAACTCAACGGCGAGCAGCGCACCATGAAGGGAGTCTGCCTCCACCATGACCTGGGCTGTCTGGGAACGGCGTTCTTCACCGACGGCTGGGAGCGACGTTTGCGACGTCTCAAGGAACTGGGCTGCGACGCCATTCGCACGGCCCACAACATCCCGGCGGCCGGGTTGCTTGACCTCTGTGATCGGCTCGGGATTCTGGTGATTGATGAGGCATACGACAAGTGGCAGGAAGGATGCATGGGTGATTTGTTCGACGAGTGGTGGAAACGGGATGTGGAATCGCTGGTCCTCCGCGACCGCAACCATCCCTCGGTGATCGTGTGGAGCGTGGGGAACGAGGTGGAAAACCAGGGCAGACCCGGGATGATTGAACTCTGCGAGATGCTCTCCGATTACGTGAAGTCTTTGGATTCGACCCGCCCCACCATGGTGGCTCTTGAACCGCACGTGCATTATCCGGAGATCTGGTCGGCACCGGTGGAGGAGAAAGCTGAGGTCGTCAAAAACATTGCTGAAACCGTGGACATTGTGGGTCTGAACTACCAGGATCAGTGGTACGATGCCTACCATGAAGCGATGCCGGATCAGGTCTTTATCGCCACCGAGGCCTTTCATTTTTATCAGCATCGCGAGAACGCATCGTGGGCCATGCATGCGCAGAACCCGTGGTTTGAAGTGGAAGATCATTCCTACGTGACCGGCCAATTCCTCTGGACCGGCATAGAGTATCTTGGAGAGGCGACCCAGGAGTGGCCGTTGCGCGGGTGGAAGGGCGCTCCGATCGACATCGCCGGATACGCTAAACCCAGGGCGTGGTGGCATGCATCGGTCTGGCGGGATGAGGATCGACCCGTCGTCCGTGCGGCTCCCCGTTTCCGGGAGGGAGACACCTATGAGCCGGCCGACTGGAGTTTCCCCCCGCTGGTGGACCACTGGAATCTGCCGGTTCGGGAGGGAGAAGTGGTGGAGGTCTGGGCCTTCTCCAACGGTCACAGTGTCGAGCTGCTGCTGAACGGGGAGACCAAAGGCACGCGGGTGATGTCCGAATGTCCGAACCGCATAGCGTCGTTCCGCCTGCCGTATGAACCCGGCGATCTGGTGGCGGTCAGCCGGGACGAATCGGGTGAGCAAATCGCCCGTCACGAGCTGTCGACGGCGGAGGAACCGGCGGGATTGAAGCTGTCGGTTGATCAGGAAGTGCTGCAACCGAACGATCAGGATCTGGCGCACGTGACGATCGACATCGTGGATGAGAACGGGGTACGTGTTCCCCACGCCACCGAACCCATCGGCGTGGAGGTTCGCGGGGCAGGACGTCTGATCGGGATGGACAATGGCGACCTGTGCTGTCATGAACCTTACGACGCCAACCGTCGCCATGCCTATCATGGCCGGTGCATGGCGGTTGTCAGGGCGGGGCACACTCCCGGCCCCATTGAGATCACGGCGGTATGCCCCGATGTCGGGCGGGGGACGATCGAGCTGGACGTGAGTAACGCTGATGAAGGCGGACAATGACGGCGAACGGTGAAAGGCCACGCGTCTGAAAGCCTTCGTCGAGTTCCTTTGTCCATTGCCTTTGTCGGCCGTTTTCCAGGGTTTTTCTCAGACAAGCGATGCCGGATGACTGAACTGGCGGATATAAGCACGATCAGGTGACTTGATCCCGCCGCCTCAGATCTCGATGACATCGTATTCGCAGAGATATTCCATGATCTCGTGTTCCCGGTGTTCACTGATTAGCCCGACGGCCACATGCGCATCCAGGTAGCTCAGCGCGAAATTCAGTTCGTAATATTCGGTTGTTTCCGGGTCCAGTTCGAAACTGTGCTGCATGCGCTCGTCGACAAAGTCGTTCATCAACCGTATCGTTTCTTCATCGGCAATCCCTCTTTGATGTGCCGCCAGGCCGGGAGCGAACGTGTACAGATCCTGCATCTCACTTTTATCCCCATCGGCCATCTCCTGGCCTACGGTGGCATGTGCTGCTGCCAGCACCTCGCGCATTTCTTTACCCCATTCTGCAGTGGTAGTTGGTGGTGGATTGGGCGCTTCGACGGGATCTGAACGTGGAATGGAGTGGTCGCATTGGACGACGTCGCTGCCGGAACTATCGGTTGCAGGGCGGGAGCCAAGCGGTCCGCCCCAGAGGGTTCCGTTCTCGTCGAACTTCCATGCTTCCGCCCAGGCTATTTCCCAT
Source organism: uncultured candidatus Brocadiaceae bacterium (assembly GCA_964644705.1). Classification (GTDB taxonomy): domain Bacteria; phylum Planctomycetota; class Brocadiia; order SM23-32; family SM23-32; genus CAZXYF01. The sequence goes on along the minus strand of CAZXYF010000105.1, from coordinate 895 downwards.
GGGTAACCATCCGGATCGGCGAAATACCCGCTGTATCCTCCCCAATCAGCCTCGCATGGAGATTTCAGCAGATCGGCCCCGTTGTCCACGGCCTGATTGATGAGACGGTCAACATCGTCTCGATTGGATACGTTATGGGCGAGGGTGACACCGGCGAATCCCGCTCCTTCGCCGGCGGTGCCGATATCCGCGGCCAGGTTCTCCCGGGGATACAGGGCGAACCGGGTGCCGGTCGTCTGGAATATTGCCCATTCCGCATCATCATCGGCATCGGTGGGGAAGCCGAGTCCGTCCCGATAGAACCGGATGGATACCGGCATGTTTTGCACGCCGAGAGTAATAATGCTGATTCGGGGTTCCATGGTAGCTCTCCTCTTTTAAATGTTATCTGATTTTCTGGATCTGATAGGACTCCCCGCCGCGGTTCGTCGATCATGGCCGACGAAGATGGACGATAAAGGGAACGACGAGGATTGCGGGGACGAGGTCCATAATCTTGTGTCCTCGATCGTTCGCCGTAATCAGTCGTTTCCGGGCGTTTCTCTTGAACGGCAGATTAAGGCGTAAGAATGGGCGCAGGACGAGAAGTTGGACCGTTTGTGTTGCCACGGGTTCGCTGACCAACCGGAGCCACCGGGTCAACTAAGCGAGCGGCACAAAATGCGTTCCGGTTTTATTTCCATGAGCCCCATCGGGGCGGATTCATACTAGCCCGACATGGAGCGATCTGACGGATCGCGGAATGTTGGGTTATTGGTCGTTTTGTTTTTTGAGCTGAAAGCTCATTTCAAATGTTTAATCGTTGTTTGGAGTTGGTTCGTTGATTAACGTTGAAATGAGCTTTCAGCTCATCCATTTATTTCCCACCTCCTACCCAAGATTCCGTGCTCTTTCA
>CAZXYF010000104.1:0-11004 GCA_964644705.1 uncultured candidatus Brocadiaceae bacterium | reverse complement strand
GAAGGCGAACGATTAAGGTCCACGCACCCCGACCGTTCAGTCGCCGTGCTCCAGCCAGGACACCTGCTCCTCAGACAGCTCGACCTCGGGGGCACCCAGTGCATCCTTCAGATGATCCACATTGGCCGTGCCGAGAATGGGAATGATCGGAAACGGCTGGTGCATGAGCCACGCCAGCGCAATCTGATTCGGGGTGAAGTCCAGCTGTCTGGCCAACGACGTGGCGCGTTCTGCCCGGGCCGTGTTTTCCGCACTGATGAATTTTTCGGGGTGCTCTCCCGCGTTAGCAAAAAAACCGTTGCCGGTCGGACCGTAAGCCATCATCGGCAACTGGGATTCCGCATGCCACTCCCGGTCCCTGTCGTTGGCGTGCAGAAGAACTCCGGGCTCAAGCCGTTCTTCTTCGGTCTGCTCCTCATATTCCAGAAAGCTCAGTCGCGGCTGACTCCCAACAAACCCATCCATATCATGCTGCTCGGCGTATTCATTCGCTTCAGCCAGACGCTGGGATGTCCAGTTACTCCCGCCGAACGCGCGGATCCGCCCGCGCTCAACTTCCTCCTGCAGCATATCCAGAATCTCCGACACCGCAACCGTTGGATCATCCCGATGCAACCAGTAAAGGTCAATCGTATCGAGATGTAACCGCGCCAGGCTGTCGTCGATGTCGGCCCGGACCCGATACGGGGTCATGAATCGCTCGTTTTTACGGTAGCTATCCGCCTGTGGATGTGCACCTTTTGTTGCTATGATCACTTCATCGCGGCAATCATTGTCCCGGATATAATCCCCGACGAGTCGTTCACTTTTCCCGGCACCGCCCGGCGTCCAGAAACAGTAACAGTGCGCGGTATCAAAAAAATTCCCCCCCGCATCCCGGTAACAATCGAGAAGATCCACAATATCATCACCGAACGCGCGGGAGCCCATCTGCATGCACCCCATACACATTTTACTCACCGACAAACCGCTCACGCCAAGTTCAATTCTTTCCATCGTCATCACCTTTTCTATTCTGTTCGGCAACCAATTCAGGGGACTCACATTCGATAGGACAATACCATGAGGTAGGCTGCTCACGCAACTACGTTCTTCCTCTATCACCGCTTGCGAAAGGTTATACTTTCGCCACTTGAGGTCTTCGGTTGCCAACCGCCTACTTCCCAAAGATGCATACCGAACAGATGAAGCCTGCCTCCCGGATACACCTACATTTCCCGGTGCCAGAACAGTATATTCACTTTTTTTCGCCGGGCATAGCTTGACATTATTCCGGGCTTTCGTCACACTCTTTGTCCATCTGGACAAAGCTCTTACCGTTTTCTATCCCCGCCCTTCCCACCCACAACTGGACGACAGGCGTTGGTGAACGGCGCGGGAGCAATATATTCACTACTGGGAGATAGCATGAGCGCAACAATCAACTGGGCAATCCTCGGCACAGGTTCCATCGCGCATAAATTTGCCACCGGCCTTCAGTCACTGCCCGATGCCAACCTGCAAGCCATCGGCAGTCGCAATCAGGAGCGGGCCGATGAGTTTGGCGATGAATTCGATGTGGATGCACGTTTCAACTCCTATGAGGCCTTAGCGAAACAAGCTGACGCCGATGTGGTGTATGTCGCAACGCCACACCCTTTTCATCAGGAGAACACGATGCTGTGTCTTGAGGCGGGCAAACCCGTTCTGTGTGAGAAGCCGTTCGCCGTCAACAGCGCACAGGCCAAGGAAATGATCCAATGTGCCCGGGATAATCAACTTTTCTGTATGGAGGCCATGTGGAGTCGTTTTTTCCCCCTCATGGACAAAATACGCGCTATGACCGCGGAACAGGCCATCGGCGAGATCCGGATGCTGAATGTTGATTTTGGATTCCGAACTGCCGCCGATCCCGACAGTCGCCTGTTCAATCCCGATCTGGCAGGAGGATCACTGCTCGACGTGGGTGTTTACTGCTGCGCTCTGTCCTCAATGTTGTTTGGGCCACCGGCCGATCTCACCGGCTTCGCGCATCTCGGTGATACCGGGGTTGACGAGCAGGCTGCCTGGGTGTTTTCCTATGGCGATGGCGAACTGGCTTCATGCTCATCCGCCATCCGGACCGCTACCCCGATGGAAGCGGTTATCAACGGCACGGAGGGCCGTATCCGCATTCACAGTCCCTGGTGGATCCCCACCACCATGACAGTGGAGATCACCGGCGAAGAACCCGAGACAATGGAATTCCCACTGGAAGGAAACGGCATGAATTACGAGGCCGCTGCGGTCATGAATTCCCTCCGGAACGGAGACCTGGAACATGATATCATGCCCCTGAACGAATCACTCCAGATAGCACGAACGATGGACAAACTTCGGACCCAATGGGACCTTGAATATCCGTTCGAGGAAAAATAACCCTGAACGCATCTGCAGATGTGTTTCCCCCCAATTAAATCTTACAACACAGTGGAGACTTTTATGACTGCTGAAATGCCTTACGGCAAAGTTGACGGCATTGACAAACCCGTATCCCGCCTCGTGCTGGGCACTATGATCGTCAACACGCAAAATCTCGAAGAAAGTTTTGAATTGCTCGATATGGCCGCGGAACTCGGATGCAACACACTCGATACCGCCATCGTCTATGCAGGAGGCAACAGCGAACGGGCCATCGGTCAGTGGATGGAGCAACGCGGCAACCGCGACGAGATGGTGGTGCTCTCCAAAGGGTGCCATCCCAACCCGGATCGGCAAAAAGTAACCCCGTATGACCTCACCGCCGACCTGCATGATTCTCTGGCACGGCTCCGCACCGATTATATCGACATGTACATGCTGCACAGGGACAACCCGGAAGTGCCCGTGGGGCCGATTGTCGAACGACTTAACAAACATATTGACGAAGGGTTGATTGGTGCAGCCGGCGCCTCCAACTGGACACACGAACGGATCAACGCGGCCAATGAGTATGCCGAGAAAAACGGCCTGACCGGTTTTGCCGCCAGCAGTCCGCACTTCAGCCTGGCCGTCCAGGTCGAGAACCCCTGGGGCGAGGGCTGTGTCGGTATCAGCGGCCCGGAACAACGGGATGCGCGGCAGTGGTATCGGAAAACCAACACGCCAGTTTTCGCCTACTCCAGCCTGGCCCGTGGCTTTTTCAGCGGCCGCATCACGAGCAACAACTACGAAGAAGATAAAACCATGCTGGACAACGCTGCACAAAAAGCCTACTGTCACGACATCAATGTGCAGCGACTTGAGCGAGCGGAGGTGCTGGCGGAGGAGAAAGGGCTGTCGATTCCACAAATTGCCACCGCATACGTGATGAACGTTGACCTGAATCTCTTCGCGCTTATGGGCGTAGAAAAACGGGAAGAAATGGAAGCCAACATCGAAGCGGCTCAGGTGGATCTGTCCGCGGCCGAAATCGAATGGCTTGAGCTCAACCGATAAACGCGAATGACGAAGGTCCACGCGAGACCCGAAACCTTCGTCGAACCCCTTCATCCATCTCCTTTGTCGGCCGTTACTCCGGGGCGCTCCCCTTGGACAGCCGACGAAGGCGAACGATGAAGGAAAACGACAGTGGCTATGGGCGAAAAATCAACTTTCAGCTTTGAACATCATTACCATCGGGTCATAGTCCCTTTTTCACCGCCACGACTCACCACATGCTTTAGCAGATCTTTACCGCCTGAATATTCCATATTTTTTTCATACGTCAGGAGATACAAATCAAAATGTCCCTATCAAAAAAAGAAACCCAGCCCGCCGATGGTGTCCATTCCCTTCCGCCCCGCGAATCGATGCCCGAACACATCCGCAAATTTCGCGACACGTACGCAATCACCCCGGGAGCACCGTTCTATCACTGTGAATTCGGGTTTTACTGCATGGACGAATGGCATGAACAGGGTCTTCCCGAGGACGCCAACCTGGCCGAGGAGTTCCACTACGATCCCGGCGCAAGCTATGGATTGGGCCAGCTGGGCTGGTGCGAGGCGGCTTTCGAACCAGCGTATGAAGAGAAAGTCATTGAGGATCGGGGGGATCACGAACTGGTCCGGGATCCGGCCGGACGCCACGTCCTCTATTTTAAAGGCCGTCGCAGCGGATTCATGCCGGAATATGAGGATCATCCCGTCAAAGACCAGAAGACGTGGGAAGAAGACGTAAAATGGCGCCTGGATCCGGAAAGCCCGGAACGATATGAGGATCTGGATGAAAGGATGGAAGCGGCAAAAGCGGGCGCCGCTAAAGGGCAGATGATGGTCCAGAACCTCATCGGCGGCTACATGTACCTGCGCAGCCTGATCGGACCGGAGAATCTGCTCTACACCTTCCATGATTCTCCGGAGCTGATCCACGATTGCATGCAAACGTGGCTGGAACTGGCCGATGCGGTCATTGCCCGGCACCAGGAACACGTGACGATCGACGAATTCTACATTGCCGAGGACATCTGCTACAACAGTGGACCGCTGATTTCCCCCGATATGATGCGCGAGTTTCTGACGCCCTACTACCAGGAACTGCTGAAAAACATCCGACGCCGCCAGATAGACCAGGACCGCCACCTCCATGTGCAGGTGGACACTGATGGCTACGTCGAACCGGTGATACCGGTGTATCAGGAAGAGATCAACATGGATGTGATGTCACCGTTTGAAGTGGCATCGGGATGTGACGTAGTCGAGATTGGTGAGGAATATCCCAACCTGGTTATTCGGGGCGGAATCGACAAACGGGAACTGGCCAAAGGCAAAAAAGCAATCGATGAGATGGTGGAACGCATACTGCCACCCATGCGCGAACGCGGCGGATACATTCCCACCTGTGATCACGGCGTGCCGGCCGAGGTCTCCCTGGAAGATTATCGGCATTACCGCAGACGATGCGTGGAACTCGGGGAGTGAGGGGGACGGCTGGTTTTTAGTTGTTAGTTGTTAGTTGTTAGTTGTTGGTTGCTGGTTGTTGGTTGCTGGTTGTTGGTTGCTGGTTTGCGTAACCCGTCGTCGGGTTCCTTCGTCCATTGCCTTTGTCGGCCGTTCCCCGGGGCCCATCGAGAATCCTTATTCCTCCTCGCCCTCTTCATCCTCATCCACGAGAGCGATGGGGATGATTTCATCCATTTTATCGACGAACTTGAAATCCAGGACATCCTTAGCGTAATCCGGCACATCGGGCAGATCCTTCTTGTTTTGGTCCGGAACAATGAGGGTTTTGATACCCGCTCTTTTGGCAGCAATGGCCTTTTCCTTGATCCCTCCCACGGGCATCACCTTGCCGCGCAGGGTAATCTCCCCCGTCATGGCCACATCATGCCGCAGTTTCCGGTTTGTGCACAACGAGATCAGCGCCATACCCATTGTGACCCCAGCGCTGGGCCCGTCCTTCGGGATGGCCCCCTTGGGGACGTGGATATGAAAATCATGGCTACTGAACAGATCCTGATCAATCCCCAGTTCATCCGCATGGGCTCGAGCATACGTCACAGCGGCCTGCGCACTTTCTTTCATCACATCCCCCAGCTGGCCGGTCAGGGTCAGATTGCCCTCGCCCGGAGTTTGCGAGGCCTCCACAAAAATGACCGTACCGCCGGTAGCGGTCCAGGCCACCCCCGTGGCCACGCCTGGTTCGTCCACGCGTTCGGCGACTTCCGGAATGTACTGAGGTGGTCCCAGAATATCTTCCACGTCGTCATCGCCAACATCCCGTGACTCAATCTCTTCCAGAGCGATCCCCTTCGCCACTTTCCGACAGACTGAAGCGATCTCGCGTTCAAGGTTCCGCACCCCTGCCTCCCGGGTGTATTCGGAAATCAGCCGATTCAAAGCCTCGTCCTCCAGACTGATCTGATCATCGCTCAGCCCGTGATCCGCAATTTGATCGGGAACAAGGTATTGTTTGGCGATCTGCAACTTTTCCTCTTCCGTGTATCCGGGGAACTCCAGGATCTCCATCCTGTCGCGCAAAGCCGGTGGAATGGTATCCGGCACGTTTGCCGTACAGATGAACATCACCCGGGATAGATCGAAGGAAAGATCCAGATAATGATCGACGTAGTTCTCGTTCTGCTCGGGATCGAGCACTTCCAGCAGGGCGCTGGCGGGGTCTCCTCGGAAATCGGACCCGAGTTTATCCACCTCATCCAGCATGAAAACCGGGTTGTTCGATCCCGCCTTTTTCAGCCCCAGGATGATCTGTCCCGGCATCGCTCCCACATAGGTGCGCCGGTGCCCCCGGATTTCCGCTTCATCACGCACACCACCCAGTGAGGTGCGCACGTATTCGCGGTTCATAGCCCGGGCGATGGACTTCCCGATCGACGTCTTGCCTGTTCCGGGGGGGCCCAGGAAACACAGAATGGACCCGCGCATGTCCTCACGCAGCTGCCGGACGGCCAGAAACTCCAGGACCCGTTCTTTGATCTCGTCCAGACCGTAATGGTCATCTTCCAGGACCTGTCGGGCCTGTTCGAGGTCCAGATTATCATCCGTGCTTTCCAGCCAGGGAAGCTCCATGATCCAGTCCAGATAATTCCGCACCACGTTGTATTCCGGACTGGCGGGATTGATCACATCCAGCCGTCCCAGCTCGTGCTCGGCCGCTTCTTCGACCTCTTCGGGCAGCTCTTTCTCGTCGAGCTGTTCACGCAGTTCATTGACCTCGTTTGTCCGTGCATCAGTCTCGCCCAGTTCCTCCTGGATGGCTTTGAGCTGCTGCCGGAGGTAGTATTCCCTCTGGCCTTTGTCCATCTCATCCCGGGCCCTCGACCGAATGCGCTGTGCTACATCCAGATACTCCACTTCCCGGGCCAGGAAATTCGACACTTTCTCAAGACGTTCTTTGATATCCAGGGCTTCCAGCACTTCCTGTTTTTCCTCGACGGACACGTTCAGATTAGCGCACACGACATCCGCCAGTCGCCCCGGTTGTTCGATGCTGTCGATGATAGTTTCAACATCTTCATCGGCCTCCGGAAGCATATCCACCATGTCCAAAAACTGGGTGCGGAGGTTTTTCAGAAGAGCGCTGGTTTCGGCATCGTCGTTCATCTCCGTTTGCAGATGATCGACATCGGCATACAGCGCGGATCCCTCGTGGACATAGTGCTCCACCCGACAGCGGCTCACACCCTGCGCGAGGAACCGGACCGTGTCGTCCGGCATACGTATCATCTGCACGATCGAACACAACGTGCCAACATCGTATAGGTTTTCCGGGTCTGTCAGGTCACCCTCCTCATGCGTCCCGACGGCCAGGAACATCTTATCCCCAACCACAATATCCTCAACCATCTCCAGCAACTCTTCCTCTTCGACATGGGCCGGCATCACCATGCCGGGAAAAATCACGTTGTCGGGCTGGGGCAGAACGGGGAGGCGATCCGGATAATCTTCGCGAGACATCGATTCGGCATCGCCCTCCTCCCCATCGTTCGGGATCGAGCCATTCTCGGAAGAGACCAGCATGCCCTGCAATTCTTCCGCAGCTCTCTGTTGCTCGCTCTCAACTTCCGCAAAAAGTTGATCCTTCTGATCATCATTATTATCTGTCATGAATTTATGCCTCAAGCCTCTGTCATCTGAATCGCGTCGCTTCGATTAAAGTTCCACTCTGAGGGTATAGACGCGTTGTTTTCTCTCTTTCACCTTCGGTATGCTGACTTTCAGAAAACCATCGGAATACTCGGCGGTTGCACTGGCCGGGTCCACCGGTTTCTGCACCAGCACAGATCGTTCGAAATATCCGTTCCGTATTTCCATCCGGTGATACGCCACAAGATCCGGTTCTGATTCCGCCTCTCGCTCACCGCAAATCGTTACCACATCGTCTTCGTATTTAATCCGAACGTCCGAAGCCTTGATACCAGCGAGAGAAAGCTTCAGCACGATCGCCTCATGAGTCTCATACACGTCCATGGGCGGTTCCCACGCGTCACTTCTTCGACTGGAAAAGCTCCGCGACTCGCCCAGAACACCATCGACCATCTTGCGGATCTTCTCAAAATGTTTCTTCGCTTTTACCTTGATGCGACGGTCTGTGTCAGACATTCTCCATTTTCTCCCGTTGGGAACAATCCCGCTTCCACAGGCGGCAACCAAACCTGCACGGGCTTCCACCTGCCCCTGCTACTGAGGGGATGTACGCCGTTGGCCATCAGCTACGTTTCTTGAACTTTTTCAGCAATTCTTTTTGTTCCGACGTTAATTCGGTCGGGATCTGCACCTCGATTTCAACGAAATGGTCTCCGGTACGGCCCCGTGCATCGCTAAGCCCGCGCCCTTTGAGCCGCAGTTTTTGCCCCGGCTGCGTGCCCGCCGGCACTTTCACATTCACCGTACCATCCATAGTTTCCGCATCGACTTTCGTGCCCAGTGCAGCGTCCACCATATCGATTTGTGCCGTGCCGTAAACATCCAGACCTTCCCGGCTGAACGAGGGATGCTCCTGCACATTGACCTCAAGGATTAGATCGCCATCCTCCGCTCCCGCTTTCCCGGCTTCCCCCATCCCACGAAGCCGCAGCTTCTTGCCATCTTCAATGCCTGGCGGAATGTCAACTTCCACGGTGCTCTGACGTTCCACACTTCCGTCACCATGACACACAGCACAGGGATTCTGTATGATCTTCCCCCGCCCGAAACACTGCGGACAGGACTGCGTGCGGCTGAACCCACCGGCGCTGGTGGACACCTGGCCTCGCCCACCGCACTGAGGACATATATCAACCTGACTGCCGGGCGCAGCACCGGTGCCACCGCACCGCTCACACTCACTTTCGCGAGGTATGCGCACCGAAACCTCCCCACCTTTTGCCGCCTTCTCAAACGGTATCGTCACCCGGCTGTGAACGTCATGTCCGCGACGCGGCGAACTGTACTGCTGACCGGCTCCACCGCCGCCCCCGAAAATATTGCTGAAAATATCTCCCAGACCGCCACCACTGCCGCCACCACCGCCGAAAGGACTCTCCCGGGTACGACGCGATGAGGTTTGCTCGCCTCCACCTCCACCGCCCCCGCCCCCAAACAGATCCTCAAAGCTGAATCCAGCGCCGCCCTGGCGATGCGCCTGTCGCAGGCGATCATACTTCTGGCGCTTCTCGGGATCCGACAGCACGCGATAGGCCTCGCTGATTTCTTTAAATTTCTCCTGCGCGGCCTCGCTGCCCTCGTTCCGATCCGGATGGTATTCCTTGGCCAGTTTCCTGTATGCCTTCCGGATTTCCTCATCCGACGCATCTTCAGAAACGCCCAACGTTTTGTAATAATCTTTCTCTGCCATAGCTTCTTATTGCGTAGATGTCTGAAGTAGCTTTACCCCAGCATTTCACAAATCTCAAGGGTGAATTATTCTAAACGCAGCCGCAGCCACAGGTAATGTCGAACAATCAGGGGCACTGTGAATCACAGTGTGTTTTCAACAACTCAACCGACACCGGTTTGGTCTCCGACCGACCCGCCACACGCCCGCTGAAACCGGTGAACATGCGACGGACTCGTCATTGGCATACACATCCAGGCCCAATTAGCATTCTTACTGGACTGGAGTATCAGAAAACGAATACCTGTTGGGGAGCTCTGCTCCTCGCTCGGGTTAACCGCCTCAAATATTGAGATGGGGGTGAGAATCCGGATTCGGATTCCTCATCTTCCACGGGTGATAGACTATTTGGCCCCGCTATCCTCCGCCAGTTTATGTCGGAGATAGGCTTCCATAAACGGTGTTATCTCCCCATCAAGAACGGCTTCGGTATTACCCGTTTCGTGATCGGTGCGCGTGTCCTTCACCATCTGATATGGCTGGAGAACGTACGACCGGATCTGACTCCCCCATGCTATTTCGCCCTTGGAGTCATACAGCTTTTCAAGAGTTTCCTCCCGTTTTTGCTGTTCACGCTGATACAGCTTTGATTTCAGCATGTTTCGGGCTATACGCCGATTCTTATGCTGTGATCGTTCACTCTGACACTGGACCGTAATTCCGGTGGGAACATGTTTCAGCCGCACGGCAGAAGAGGCTTTATTGACGTGCTGACCGCCGGGGCCGCTGGATCGCATGAAGTCCATCTCCAGCTCATTATCATCCAGTTCAATCTCAATGTCGTCTTCATACTCCGGGACCACATCCACAGCTGCAAAAGACGTGTGGCGCCGACCACTGGAGTCAAAGGGAGATATGCGCACAAGCCTGTGCACGCCAATCTCGCTTTTGAGATAACCAAAAGCGTTCGTACCTTTCACCCGGATGGTCGCGCTACGCACCCCGGCTTCTTCTCCCTCGCGGCGATCAATGAGTTCGCTTTTGTAGCCCTCGATATCCGCCCATCGGGAGTACATGCGCAGCAACATCTCAGCCCAATCGCAGCTCTCGGTACCTCCGGCTCCCGCCTGGACGCTGAGGAATGCATTTTTCTCATCCTCCGGTCGTCCCAGCATGCTCTGCAGTTCCAGCTTATCCAGATCTTTCTCAATCTCGGCGCATCGCTGTTCGACCTCCTGGCGGGTCTCCTCGTCGTCGGCTTCCTCCGCCAGTTCATGCATAACCTGCGCATCTTCAACTTTCTGCTCGATTTCCTCGACGGGTTCGGTGATTTTTTTCAGATATTTCAGCCGTTTGATGACCTTCTGTGCATGTTCCTGGTTATCCCAGAAATCATGATGGCTCATCTCCGCCTCGAGCTCATCGAGTTCATCCAGTTTGTTGTCCGTGTCAAAGAGAGTCCCGCAGCTTTTGCAAGCGAGCGGCCAGTTGAGTTATATCGGCAGGCATAAACGTTTCTCCCGTGTCTCCATAAGATGATAAAAAAATACGCCCCCATACCGGTCTATCATTATCAAGCCCAACGCTCTCAGCGTCAAGGAAACGGGAGCATCGCCCAAAAGCTGAAACCGTTTTCTAAAAGGCTAAACAGTTATACACAAATTGCTCAGGATTCTCATCTCCCATCTTGACCTGCCGCACGGGCATACGCCTGCGCCCTGGTCAGGTCAATACTCAGGTTTCACCTATCGG
>CAZXYF010000103.1:0-11148 GCA_964644705.1 uncultured candidatus Brocadiaceae bacterium | reverse complement strand
AATGCATCCCCTACCAGGATAAAGCGATGGTGCGCGAGAAGAACAGCCTTTCGGACTCGACATAATCGGCAATGCTGTCAGGATATCTCCCCCGCTACTTGTGGCGATATCGGGACAGCTCATGCATATCCGTGTTTTCCAAGCTCCTGTCGATAGATCGCTTTAATGTCTCGAACCATGGTGGAAGCACGAAATTGATCAGTAAATCGCCGCTGTCCTTCCCTCCCCATCTGTTGTCCGCGTGTGGGGTGTTCAACGAGATCAATCAGCGCCGATGCCAGTTTTTCGCTTGACCGCGGGGGTACGAGATGTCCCGTAATCCCGTCCAGAACCACTTCGGGAGCGCCGTCGATGTCATAACTGACCACAGGGCGTCCCCCCAGCAGAGCCTGCACTATCGCCCGGGGCAACCCTTCTCGCAAAGAGGCGTGGACCAGAATGTCCATGGCACCGATCATCTCCGGTATGCGTGAGGTGTCGACAAGACCGGCAAAGATTATTCGATCGCGAATTCCCAACTCCCTGGCCTGAGATTCCAATTTGTCCCGAAGGATCCCATCGCCAATGAACAGGAATCGTGCATGAGGACAACGCGCGAGGACCGAGGGTGCGGCCTGCAGGACGTATTGGTGGCCTTTAAGCGGGAAAAGGCGGGCGATCTTGCCAATGACGACGTCGTCGGGGGCAAGCCCGAGATCGCGACGTGCGGACCGCCGGTGCTCCTCCGCCTGAAGGAATTTGTCCACTTCCATGCCGCTGTAGACGGTGGTGTACTGGTCCGGGGTTCCCACCCCGGCTTCCAGGGCCTGTTCCGTCATCGCATCGGCAACACAGATGAGCCTATCGCAACAGTGGGCGCCAGCCCATTCCGCCGAGACAAATACTGCGTTAGACAACGGCGAAAGATTGCGGTGGAAGGGGAGGCCATGGATTGTGTGGATGACAATGGGGATTCGCGCCGTGTGAGCAGCTACTCGGGCGAGAATGCCGGCTTTCGAGCTGTGGGTATGAACAATGGCGGGGCGAATGCGCCGGAGGAGGCGAAGAATATGGTCGAAAGCAACGGCGTCGTGCCAGGGATCGATTGAACGTTGTAAGGATGGGATCAGGATTGTGCGAACGCCGTTGCGATGAGCCCGGCTCATCAGTTCCCCCTCCGGCCCGCGGGGCGGCCCTGTCGCGAGCGTGACATCCCAGTCCGGGTCGTTGTGAAGCCCCTCACAGGTCAGCAAAGTGTTTTCCTGAGCACCGCCCAGAATCATTCGTGTTATTATATGGAGAACCTTCACCTGTTCTGTGTCTGGCGAAAGGGATGTCAACGTTGGAGCTCCCATTAAGAACTAAGCGCCGCTACCGGAATCATACCGGGCGGCGCCTGGAGTGTCTGCTGCTTTATTGTGTATCGGTCGGGGCAATCAGTCCTGGAATTTACTGAAAATCAGGGTCACGTTGTGGCCGCCAAAGCCAAACGAATTGTTCATGACGGCATCAACCGTGCGTTCCTGACTTTCGTTCGGCACGAAGTTGAGGTCCCCACAATTGGGGTCAACCTCGTCAAGGTTGATTGTTGGCGGACAAACGCCATCATTCATGGCCCAGATACAGACGGCGCTTTCAAGAGAACCGGAAGCACCGAGTAGATGACCGAAAATGCTTTTGGTTGAACTGACGGCCAGCTCTTGTGCATGTGATCCGAACACTTCTGCTATGGCACGTGCTTCAATATCATCGCCAGCGGGAGTGCTCGTTCCATGAGCATTGATGTAATCAATGGCTTCGGGATTCATCTCCGCGTCATCAAGAGCGTTACGCATTGCCAGCATAGCACCGTTCCCGTTTTCACACGGGAGAGTCATATGGTAGGCATCACTGCTTGCGCCATATCCTGAAACCTCTGCGAAGATCTGCGCTTCGCGCGAACGTGCATGCTCGAGAGATTCAAGCACAAGAACGCCAGCCCCTTCGGCCATGACAAATCCATCACGGTCCTTATCAAATGGCCGACTGGCTTTTTTCGGTTCATCATTGCGTTTGGAAAGAGCTTTCAGTTGCATGAAACCAGACAATCCCAGGGGGGAGACGGCGGCTTCGGAGCCCCCGCACACCTGGATGTCCACCCGATCATTACGGATGCTTTCGACGGCTTCACCAATTGCATTGGAGCCAGAAGCACACGCACTGGAAACGGACATGCTGGGCCCGGTGAAACTGTGACGGATGCTGATCTGGCCCGCTGCGGCGTTGGCCATCATTTTAGGGATCATCATCGGGCTCGTACGGCGTGGTCCAGAATTGAGTAAACGAGTATGTTGGTCCTCAATCTCGGAAATCCCGCCAATACCGGTGCCGATGTAGGATCCCACGCGAGCAGGATCATAATCGTCATCCAGAATGCCGCTCTGATCAAGTGCGTGATCAGCTGCAGCGATGGCAAACTGCACGAACCGATCCATACGCCGCGCCCGGCGTTTGCTGACCAGGTCCAGCGGGTCAAAATCATTGACCTCACCGGCAATATGCACCTTGTAATCGCTGGTATCAAACGCTTCGATGCGACCAATGCCACTACGGCCCTCACAAATGGCAGGCCATGCGGTCTGTTTGTCCATGCCGACAGGGGAAATTACCCCCATGCCGGTCACTACGACCCGTTTACGCCCCATGGGACTTACTTGTTCTCCTGAATATACTGAATAGCTTGTCCAACGGTTTCGATGTCCTGAGCTTCCTCATCGCTGATCTGAACACCAAATTCTTCTTCCAGATCAATGACGAGTTCGGCCATATCGAGCGAATCCGCCTGAAGGTCATTGACGAAATGAGTATCGTCTGTGATTTTGGATTCATCCACGTCCATACGTTCAGCAACCATACTTTTTACGACTTGAGTAATGTCTTCGTCGGCCACGTCCAGATACCTCCGATTAGAGAAAAAATGAGCGTTTACAAACGGCAGAACAACACAACATACTGCACATTTAGTTGCACAAACTTTATCGCACCGAGCCGGGTGATTTCAAGTGTGAAGCCCTGCGAGAGTCCAAACTTGCGCTGATATATCTTGCAATTTGATGCAGGAAACACCGATGCCCAAACGCGGTGTGTACTGCATTTACATGGCCATGCCGCCATCGACGCTTATGACCTGGCCGGTGATGTACTGGGAAGATTCGGAAGCCAAGAATAACACCGCATCCGCCACATCTTCCGGCTGTCCGAGCGATTCCAGGGGGATCTGTTCCTGAAGGGCTTCACGTGCTTCATCGGTCAGTTCTTCTGTCATACGAGTCTGTATATACCCCGGAGCCACAGCATTGACGCGTACGCCACGTTTACCAACTTCACGGGCTGTGGATTTCGTCACGCCCAGGACCCCGGCCTTGCTTGCTGAATAATTGACCTGCCCCGGATTGCCGATCAAGCCCACGACACTGGAGATGTTGATTATGCTGCCATTACGCTGACGCATCATCTGGCGGGAAGCGGCTTTGACGCCGTTAAACACCCCGGTGAGATTGATCGATATAACACTTTCCCAGTCCTCCGGGGTCATGCGGATGAGCAGGTTGTCGCGCGTGATGCCGGCATTATTGACCAGTACGTCGAGGGAGCCGAACTCGTCAACCACCCGTTGGACCGCCTCTTTCATCTGGTCCAGCTCGGTCACGTCGGCTTCGATAGCCATAAAATCCGATCCCTCATCCTCTACCAGCTCCCTGGTCTCCTGCATGGGATCCACATCAATGTCCAGTCCGGCCACATTGGCTCCCGCCTCGGCGAGGCGTCCGGCGATCGCGCGGCCAATACCGCGTGACGCTCCGGTGATCAGGGCGTTACGTCCATCAAGGCATTCCATTTCCATATCTCCGATGACAAATTTGTGAAAAGAATATGAATTCGCGAGCCTAAAAAAACATGTCGTTACAGCTGAACCGCGGTGTCTCGCAGATTGCTCAGGTCATTGACCGATGAACAATCAAGTTCTCGGTCGATCCGACGGAGCAGCCCGCGCAGCACTCGACCGGGTCCCACTTCGACAAATTGTTGGGCCCCCGCCTCAGCGCACCACTGCATCGAATCACACCACCGGACGGGACTTGTTACCTGCTGGCCCAGCAGGTCCTGAATTGTTCCGATTGAATCCACCGGTTGGCCGGTTACATTGGCCACGACCGGATAGTCGGGTTCACTGAATGTGGTGTCGGTCAGTTTTTTAAGGAGCTTGTCGGCGGCTGGTTGCATGAGGGGACTGTGGAAGGCACCGGCGACATTGAGCTGTATGGCACGTCGGGCACCGCGTTCTTCGCAGAGGTCAGCGGCTTCCCGGGTTGCTTCCAAACCACCGCTGATGACAACCTGTCCCGGGGAATTGTAATTGGCGGGCCACACCTCGCCCCCTTCGCCACGTATGTGCTGACAGGCATCTTCGACCTGATCATCATCCATTCCGATGATGGAATACATGGTACCGGGATTCGCATCACAGGCTTCCTGCATGTATCGTCCACGGGCGCGAGTGAGTTTGACGGCGTCAGCAAAATCCAGCGCACCGGCTGCGACCAGGGCACTGTATTCCCCCAGACTCAGGCCGGCTCCAGCAATTGGTTGTATCGGTTGGTCCAGTTCAGTTTCCAGAGCCCGCAGAAGGGCTATGCTGACGGTCAGGATTGCGGGCTGGCAGATGTCAGTTCGGGCCAGTCGTTCATCGGGCCCATTTGAGCAGACATCCATCCAATCCACATCGGTAACGTTGGAGGCCTGTTCGAAAACCTTCCGTGCGGCGGGGTATTCCTGCGCCACGTCAACGCCCATACCAACTTCCTGCGCGCCCTGGCCGGCAAAGAGTAAAACTGTCTGGCTCATAACGTGAATTCCTTGAAAGATTATTGTTGCGCTCGTTTTGGGAAATGATGTCGTTTAGTACTGAAGAAGCATACTTCCCCAGGTGAGTCCGCCTCCAAAAGCCAGTAGAAGTACCAGGTCGCCTCTCCGGACAAAATCATCATTTACGGCATCGTGCAGGGCGATGGGGACACTGGCGGCGGAGGTGTTGCCCACCCGGTCGATGTTCATGTAGGCCAGGTCCTGTGATAGATCGGCCCGTTCGCAGACGCTGCGTATGATGCGTTCGTTACTCTGGTGGGGGATGATGGCGTCGATTTCATCCAGCGATATGTCGGTTTCTTCGGGAACACGCTGAACCAGTTCACCCAGTTTTCCGACTGCGTATTTGAATACCTCACGGCCTTCGAGTTTCATGTAGTGATCGTGGTTGTCAACCGTCTCATGAGTGCCCGGATTGCGGCTCCCGCCAGCCGGGATCATGAGTATATCGGGATGGCCACCATCAGCCCCCGCTTCGGCGTAGAGCACTTTTCCCCGTTCGGTGTCATTGGTAACCACGGCGGCACCGGCGCCATCGCCGAAGAGAATACATGATCCCCGGTCGCTCCAATCGGTCATGCGGCTGAGTGTCTCGGCGCCAATAACAAGAACGTTGTCTGCCATGCCGGAGGCAACCATGCTGGATGCTTGTGACATACCATACACAAAGCCGCTGCATGCGGCTTCAAGATCGAATGCCACCGCATTGGGGGCGCCAATGGCTTCCTGCACCAGGCAGGCGGTGGCGGGGAAGAGATAATCGGGGCTGCAGGTGCAGCACAGGATGGCGTCAATCTGGTCGGGGGTCATATCCGCTGCCTCAAGGGCCTTTCTGGCCGCGTTGGCGGCGAGATCGCTTGTTGCTTCGTGGTCGGCTGCGATCCGGCGGGTTTTAATCCCCGTGCGTTTGGTTATCCATTCATCCGAGGTGTCGACCATTTTCTCCAGATCATGGTTCGTCATCTCTTTTTCGGGAAGGTATGACCCAAGTCCAGCGATTTCTACGGAAAGATTAAGTGAGGTTTTCATCGTTCGCGTTCGCTTTAGAGAAAGGTTGATTTACACTTCGGGCAGGACAGGGCGGATGAGATTATTCCGGTTTTTCGTCACGGGGAGGCATTGTATTGACGGAATGAGCAATGTTTTCGTTGACACCATGGCCCAGACATGTAGCAGCTTCCCGCACGGCATTGTCAAAAGCTTTCGCTTCGGAACGGCCGTGGCAGATGATGGTCACCCCATCTACACCCAACAGGGGGGCTCCCCCGTACTCGGCGTAATCGCCGATCTGTTTGGCCGCTTTAAATACATCTTTACACAGCGCGAAACCAAGTTTGCGACGCCAGCTTTTGCCAATCTGGTTGCGGAAAAAATCCAGGAGCTTGCTCACGAGGCTCTCGCTGGTTTTTAACAGAACGTTTCCGACGAATCCATCGCAAACGACAATTTCACATCCGCCAAAAAAGATGTCCTCAGACTCTACATTCCCGACAAAATTGAGGGAGGTGTCGGACAGCAGCCCGAACGCCTCTTTCTCAAGATCGGTTCCTTTACGCTCTTCCTCGCCCACATTCAGCAGACCGACCCGCGGCGTGTCCATCTCCATCACTTCTCTGGCAAAAACATCGGCCATGAGGCCATACTGGAGCAGATGGGTGGGTTTACAGTGTACGTTTGCCCCGACATCGATGATCAGCACAGGATGATCCACAGCCGTGATGGGGATGGCAATACCGGGACGCTGAATGCCTTCGAGAAGTCCCAGGCGCAGAGTGGCAGCGGCAACCACAGCTCCCGTGTTGCCAGCACTCAGAAACGCGTCTGCTTCGCCCCCGGCCACGGTCTTCATTCCCACATTTATGGAAGATTCCTTCTTGTTCCGCAGGGCGCTCACGGGGGATTCGTGCATTCCGATTTTTTGAGACGCGTGAATGATTTCCAGGTTGCTGGACGCGCCCCCCTGTTTCTCGATTTCGGCGGCCGTCTCATCCTCCGGCCCGACCAGACTGATCCGAAGATCAGGAAACCGCTGAGCAGCCTGAAGGGCCCCGGTCACAGGTTCCGCTGGGGCGAGATCTCCACCCGCCGCGTCCACGACGATGTGTGAACCAGTGCCCGGCATTTTGGGGCCGGTATTTTGACCGTGTTCCGTGCTCATGTACACCCTGGGATACGGTAGGTTCTAAAAGAAGTGGCCCGTGTTACCGTTCCACTTCGATAACAGCCTGTCCCTTGTAGTGTCCGCAGTTCGGACAGACGGTGTGCGGGGCTTTGGTCTGGTTACAATTCCCGCAGAAAAAACGTCGTGAACGCTGATTCTGGGGGATATCTTTCTGAGAATTGGGCACGTTGGGCATTTCACAGCCCTTGTGGGTGCGGCGTTTTCGTTTGCGTGCTTTTCCTGTGCGTCTTTTTGGTACAGCCATCGTACATCCCCTATGTGTTTTTCTGCTAACCGAATAATAAAACTGGAACGGGCACAAGTTCTGGTGTCGAAGAACTCAGATGCTCGCCAGCGTCAGGAAGGATGATCAAGCTTAGAAACGCGACCATCGATGACTACTACTCAGCGACAGCCGATAATCGCATGCATATTGTAGTCAGGTGCCGGGACAGTGTCAACATAATAGCCCCGCAGCGGATTCGGGGAAAGCAGCCGGGCATCCGCTGCGCGAGTGCGGCCCACCTTATTCGGATCATTTCACAAACTTCAAGCGTGAGTTATTCTAAAATCAGTTTCAGCCACAGGTGATGTCGAACAATCAGGGTAATTGTGAGTCACAGTGTGTTTTCAGCAACTCAAATGACACCGGTGTGGTCTCCGGCCGAGCCGTCAGTTGCGCCGTACCGCAACTGAGGACTCGTGAAATGTCCGTGTTACAGAGTTCCTTTGGTGGACGGGATTTGTTCACCCATATGCTCATTGCGCCTCACGGCGGAACCTACGGCTCGGGCAAGACCTTTGAAGACGGCCTCGGCAATGTGGTGCGAGTTGTTTCCTCGTATCAGGTCCACGTGCAGCGTAATACCCGCATTTTGACCGAAGCCATACAGGAATTCTTCCACCAGCTCCGAATCGAATGTTCCGATTTTATCGGTGGGGAAGGGCACATTGCACTGAACAAATGACCGGCCCGAGATGTCGACAGCTATCCGGGCAAGCGATTCCTGCATCGGGAGACATATGCTTGCGAAGCGATTGATCCCCTTTTTGTTGCCCAATGCCTGGCAAGTGGCCTGGCCCAGGACGATTCCCACATCCTCGGTGGTGTGGTGGTCATCGACGTTAACATCGCCAGTTGCTTCCACCTCCAGGTCGAACTGGCCGTGGCGCGCGAACAGTTCAAGCATGTGATCAAGAAATCCCACGCCCGTGTCAACTGTTGCCTGACCGGACCCGTCCAGGCTTATTCCCAGCTCGATCGAAGTCTCGCCCGTTTTCCGCTCTACCTGTGCTGTTCTTGATTCTCCCATAATGATACTCCACGATTCAGGTGGATTGAATACGCCTTTATTCTACCATGACTTGAATCGGCGCATGCAAGCGGAAAGCAAGATCACATGATCTTTTGCAGCGTTTCCAACAACGCGTCTATTTCCTCATCAGTGCCCACGGTGATACGAAGACAATCGTCCAGTCGCGGGAGATCGAAGTAACGAACCAAGATTTTTTCATCGAATAAGTCTTCAAAAATCCTGCGGGCATCGTGTTCCTCGGGCACTCGAGCCAGGATGAAGTTCGTTTGGGATGGCCAGCAGTGGAATCCCATATTCTGAAGACGAGAAAGGAGACGTTTCCGGGTCGATATGATGCGTTGGATGTTATGCTGGACGTGTTCCTGGTCCCCTATGGCGGCGGTGGCGCCTGCCAGAGCTGGTGCACTCACGTTGTAGGAATCTTTAACCTTCAACATGCCGGTGATCAGGTTTTCGTTGGCCAGAGCAAAGCCAAATCTGAGGCCGGCAAGACTGTAGGATTTGGAGAGGGTTCGCGTAACGACCACGTTCTTGCAGGAATCGATCAGGTGAAGGCAGTTGACCTCCGCGAAATCAACGTAAGCCTCGTCGACGACAAGTATTCCGTCGAGCGAGTCCGCCAGCGATTTGACCTGTGAGGGCGGCAGCAGAGTCCCACTGGGGGCATTGGGATTGGTCAGGAATGTTAATTCCGCATTCAGTTCGGAAAGGTTCTCCGGAAGGGAGTAGTCGTCCGGAAATTCGGTGGTGACGGTTCGGGCGCCCTGTATTTGGGCGAGTGTTTTATACAGGCTGTAAGTTGGGTACGGGTACGCCACGGCATCGCCCTGATCACAGAAGGTGCGAACGCAAATTGTCAGGATGTCGTCGGACCCGAATCCGCAGATGATTGATTCGGGGCGCACACCGAGCACTTCGGCCGCTTTAACCCGGAACGGCTGACCAAGTGAATCGGGATATTTGCGGATACCCTCTTCGCACGCTGACTGCATGGCTTCGACGGCACGGGGAGAGGGGGGGTAGGGATTTTCGTTAGTGTTGAGTTTGACAAATCCGGGTTCATCGGGCTGGAAACCGGGTTCATATCCTTTCATCCTGGCAATGTTGTCTCGCACATACGACATGAGTATGCTCCTGCTAATTGAAAATAGTGAGGGAACCGAGCGAAAAATGTCGGTCGTCATTCCAACTCAACCGGCCGCAGGCAGGGATTGGACCGGGTAGCCCGACCGGCTTTCGCCATGTGGACCCACTGATCATCGATTTTAACCCGTACCACATCTGCCGTGAAATCATTGCGATTCTCCGTGAAAAAGGCCGATCCAACCCCATAGCCATCGACCGGAGCGCCGACACGTTCGAACCGGGCTATCTTCTCGACGTCAAAACCACCGGAAACGAAGATTTTGACATTTTGGAAATAGCGACGGGCCATATCACGACAATTGTCCGGTATATCCCCGTGGTTATGAAGCGCGTCCAGGGCGTTGCGCACCTGCGTCACGAGACGCGGCACCACTCCACAGTCGGCGTCGGGGTTCCCCAGAGGCGATACGCTGGCGTCGCGTATCTGTCCGGCGGTATCGCACCGAACGCCATAAAGTTTGTATTTTTCGGCCCTCGTGCTCTGCCCATTTTCTTTGTGTTTCCGGAAGGCATCGAACAGTTTCAGTGCCGTGTTGACCGTTGTTTGAACGCAGTCGTTGGTCGTGTCCACAAGGGCGATACGGTTTGTCTCGGGTGGAAGGATCCGGCAAAAGTGCATCATAGCTTCCGCGCAATCCCCGAAAAAACTGAGGATATAGGAATGGGAGACCGTTCCTCCACCGGAGCCTCCCCACCATTCTCCCTGGGCTTCGGATGTGATGAGTGGTTTGAGATTGTGCCCGGTCTGCCGGTTATAGGCTTCCACGCCCACCGCGTACGCATATCCATCAGCGGATTGTGTGGCCGGTAGATCATATCGGGCGGGGAAAAAGAAGACCGGTTTGCCGTCGGCAGCCTCAAGCAACTCATAGGTGTTGGTGGCCACGCTCGTCTGACGGGAAAGAACCCCCAGAATGGTCGTTTCCATCGGTCCGAAATCCCGATAACGTCCGCGCACTTTAAGGCAGGGGACGGTGGGGGCAATCATCTCGCCATCAAAGACCGCCTCAACCGAGAGAGTTCCTGCAGTGTTGTGGAATTCTTCATCGGCATCGCACCAGCCGCAGCATTCGGAGAGGATAGCGAGTGCATGATCCACACCGCACGCCACAGAGGCGGGCCGCCGCCGGGTGAAAAATTGCATTTCGGCCTGAATGTCACCAACTTTCGCCCCGCACGGGTCGGGACCAACAGGGGGCATGATTGGGCTTTCCCCATCAAACCCGTAATTCTCCGAACTGAGCTCCTCAAGGATGTTCTGGACGTTTAGAAAATACTGATCGGTATAGCGCCCGCGAGCCATGCGGGAATCAATGTTAAAAACATCTGACGGTAAACGGGTGCTGATATCTACGGACATGGGACTGCTCCCTGATTGGCGAGTAGAGAAGCTTTAGTATAGGAAGAGCTGTGACATTTGCCAATTTGATGCTCTTTCCCGACATTTGCTGTTCTGTGGGGGACCAAAAGTATGTATTGTCGGGGCGACACAAAATGTCGCGTGGTGCGGGACCGTCGAATCCCCCGCCTTATCTCACCCGTGTTACTCAGGAGACCCAACTTGCCGGAGGCGGTTGTCGAGGCAACCGTAAGGTTTCGGTGAACCACGTGCGTTTTGTGATGCCCTACTTGCCGGGCTTG
>CAZXYF010000102.1:0-11167 GCA_964644705.1 uncultured candidatus Brocadiaceae bacterium | reverse complement strand
ATGGGATGCATAAAATTGGGCTGAAACATTAGGATACTTATAAAGGTCCGCTTAGATGAGTTGCTGGAGGATACGTGCTGAGTTTGTGTTGTTGATGTTTGCTGTCCCAGATGTATTCATAACTATTCTCTCAGGATTTATGGAAAAACACCATGGAATTGGAGCAATTCGTTGCCGAAAGTCAGGTTTTTAGTGAACTCGAGAATAGCGATAGAGACGATGCGCTACACGAAATACTTGACAAACTGGTGGACAATGGGCATGTGAAAGAGGATCAGGTAGAACCATTGTTGCGGGCCATTGTGCAGCGGGAAACCCTGGGCACCACCGCCATTGGTCGTGGAGTTGCTGTGCCGCACGCCCGCGTGGACGATTTTGATGATACCATTGTTGCAGTTGGAATGAGCCAGGAGGGTGTCGAGTTTCATGCCCTCGACGGAGAGCCGGTTCATGCCATATTTCTGGTTTTGGGCGCGGAATCTGATTCGGAAGAATATATCGATGTTATGAAAAGCATCAGTGAAATGGTGCAGACGGATGACTTTCGCCGTTTTCTGTTCAGAGCGGAAGAAGAGAGTGAAATAGTGGATTTGATGGAAGAGATGGCCGAGTGAAGTAATCGGGATGCGTGAATGGGTAAGTTTCTAAATCTGATTGCGAACGCATGAGTGAACAACAGGAATACAGCCGGAAGGTGATAATTGAGAACCAGCTGGGATTCCATGTACGTCCCGTGCAGCGATTTTCGGAACTTGCTCGCGTGTTTGAAGGCGATATCGAGGTCGAAATTGGTGGGAAGAGGGCGGACGGGAAAAGTGTAATGGGTCTTATGAGCCTGGGAGCGCAGAGCGGATCCGAAATGGAGATCATCACCAGTGGGCCGGATGCAAAACAGGCAGTTGATCTGTTGAGTTTCGTTGTGGAGGAAAATTTCTTCGTGGAGGACCAGGAGGTGTCACCGGATGCTCCGTCCCGTCATATTGATCGATTGGTGACCTTCTGCGATTGTTTTGACAGCGATATCTGGGTTGAGATTGATGACGAACAAGTTGACGCAAGAGACCCGCAAGGGCTGGAGGAAGTTGGCCTGCAGCCAACAAGTTCGATCAAGTTTCACGTAGATGGTGAAGATTCAGAACAGGCCAGTCAGATACTGGAAAAACTTGCTGACTACTGCTTCTATATCGAGGAAGCGATGGGAGCCCAGGAAAAGAAGGAGGCGTAAGGGGGATGGACATACGTCAGGGCGTCCCGGCATCGCCGGGCATCACAATTGGCAGAGTGTTTCTCCTGGAGGCCGAAGGTGTTCGTATTCCAGAGCATTTTATCGATCCGGGGGAAGTGGAACAGGAAAGCAAACGCTTGGATCGGGGTTTCGAAAAGGCACTGGAGGAGCTTGATGATCTTGCTTCAGACATCCGGGATAGGGCCGGTGCCAACGTAGCGGAGATTTTCAGTGCTCATGCGGGGATGCTGCGGGATGAAAAATTCCGACAGGAATTCTACGAGCGAATTCAGGAAAAACATTATACCGCCGAATTTGCCGTCTCGCGCACAATGAGACACTGGCGCAAACTTTTCCAGAGGGATTCTTTTCTGGCTCCGCGGGTATCGGATCTGGAGGATCTGGAACGCCGCCTATTGCGCCATTTACTGGGCCAGCGACGGGAGGAGTTGTCCAGCCTTCAAGAGGAAGTGATACTTGTTGCCCACGACCTGCAACCCAGCCAGATTGCATCCGTGGACACTGAAAGAGTGAAGGCATTTGCCACGGACGCAGGCGGGCAAACGAGTCACACCGCCATCATCGCCTCAGCATTGAGTCTTCCCGCAGTGGTGGGGTTGGGGGAAATTACCAACGAAGTAAGCGGCGGGGACATGATGATCGTCGATGGCAGCCGGGGGACGGTTATAATTGAACCGGATGAGGAAACTCTTGAGCGATATAAGGAACGTCGGGAGGAAGTGGAGGAATCGGATAAGGTATTGGCGCGGGAGTTGAAGGGGGAACCCGCTCAGACCCCCGATGGACGTGATATCCAACTGATGGTCAATATTGAATCGCCGAAGGAAGTCGCACAGGCGCTTGAATACGGAGCGGAGGGGATCGGTCTGTACCGCACTGAGTTTCTGTATATGACCCGGGATGAAGCCCCCACGGAACATGAGCATTTTGAGGCGTATGCAGATGCCGTGAAACAGCTGGATGGACGACCGCTGACGATACGTACGCTTGATCTGGGCGCCGACAAGTTTTTGCAGGGCGAGCCCGCCATGGAGGAACGCAATCCTTTTTTGGGACTCCGCTCTTTACGCCTCTGTTTGGACCAGCCGGATATGTTTGAAACTCAGCTACGGGCTATTCTCAAAGCCAGTGCCATTGGACCCGTTCGGGTGATGTTTCCGCTTGTCTCGGGTCTCGATGAGCTGGAACAGGCCTGGCGAATACTGATGAGTATCCAGGATGAGTTCGATCGGAAGGGGCAGGAATACGATGAGGATATGCCGGTTGGAATTATGATCGAAGTGCCGAGCGCGGCGGTCTGTGCCGATGTGCTGGCCCGACATTGTGATTTTTTCAGTATCGGGACGAACGATCTCATTCAGTATACGCTGGCCGTTGATCGGGCCAACGAACACGTGGCGGATCTGTATCGCCCCGAGGCGCCGTCCGTTCTGCGACTCATAAAAATGACGGTGGAGGCGGCGCGGGCGGAAGGCATACCGGTCGCCCTCTGTGGAGAAATGGCTAGCACTGTGATTTATACTCCGCTCTTGCTGGGCCTCGGGATCGACAGTTTGAGCGTGGCCCCGGTTCAGGTGTTGCCCGAGGTGAAAAAGATTATACGGTCAATGTCCTATGCGGATGCGCAGGAAATCGCGGAGGAAATCATGAAAGCCGAACATCCAAATATTGCGATGAAACGACTGGAAGAATACACCAGAGAATACCTGCCGGAATGGGGGCAGTGAAGCGCTATTATGCGGAAGTGACGTCACTGGCAGTTTCGGCCCCGCCGCTCTGTTGATGCCATTTGATGGGAGTCTCCAGGAGTTTGCTGTACACGGGATCCGGGACATACGGTTTGACCGTCTCCTTCCATCCTTCCGGTCCCACCAGGCCTTTCACCAGGCTGCTACTGACTTCACAGATCTCACGGGGAGGCATCAGAAAAACGGTGGTGATGTTGGGATCGAGGTCTTCGTTGACGTTGCGCATCGCACGTTCAAATTCGTAGTCCTGCTGGCTGCGGATGCCCCTCAGAATGCAGCTTGCTCCCACCGAATCGGCATAATCAACGAGGAACTGATTCGTGAAATGGTCTATTTCCACGTTGTCCATGCCTTCCGTGCAGTCCCGTAACATCTCCAGGCGATCATCCAGCGAAAAAGTGTACGTTTTGTCAGGATTGATGCCCACCGAGACAATGAGATGGCGGAAAAGGTCCGCGCCCTTTTCAATCATGAACATGTGCCCCATTGTTGGGGGGTCGAAGCTGCCCGCATAAACGCATAACTTGTGATCGTCCACGTTGTTCTCTCCTAAACTGATGAAAATGAAAATTCAGCTTGCGGGGTTCATGAGTCCGTTCGAATTGATCTGATGCCCTTCGTGGCGGAGCAGCGCTGTTTTCCATCTCAATCCTCCAGTGAACCCCCCCACGAAACCATCCGACCGGACTATGCGATGACAGGGGAGAAAGATCGGTATGTCGTTGCTGGCCAGCGCCTGGCCCACTGCCCGGCCACTTTTGGGCCTTCCCATATCGTCGGCGAGCTCGCCGTATGAGAGGGTTTCACCAAACGATGTGTCAAGAAGTCGGGCAAACACTTGTCCCGCAAATTCGGTGGTCCCCTGTTCTACCCACTGCAACAGATCCCGTTCCATAGTTTTACCGTTGAAATACCGGTTGAGTTGTCGAATGAAAGGTTGACGGGAACCGTCCGGCTGCGGATCCGACCCGCCGCCATGTTGTTCCAGTTTAACCGATTCGAGGACGCCATCGCTGGCAAAGAGTTGAATCGATCCGATTGGACTCTGATAATGGGAGTGGACCATAGATAATTGGGGCGTTCAGTCGTTTTCACTCCGGGCGAACAATCGTGTAGCCGCTTTCGGGCTTATACTGGAAAGAAGACTTCTCAAGATTGGTATTCAGTTTGATGCTGGACAGTTTGAACCTGTGCACGATTTCTCCGTCGCTTTCATAAAGCACAAGCATTTCCGGTAGCCAGAGTTGATCGGTGATCTGTACGTCAATCCGCGAGAATCTTGCGGGGGCTTTTTTGTCTCGCGGGGTAAAACTCAGCAGCCACCTCTTGTGTTGGTTCCCGTTGGATCCCACAGTTTTGGTATCGATTATGTTGATCGCATATTCTTTCAGTAACGCATCGGAACTTTTCCCGTAACCGAAAGTCAGAAAAGAGGCTTCCGCAACCGACTGGCCACGATTGGCCGATTTATAGATCTCAACCTGCTGCTTATCATGGTCGATGATCCACCAGACCTTTCCGTCGGAGTAAACCTCCTCGTTACGCGGCTTGCCAAGTTTGAGATGGATCATGTCGGGCTTGAGGAACTGCAGAGTACCCTCCGCTTCCTCTTTTTCATCCAGAAGGGGAATGCTCCTGCTGTAATCGACTGTGGCCGTTAGATCACTGACCTTGCTATTCGCCTTGTCGAGTCGGGTGAGGATACGTTGAAGCCGTGGCGAGATCTGTCTCTGTGGCGATTTGTCGGATGTGGACTCACTCTCCCCTTCTGCCGGAACACATGGTGCGTGAAACAGTAAGAGTGTGATGCTGAACAGGATGAATGCTGGCAGTCTGGATTTCATCGTTCACCTCGATTCGCTGGAGGTTCCTGTGGGGGCAAATGCTGCAGAAGTTCCGATACAGCGTTCAGGACAAGATCAGCACGGTGTAAATACGGCTCGGTGCGTTCGGTGCGTATCAGAGCGCTGTTGGCGCCTGCTGCATGAGCGGATTCCAGGTCGAACAGGTAATCCCCCACCAGAAGCGTATTGCGGGGAGGGGTGTCGAATTGCTCGGCAATGTGATACACGGGATCCGGAGCGGGTTTCGGCGTGGCATCATCCCGGGAAACGACGCAATCAACTTCCAGTTGGAAACGGTCCACGACGATTCGCGCGGATCGCCCGGAGTTTCGTGTCAAAATGGAGATTGGGTGGCCCCGTTCCCGGAGCGTTGAAAGGACCGTTCGGACATCGGGGAGAAGCTCACAGCTTTCCGCTGCCCGCGCTTCGTGCTCAAGCAAAACCTTCCGGGCGAGACGCCGGTCCTGCTCTGCAGCCGAATCGATATATTCCAGAATCGGGGTGTTGCAGGGCACTTGAGCCTCGGCCCGGATGCGAGAAAAATCCAGGTCGGAGTCCACGAGGGTGCCGTCCATATCAAAGATGAAGGATTTTATGGGGGGCAGTTGTGTCATGCCAATCTCCACGGCAAATACGGATCCATTCCTACTGCATCATAATGGATTCAGTATCGTTTGACGAAATAACCGGACGCTCTCAACAGTCCTCGGCAGCGGAAGAGTTTCGATTGGCGCACACAAGTTTGATCTCATGGCATTTATCACATTCCTTCAGGCTGTGATCCCGAGCGAATGTATCCCAGTGTTCTTTTTGTTGCGGAGACAACACACCTGTGCCATTACACAGCGGACATTGGTTCTCAAGCGCGGAAAGAATGGCAGAGCGGATAAATTCACTTCGATTGTCAACACCTTTCATGGCTTTCAAAAGAGATTCATCCACCTTAAAGGTTATGACTTCTCGCCGTTTTTTGGTCACGTTTGCCTCCTGAAATGGGGTAATCCAAGTGAAACTCGGGATCGAACTCGACAATTGTGTAATCCGATCTCATATCGTGGAACACGAGGGCATTGGTGGGTGGTTGCGGCGCTGGTATGGACTATACGGGGTCAGTCATTCGTCCCCGTCCTTCGGATCCGGATTTTGCTCTGTCTGCTGCTCTTCCAGATCCAGCATATGACCCATTTTTTCCTTTTTTGTTCGCAGGTAGCCGATATTTTCCTCCCGAGGTTCAATCTCAATAGGCACACGTTCAACGATTTCGAGTCCATAACCACGGAGAGCCCGGAATTTACGGGGATTGTTTGATATGAGACGCATACGCCGAACCCCCAGGTGTCGCAGTATCTGGGCACCCACGCCATATTCTCGTTTATCGGGGGGGAACCCCAGCTCCTCGTTTGCCTCCACGGTATCATAGCCCTGATCCTGGAGGACGTAGGCGTGAAGTTTGTGTTCCAGCCCGATGCCTCTGCCCTCCTGGCGCATGTACAGAACCAGACCGCGTCCCTCTTCCTGAATCATTCGTAGTGATGCGTGAAGTTGTTCACCACAATCGCACCGGAACGACCCCAGTATATCGCCGGTGAAACATTCGTCATGGACGCGCACCAGTAGTGGCTCGTCGATTGCTTCAGCTGCCGTGGAATCATCCGTGCCCACATCACCGCAGGTGATGGCGACGTGCTCACGCTGATCGACGTCAGATTTGTAATAGTGGAGGGTGAATTCCCCGTACGGGGTTGGGATGTCCACGCAGACGGTTTTGTTGACCAGATATTCCGAACGATGACGATGCTTTATGATATCGACGATGGAACATATTTTCAGATCAAACTCCTCAGCCATCGTTTTCAGTTCTGGCAGTTTAGCCATAGTGCCGTCGGGGTTCATCACCTCGCAGATGGCGGCGGCCGGTTTGAGCCCCGCCAGGCGAGAGAGATCGACAGCGGCCTCGGTGTGACCCGCTCGCACCAGTGTTCCACCTTTACGAGCTGCCAGCGGGAGCACATGACCGGGACGGACAAGGTCTTCGGGCTGGGAGTCGTCGCTGATGACCGTTTGGATTGTCCGTGTCCGGTCGCGGGCGCTAACTCCGGTGGTGATGCCCTGGCGGGCATCCACCGAGACAGTGAAAGGGGTCTGATACGCACTGGCGTTGTCGGAAACCATGGGGGGAAGCTCCATTTCATCGGCGATATCCGAATCCACGGCGAGGCACAGAAACCCTTTGGCTTTATTGAGAAAAAACGTAATTGCCTCTGGCGTTACGTGTTCGGCTGCCAGCGCGAGATCGCCCTCATTCTCTCGTTTTTTATCGTCAACAATTATAACGAATTTGCCCTCCCGCAGGTCCTCCAGCACGGCAGGTACGTCGCTAAAAACGTCGTTTCTATCGTTCGGTGTATTCATGGATTGTGTCGGTGGTTAGTGTTTTTTCTGGTTCGATCGATACCATTGCACGAATCGGTTGATTCCATCAACGATCGAAATTTCGGGGTGGTAATCCAGGAGCGTTTCGGCTTTGCTGACATCCGCGAAGGTCAGGGACACGTCGCCGGGTTGATCGGGAAGCCGATTGATCCGCGGTTCTTTACCTACGGCTTTACCGATGATGGTGATGAGTCGACGAAGCGTGATCGGGTCCGAGTTGCCGAGATTGATGATTTCGTATTGGAGTTCACTATCCAGGGCGCTGATAACGCCATCCACGATATCGGTGATGTAGGTGTAATCTCGCTTGCTGCTGCCGTCCCCGTACATCGGGATTGGTTTATCATTTTCGATCAGGCGGGTAAATTTGTGAATGGCCAGATCGGGACGCTGCCGTGGACCGTAAACGGTGAAGAAACGCAATGCGACTATCGGGATATCATAGAGGTGATGGTAGGTGTGGCAGAAGAGCTCCCCGGAGCGTTTGGTTGCCGCATAGGGGGAGATCGGTTGATCCGCGGCCCATTCTTCTTTAAATGGGGCCGTTGCACTTTCGCCATATACCGAAGAACTGGACCCGAAAATAAATCTCTGTGTTCCAAATTCCTGAGCACACTTCAGTAAATTAAGCGTACCCTGGCAGTTGACGGACTCGTAGAGCAGGGGGTCTTCAATGGACGGTCGTACGCCGGCACGTGCGGCCAGATGGATCACGTACTCGACATCGTTTTGTTCGAAAACGCGCCGACAGGTTCCCAGGTCGCGTATATCACCTTCAATGCACAGCACGTTTCCGTCATCCGAAAAATGCTGAGTGTTGCGTCGTTTGATGGAGACATCGTAATAGTTGTTGAAGTTGTCCAAACAGATCGCGGAGCGTCCATCGGCAGAGAGTTGGTCAAGAACGTGACTCCCGATGAAACCGGCTCCCCCGGTTACGAGTATGCTCATGATATCTGTCTCACTTTACTGTTCTCGTTACTGTTCTCGATTGGATTGGACGGAGTAAATTTGCAATATAACGCAAGAGATGGCCGCTTGCATCCGGATTGCAAAACAACCTGCGAACCCGGAGATTTCACGAGTCGTCAGTGCGCCATCTGTGAGAACAGACAAAGGCGCTCGTGTTCTTACACCGCAACTGCTGGCTCGGTCGGAGACCAAACCGGTGTCGGTTGAGTTGTTGAAAAAGACGCTGTGATTTACAATTGCCCTGATTGTTCGACATTACCTGTGGCTGCGGCTGCTTTTAGAATAATTCACGCTTGAGGTTTGTGAAATGTTTGGCCTAAGCGGGCTCCTCATTCGTATCCGCGTGGCCCATGAAGTAGCCCGCCATGTAACCGATGCCGGAAATGAGATTCCAGAGCATGCTCAGCACAAGGATGGTCGGGGCAAAGTATATCCCACGAAGGTCCTTCAGACCACGAATAGCACTACGGATGCCATCGTAGAATAGAATAAGAAGAAATGAGAGGGGCAGTGCGGTTACGAAACACCACTGACGGATGACAGCCGGATGCCACTGCTGGGGGGGGAAGATAAACGGGGCCCAATGACCGCGAATTGAGAGTACTATTGCAGCATAGACACCTATATGGAGCACTGATACGGGCATTTCCCACTTCAAAAGAGGAACGCGTAGAGGCAGAAACCAGCACCAGGCAAAAATTATCAGGGTGAAGATGACGGCAATCGGTATGTCTATCAGTGCTACAGGCAAAGCCAGAAATGACAGAACCGCTGCGGCATAGGTACGGCTCCCAATCCAGTCAATATTGTGAGTTTTTCCCAGCAGGGCATCAGCTCGACCAAAATGGAGGGCATTATGCAGGACCGTCTTCAGTGAACGGGTTCTGGGCGGATCATAGTAAAACACTTTTGCGCGCGGGCTGAGCACCATCTTGTGGTTGGCAGAACTGATTCGAACCGAGAGGTCCACGGCCTCGCCTGGCGTCGGGAAACCGGTGTGATATAGGTCATCGGAGGGAGTGACAATGTCCGCACGAAAAGCATCGCAGAGGTGACTGAGAAGGTGAATCTCGCGTGCCTCCTCCGCATCGCTCTGTTCTATTTGCGGGCTTTCCACGCATTCCATCAAGCGGGCGGGCAAGTTTGATTCGCGCGTTTCATGTCCCTCACACGGACTCACCACAGCAGTGACCTCCGGGTCCTCGAACGGGGCGACCAGGTGCGTCAACCATTGATCATCGGCGGGCAGGCAGTTGGGCATGAGGAGAACACAGACGTCTCCCTTCGCAGCATTCATGCCCGAATTGATCAGCTGGGCCATATTCTCGCACTGCTGTTCCTGCACCACTCGGGTCCTGGGATAATCGGTCGATTCGAGTTCTGTGTCCGGACTGCAAACGATAACCGTCTCGCGCTGTTCCCACGTTTGTTTATTCACCTTCTCGATGGTCTCCACCGCTCGGTCAGGATCAGCTGGAACGGGGATAACGACTGAGACCAGAGAAATGTCATCGCTTGTGTCAGAATCGTCCGCCAACGAACTCACTCCAGAACTATTAGAAGACTAAAAAGGGAAGGAGGCCGCGGAGCACAGAACGGCCCGATAAAGAGAGGCACGTATGGAATTAGACATTACCTAAGGTACCGGTTGATCCGTTGACAATCAACTGTTAGTGCCGTCAAATATGCAGACGGGAAACCTGCACGGTGGGGCTGGCCTGTTACCGACCGAACCGCCGTACCGTATCGGGCGGAAACACACTGGGCAGGGAATTAGGCCGGCATATCCCGGCGTTATCCGATCATCAACAGGCTCTTAAAATAATCTCCTGGTTTTGGACAGCACTGCTTCGGGCGGGTGGCGACGAAGTTGTTACGGTGGGGCCGTGCCCCCCGGTTCGGGAAACAGAACGGTAAAACACGATGGGCGATGGGCTTGCAGCGGTGTGCATGGAGTACGCCCTTTGGTTATAATACTTGCCATAGGGGAAGTATTTGTTATATCCTTGCGTATCGTGGCGTATTTATGCCGTCATAAGTCAATCGAGCAGCAGATCCGTTCGCGCAGTATTGATGAGATAGTTGCGAGGCAGAATGGAAAGCAGATCATTTGGAGGTTGGCGCCATTGGAAGACGATGGACGCATATTAGTAGCAGTTTTTGATAAGACCATTTACGTTAAGCCCATGGGGCATGCGACCCAGGAAAATTGCCTGGGATTGCCTGATTTTATCAAGGCCATGTTCAGGCAGGGATGTACCAATATTATCTTTGATCTCGGGGACTGCAATGCTATGGACAGCACATTTTTGGGGGTTGTGGCTTCCGCAGCAATGTCAAGTTCCCGGGGGCAGGGCAAGGGTGTTCTCGTTGTGAACGCGAGTGAGGATGCCAAACATGAATTTGAAATGATTGGTCTGACTCCCGTGATCGCCTTTAAAGACGAGCCCTGCGAGATGCCGTCTGAACTTGAATTGTCCCAGATCGATTTTGTACATCTACCGAGTGATGAGCGGGAACGTCTCAAGAAAATCAAAGAGATGCATGAGCAGCTGATAGAGCTTAACGAACGTAACCGACAGAATTTCCAGTCATTTATCGACATGCTTGAGTCGGAATTAGAAGACGGCTGAAAGATCATCATGAAGATCCGGTTTTCGAGGGGCGTCATTCTCTGTATAGAGCCTCTGGCAGCGGCGGAAACAAATTTCATCACGACGGCGGTAGAGGCGCGGCGGGTGGATCGAAGCGGATAATGATGGGTATTGTCGTGTTTGATCACCCGACCAATTTTCGTCATCCAACTTACTGGCACGCAAGGAATTACGGCCTCATGAGCGCTAATCCCTTTGGCCTCTGTTGCTTTCATGGTAAACATTCGGTAAACCACGTTATTCCAGATGGGCCTGCTGCCGGGCTTGTCC
>CAZXYF010000101.1:0-11168 GCA_964644705.1 uncultured candidatus Brocadiaceae bacterium | reverse complement strand
TAACATCTTTACCTTCGTCTTTGCCTTTGTCTGCCTTTCTATCGATGCTCAGACCACCAAACACAACGGCAGATTATGGTAAAGACGATGATAAAGACAAAGAATCATGCTTCTCGAAACGCTATTTTGGACAGGCCGCCCTCGATCATCATGGTGAATCGAATATCCGTTCAACCGTGACTTTGCCTATGGCGCCTGTATAGCGGAGTTGCACCGGGGCCTTTACCTGATCGTCCACCCAGATACGGATGACGGTGGGGTCCGAGCGTTCCCCTTCGTCTGGTACCTTTTCCGCCCGCAGTTCGTGGATGACGAGTTTCAATTCTTGCGCCGCAAGCGTCTTATTTCCGACGGACAACGTCTGCCGGTGTTTCGGGGTGATACACACAGCGTATGCGGTGGCATCCTCTATCACATCGAAGGTGTATTCCTCGCCGCGTTGGAAACGCACAGCACAGATTCGTGCGAATAAGGCCGGCAGGTTCAGACCATGCACAAAATGGATTCGAGCCCATTCGGGGGGCTCGCCGCCGTTGTCCATGGAAAAGTGGCTCACGCGTCGATGAGTCCGTCTGAAGGTTGTCCAGCACCTTTCCGAATCGCCATTTTCCACGGTGTGTCGGTGCTCAACCAGAGGGAGTAAAGTTTTGGGTTCCAACCAGGTAGTACCTTCCGACCTCCAGGACCAGGCCCATTTCAGTCGGGTATTCGTGTGCGCTGCGTAGCTTATGACCGTCCATTTGTTGGAGGCGCTTTCTTCGGTCCTCAGTTTTACCTCCAGCGTGCCCGCTCGCACCCCATTCCATCTAACCCGGTAATTGAGGCCTTCAGCGGGCCACTGGATGGGAGGGGGAGCGGAGAGATGTGACCAATCGTTGCCGACAGGCTTTATGTCGGCGGTCTGACGTGTAAACCCCAGAAACCATCCGCCG
This sequence comes from uncultured candidatus Brocadiaceae bacterium, assembly GCA_964644705.1. Lineage (GTDB taxonomy): Bacteria > Planctomycetota > Brocadiia > SM23-32 > SM23-32 > CAZXYF01. The sequence goes on along the minus strand of CAZXYF010000101.1, from coordinate 10,236 downwards.
AGAAGAAGGATGAGTGAAGCGGAGATGCCCGCGTACACCATAGCGGCAAATGCGGAGTGGTTACGTTGAGGGCTATTTAATCTCAGCATGATCGTCTCCGAGTTCAGTGAACAGGACGTTCTGTAAAGCCCGTGGCTCAGTCAGGTTCTGTATGAAATATATATGCGGTCTCAATGCTCCTACCTCGCATAATTTATGGGCATCGGTGCCGGTGGCAATCGGGATGTTTCGCTCCAGGCAGATACTGAAAAACGCTGGATCGGGATCATTGTAGTGAAAATTCAGTTCCGCTGCCGCTCCATGCTCCACCAGAAGATCGGCAACCTGTCCGTATATGGCCGTCGGCGGTGGCAATTCAACCCCCCGGAAAAACCGGAACGGGTGTGCCAGAACATCGATGCCGGCTTCCAGGAGTGCTCGTGTGTTCTGCAGGAAAGAGTGTTGAATTTCATCTGGAGAAAGGCTGTCGATGTCGTGGGGCAACCAGTGTACGGACCCCAGTTTGATGTCCCAGTCACCGAGATGACCGGGGTGGATCGCGGGGGCCCCGTTTCTGTCGAGTTCAATTTCAACACCCAGGCGCACTGAATCCTGTCGGAGGCGCTTGACCTCCTGTTGGTATCGGTTCATCCGATCCGCGTTTCCCTCCCCGTTGGAATCCCAGTAACCACCACTGCGAAAGGGCAGCCCCGAAGCGTGTTGTTCGCGGGTCATATACAGCTGGTCGGCGTGTTCGGTCAGGCATTGTGTCCCGACGTGGAAGGTGTCAGCCCGTTGAATGACTTTTTTGGCCGACACGTTGTCCGCGCAGTATGCGTAATGGGTATGGGCATGAACATCCATCAGAGGAATGTTTTCCGGCAGTTGCAGCTTCCTGGGTTCAATTTCCACGTCCTGGCCGCGAAAGTGAATGAGAGTGTATTGGAAAGGCGGCTTGCTGAGGGTCGGGGAGGTCCAGTAAAAAACGTTGTTGCGGGAGGCCATTTCCTGGCCTGGATGATAATGTGCACTGAGCGAGAGTCGGACGTTGGCCTTTTCGTAAACGTTCATGATGTGTTCGTGATCGGCCAGAACGAAGGGATACTCGTCATAAATGGGGGGATAGAGAGGGTTGTGCTGCAGCACGATGAGGGGGGCATCCCGGTCCTGACTCGCCAGATTCTGGAACTCCTCCAGCTGGGAGGTCGGGCGATGTCCCACATTGTTTTCATCCCAGGTATCGACGAAGGTGTAAAAACGATACCCGTTCAGCCGGTGCAACCCCTGGTGATCATTGAAAAGTCGCAAGCAGAATTGTTGATCCGGATCATGGTTGCCGGGCACCACCATCAGCGGGATGTGATCCACCAGGTCAGAAACTCGCGCCTCCAGTGACGCCAGATCCTGTTCCGCCCCGACGGCTGTACCGTCTTCGATCAGGTCACCCATCAGGGCAATGGCGTCAAATCCACCGGTCAGCTCGGCGTCGCGTATGGCGCGTTCCACGAGTTCATTTCCCAGCTCGCAACGGCGTGTGGTATCCGGAAATGGTGTCTGCGCTCGGTCAATGGTGTGGGTGTCAGAAATGACCAGCAGGGTCGTGTGATTCATGAGAGGAGTTGTGTGTGGGAGAATTCTCGAAAACACAGAAGCCCAGCAATTCACAGATTGTTATTACAAACCTACCATATATCAGCGCGTACAAGCAACGGCTCACGGGAGTTACACCGGCATGTCGGTGAGATTTATCCGGGGGAGAGAAGATGTGTGTGTACCCAGTGCTGTCCAAAACACTCAAAAATGAGTTTTCAAACGGGGTCTCGGGTGACTTTGAGCCGGGAATACGGTTCATCTCGCACACCACCCCCAATTACGTTTAGGGAGGTGTATCCAACATCTTTACCTTTGTCTGCCTTTCTATCGATGCTAAGACAGCCAGAAACAACGGCAGATCATGGTAAAGACGATGATAAAGACAAAGACGCACGCATCTCGAAACGCTATTTTGGACAGGCCTGGTGTGTATGCCATATGTCTCCTGTGGCAAATACGGATTATATGCACAAACTATTGCCTGATCGACAGACCCATGTTAGAGTGTATTTTGCTTCCATCCGTTTCATTCCGGGAAACTCAATGATGCTGTCGCCAGTTCGTGTCGACCAGATTGAGCGGGGCTGCCGCCCTTTTCAGTGGCTGCAACGTATGCGGGATCGCCCGTACCCTGCGCTGCTGGAGAGTTCACAGCATGATGGCTCTCTGGGACAGTATTCGATCCTGTGTACATCTCCGCGGAAGGTGATGGCATGTCGGGCCAGCGGAGTGGAAATTGTCAATTGTCGGAGTGGCGAAAGCCGATTGGTGCAGGACGATCCATTTCGCGTCATGTCGGAGGAGTTTTCGCGTCATCGTATCGAAATGCCGGATGATTACGATTTGCCGTTTGCCGGGGGAGCAATTGGGTATTTTTCCTATGATTTGCGGCACCATATTGAATCGTTGCCCCGACAATGCGAGTATGACCTTCCGGTACCCGGGTTCATTCTGGGCCTGTATGATCATGGATTGATCTTCGATCATGGACGCGATGTCACTTTTTACGTAGGTCCCCGGAGTTCGGAGCCGCCTTCGGCCAATTTTTCGTTGGATACCGCTGATTCGCACCCGCCAGTTGGCCCCACGAGACTGGTGTCTAATTTCACACCCGATGAATACAGGGAGGCGGTCAATCAGGTGAAAGACTACATAGCCGCTGGCGACATCTTCCAGGCCAATCTGGCCCAGCGGTTTGAAGGCCGGGCTCCGGACGATGCCCTTCACATTTACCGACGGCTTCGTGAAATCAATCCGGCCCCGTTTGCTGCCTATCTGGAATACCCCGAATTTGAAGTGATCAGCTCCTCACCGGAACGTTTTCTACTGCTGGATGATGACCACGTGTGGACCCGGCCGATCAAAGGAACGCGTCCACGGGTCTCCGGCCGGGAGGAATACAACCGCAGACAGCGCGAGGAGTTACTCGGTTCGGAGAAAGACCATGCGGAACTGGCCATGATTGTGGATCTGGAACGAAACGATCTCGGACGGGTGTGTCGCTACGGGAGCGTGGAAGTGGCCGAACATGCCGTTCTGGAGACCTATCCCACCGTGTATCATCTCGTTTCCACCGTGGAGGGCGAGCTGTATCGCCAACAGCACGACGAATTTGATCTGTTACGCGCCACGTTTCCCGGCGGTTCCATTACCGGCGCGCCGAAGATCCGCGCGATGGAAATTATAGAGGAAATCGAACCGCATGCGCGCAACGTCTATACGGGGAGTGTCGGTTACATCTCATATCACGGACGGATGGATCTGAACATCGTCATCCGGACGATCGTTCAAACGGGCGGACGCATCTACATGCAGGTTGGAGGCGGAATCGTGGCGGATTCCGATCCGGAAGCCGAATATCGGGAAACTCTTGACAAAGGAAAAGCGCTTTTTGATGCGGTAGGAGGAGAGTATGAGTGATCGTTTTGTTTACCTGAACGGCGAAATTGTCTCCGCGGGGGAGGCGCGTATTTCACCGCTGGATCGCGGGTTTCTGCTGGGGGATGGCTTTTTTGAGACCACGCGGGTGATGCATGGAACACCATTCCGGTTTGAGGATCATATTGAGCGTCTGGAGCGGGCCTGCGAGGTCACCGGGTGGGAGTGGAGCCCCGACGGTGAGAAACTGCGCCGTGCGGCGAGAAAGCTTATGGAGAGGAATAAAGTGGCGTCCGGGTATATGCGTCTGACGGTCAGCCGTGGCCTGCATGACCGGGGCCTGACGGCCCTCAAGGCGGACTGTCCGACCGTATTGCTGGATATCCGGCCTGAGGATCTTGCGCCGCTTGAGGAGACTGCTCCAATCAAGCTTGCACCCGCCACTTTTGCACGTAATGAAACATCCCCTGTGCAATCGCTGAAATCCACCAGTTATCAGGAAAATGTGCTCGCTCTGGCTCACGGTCGGGAAAAGGATGCCGACGAGGTCTTTTTTGTGAATACGGAAGGAAATCTGGCTGAAGGTGCCATATCCAATATATTTCTGGTGGAAGATGGGAAAATCGTTACGCCCGGAGTCGATCAGGGATTGTTGGCCGGCATCGGACGCAAGGTCGTGCTGGAAGTTTGTCGTGAACACGATATACCAGTTTCGGAGGGAGCGGTCGCCCGGGAGAGATTATACGAAGCGGACGAGATTTTCTGCACAAATTCTCTGCGGGGCGTGATGCCGGTGCAGAGAGTGGTGGGATCAGCGGGGGAAGTTTTCCCTGCAATAACCCGATCGAAAGAGGTTCGCCGCATGTTTGCGCGCCGCGTGCATCGCGAATGTGCGGACCGTGAGCACGAGAGGCAGGTTTGATACCCTGCAAAGGCGGGTTTGACCCGGACATGTCACGAGGCTCGGTTGGAGCCCAAACCGGTGTCGTTTGAGTCGTTGAAAACACACTGTGATTGACAATCGCCCTGATCGTTCGACATTACCTGTGGCTGAGGCTGCTTTTAGAATAATTCACGCTTGATGTTTGTGAAATGTTCGGGTTAAACTCCCTTATATACACGTCTTATCCCCCGGGTGAAGCCCGTATCTGGTTTGAGGATGTTGAAAATATAGGTTGAATCCCTGTCTGTTAATAGGATGGAGAAAAATATGATGAGTTATGGACGGTGCTGGACTATTGCGTCTCTGTTGATTGCGGTATGGCTGGGCGGTTCCGGGTGTATGGTGCCAGACAAAGATTACGTCAGTCAGGCCTTGCGAGGACAGAACGGGTCGCAGGAACAAAGACGTGACAGTCTGCAGGCGCGGAAGGCCCGGGCGGAATTCCTGTCTTCGTTGGATCAGGAAAAGCTGACCAAAAAAGGGCTTAAAGTGCTATGGCGGCACAATCTCGGACAGGTCTCGGAGAGAGCAAGCAACCTCTGGCACACATATCGTTCCGGGGATAAGTTTGTGGTGGAAACCCTGGATGGATTGATATTTTACTTCAATGCGCAAAGTGGCGTGTGGGAGGGGACCACGGCGCTGGAAAGTGGCCTGTGGGAAAAACCGATCATTAAAGGGGAGAAGATGTATGCGCTGAACGGCCAGGGACTTCTCACCATCGATCTTCCCACCGGTAGCATTGACGATCGAGCTCCTGTGGCCCTTCCAGTCATGGCAGCCCCCGTATACAGGAACGGAACTCTTATTTTAGGGGGAGGCAACGGGAAAGTGCTGCGATATCGCATGGAGGACGATGGATTGCTCTGGAAGACGACGGCTCTTGGGCAAATCCGATCACCAATAATCGCTTCTGACCGCGCCATTTATGTGAGCGGGTATATGGGGCAGGTGATGGCTATCGACCCGTCAACGGGCGAATCGCTCTGGACATTTAAGCCGGCGGTTCCCTCGGATCTGACTTCTGGTCCCGCTCTGGTAGGCGATAAACTTTACGTGGGGGGGAAAAGAGGGTATGTGTATGTGGTCTCGGCGCCAGATGGGATCCTCCTCAGCAAGTTTCCATGTGGCGCACCGGTATCAAAGTCGCCAGTCGGTATAGGGGATAAACTTCTGGTCTTCCCGTATAAAAGCGGAGTCCAGTGTTTGAATGCGGGTGAGAAGTTGAGCATGCAGTGGCGGCATGGGGATGCGACCGAGCTGGTGAGCCGGGGGACCGGAGGTCTGTATATGCTGACGCGTGATGAACGGATGGCGTGTCTGGATGAGGCAACGGGGGAAGAAAAGTGGTCGATGAAAATGCCGCAGGGCCTGTTAGTCGCATCTGATCCCGGGCAAGCCGCTTTCTACCTGGCCTCGCCGGAGGGCCAAATAGTTGCGGTGGGGGAGTTGGATCAGGTTCGGGTTCAGTGATCCCCCGAATGTTCCCCACGCCGTAGGCGCGGTAAAAAAAAATAAACCCCGCAGCATGACACTGCGGAGTTTATTGAATACACCTCGTATCTCTTTCGCCCTTCTACCCCGCCCAATAGTGCCGCAAGAGTAAAGACTTATCGGGTGAGGGTATCAGGCGATCGAGAATCTGACATGTTATTTCTATACGTCGCGCGCCTGAACGGTTTTACGTCCGTTTTCATCGGCACGATCGGCAGCTCTGTCCAGCAGTTCATGAACGCGATCATTCAGAGCGTCCAGAACCTCTGCCGAGCACATCATATCCTTATCTTTGATTTTCTGCTTGACTTTTGATCCGACCAGAAGTGTGAGTTTTTCAGCCATCGAAAGCCTCCTTTCGCGAAAGTAAATCTGATGTGAAATTCACCGAGTCCTCTTGCGACACCAGACGAATTTAACCAGATGACTATGCTATGTCAAACCCAAATGGCGTTTAACGCCAATATATGGGCCTGACGTGACCATTTTAGCAATAGATCCCCTTGCCCGGCAGGGGGCATCCTTGCTGGATTTGGGCTGTCACGGTACACTGAAGAACACGAGTGGACCAGCAAGGCACTGGCGGGAGGAACATCATGGAGACCGATGATCACGGAATCATATCACGACGTAAGTTGTTGAAATGGGGTGGTTTAGCGGGGTCAGGTCTTCTGGCGGCGAAATGGTTGGGCATGGGCCGGGAGGCGATGCATATACGCGGATATGCCCCATCGAAGCTGCGCGACGGAATCGCTGTTGTCCATGGTGATGCGGCCTCTGAGGAGGAGGAACCGCGTGTTGTGAAAAAAATGACGCGCGCTGCCGTTGATGCACTTGGGGGGCTAAAAAAATTGGTGCATTCCGGCCAAACCGTTTACATCAAGCCCAATATGGCCTGGATGAAGCCCCCGGAGATGGCCGCCAACACCAATCCGTGGGTGGTAGCTGCTCTTGTGGAAATGTGTCAGGATGCGGGGGCTTCGACGGTGCGCGTGATGGATCATACCATCTCCTCTAATCCCGAACCCTCTTACGAGATCAGCGGCATTGCGGAGGCAGCTCGGCAGGCGGGGGCCGAAGTTCTCACGGTTGAGGAAAACAATTTTCGAACGGTGCCGATCCCGCAGGCATTTACGCTCAATAAGTGGAAGTTCTACGAGGATTTCATCAGTGATAACCGATGTGACGTCCTGATCAATGTGCCTGTTCTCAAGGACCACGGGACCAGCCGTTTGACCATGGGCATGAAAAACGTTTTTGGGATGGTCGGCGGAGAGCGAGGAGATCTACACCGCGACATCCATCGTAAAATGGTCGATCTGAACCGATTGGTCAATGTTGATCTGGTTGTGATGGACGCCTATCGGGTGATGCGCAAACACGGGCCCACCGGCGGCCGCCTCCAGGACGTCGATAACACTCGGTCCGGTGCGCGACGCATCGTTGCCGGCACGGATATCGTGGCGGTGGATGCCTACGGGGCGTCGATGTTTGACTACACACCGGCAGAGGTCGGATTTATAAAGTTTGGCGCTGAAGCCGGACTGGGGCGATCGGACTGGAAGGAACTGTTGATTGCCGAAAAAAAGCTCTGAACGATCCCGCGATGATCCGACAAATATCCCGCCTCATCGCTCGCCACTGGCGCAGGGCCCAACATCGGTCGTAATATGCATACACAATACTTCACATCCAAGAAGACGATAAGAAAATATGACTGTTCGCAACCGCAAACTACATGCGATAATTCAGAAACATCTACCCCACCTGCGCGAACTCCGCCACAGGTTGCATCAGGTTCCTGAGCCGGGCTTGGAAGAACGCAAAACCAGTGCCCTCATCGCGACCGAGCTGCGTGAGCTGGACGTGGAAGTTACCACGGGTATTGCCGGGACGGGAATTGTGGCGGATCTTAACGGTGCCGAATCCGGTCCCTATGTGATCCTCCGGGCCGATATGGACGGTCTGCCCGTTGAGGAAGCGAGTCATTTGCCCCACCATTCGCGCAATCCCGGATATTCCCATTGTTGCGGGCATGATGGTCATGCAACGTGCCTGGTGGGAGCTGCCCGGGCATTATGTGAGATGCATGATGACCTCCAGGGTCGGGTGCGTTTTTTGTTTCAACCAGCGGAGGAGATCAACTGTGGTGCTATGGAGATGATCGAGGCCGGAGTGCTGTCAGACCGATTGCCCGATGCCATGTTCACCCTCCATACCTGGCCGGAATTGCCCGTCGGGCATGTCGCGTCGCTTCCCGGTACAATAACGGCCGGCTCCGATTCGTTTCTTGTCCGCATTCGCGGTCGGGGCGGACATGGCGCGCGCCCTCATCTGACGGATAACCCCCTTATAACAATGTCTTCCCTGATCAGAAAACTGGCGGATTTGACCGGACCGAACAGGGTGGTGAGTCCATGTGTGGCCCATTCGGGTAAAAAGTTGAATGTCATCCCGGAGATCGGCCAGATCAGCGGTACTATTCGATCGTTAAATGAGGGGATTCGGGATGAAACACTGACGGCCATTGAGCAGACAGTGCAGGAGGTGGCCGAGGAACACGGGACTGAATGCACGGTTGATTTTGAATCGGGGTGTCCGCCAGTGAGAGTGGATCCCGATTTGTATGAACTGTTCACGAGAGTGGGCCGCCAGGTGCTGGGAGAGGAGCAGGTCCAGTGTCTGGATGGCCCGAGCATGGGGTCGGAGGATTTCGGATATTATTTGAATCATGTGCCGGGCCTGCTTTTTCGCCTGGGAATGGGGTTAAGCTCGGAGCAACTGCATAACCCGGGTTTTGATTTCAACGACGATGCACTCGAATCCGGTATCACCATGCTCACCGGCCTCGCCCGGGCCTTCTGCAACCCCAAAAACTATAACCAACAACCATCAACCAACAACCAGTAACCAACAACCAACAACCAAAGATGGAACATTTCAGCAATTATCAGTCCTGCGCTCATCCCACCGTTGGCGTCGAACAGGAATTCCACCTCATCGACCCCGATTCCGGCGAGCTGCGTGCCGCCCACGATGCTGTCGCCGCTGAGTTGACCGATAAAATATCGGCCCTGACGACCGAAGAACTGAAACAATGCGTTATCGAAGGACAGAGCGACGTATGTGAGACTATTGATGAATTGTATGACTCGGTGCTGAACGTGCGCCGGGGAGTGGCCCGGGCCGCGCGCGAGGCGGGATATCGGATCGCGGCGGCGGGATGTCACCCGATGTCCGGATGGAAACAGCAACCGTATGTGGAAAGCGGACATTATCAGTGGGTGGCTGAGGAAACCGGATACCTTACCGATCGCATGATGGCGTTCGGCCTGCATGTGCATGTTGGCATGCACAGCCCGGAAACCAATTTGTATGCTATGCATGAGTTCAAGCGGTGGGTTTATCCCCTGCTGGCACTATCGGCCAACTCGCCGTATTTCGACAACTGTGACACGGGTCTGGATTCCGTTCGTCTGCATCTTTTCCAGTCGTTACCGCGCACCGGCCTGCCTCCAACCGTCGAATCGATGCATGATCTGGAGGAGCTGTACACCAAGCTCACAGTCACCAGAGACGTGACGGCTCCGGGGGATTTATGGTGGATGATCCGCCCGCAACCACCGCTGGGTACCGTGGAGGTGCGAGCGTATGATCTGCCCACCGATCCCGCGCGGGTCGCGGTGCTGTCGGCCATCACGCAGGCAGCCATGGCCCATTTTCAGGACCAGTGTGAGAAAGGGGAGCCGCGCTCGGAGTATATTGGCGAGTATCTGGAGGAAAACGCGTGGAAGGCCATGCGCTACGGGCTCGATACCGAAATCGTGGAACCCCAGACCACCGAAGTTCTGGAGATGCGTTCCCAGATAAGGCGTCTGCTGCACCTGATTGGCCCTAAAGCGCAGGAACTCGGGTCAGGCCATTATATCCGGCAGGCGGAGGACCTCCTGGACGAAGGCAACGAAGCAACGCATCAACGACGTCTGGTTGATGCCGGGGATCCCGATTTTCGCAAGCTGGAACTGGAAATTGCACGACGCACCGTCGCGGGGAGGTAACGCGGACATTTCACGAGCCGTCAGGGCGTCAAGCATCGGGGGGCATGATTTCCTGAGCGGTATGTAAGGCAAGGAGACTGGCCATTTTGGCCTCAGAACTCCTGATCCGGAAACATGGATGCCGGAATGAGTATTCTGCATAACTCCCCAGCTAAACACCTGATACAACTCATCTGCCACTCATTCTCAAAAGCAGGACAGTGGAAAATAACTTGACACCGTTTTGTGGTAAAGGAACCTCAATTCGATAAAAACAAGAGCCGAACTACGGTCCCCAAATACCCTCCTCCG
>CAZXYF010000100.1:0-11206 GCA_964644705.1 uncultured candidatus Brocadiaceae bacterium | reverse complement strand
GCCAAGACCGAATCCGGTTGTATTGCCCTGGAGTGCTGAACGGGGGCCCAAAGAATTTTTCCGGGTTTCCTCGGCTCTGGCGCCCGGGGCTGTGGACTGAGACGTGCCTCCGGAGCTAACGGCACTCTTCAAGCCCCCGTTTTTGGATAACATGCGTGTTAGGAGGCGTTCTCGCACTCGTCCTGGTGGTTCAGGTGAAAACGGGAACGGATTTATTCTGCCCGCTTAGATGGCTGGGGCTTTTCTTGTTGTATCAATCCGTCAAAAAGAGCGGGGCACTTTCAGGTGACCGCCTGACCCGGTTACGGGATTGTGTCTTGCAATCACCGTCGCATTCAAATTAGTGTACTCTTTGGGGTTGACGGAGAATGGGCGACGGGATGAGCGCAGTTGAGGTGTAGCTTGGGCCGGGGACGGGCTATCTTGTTCAATTTCGCGCCATACCCTACGGAATATTCAGAGCATGCAATTGAAACAGCTTACGATTTTGATGTGTTTGATTGTCGTTGTATCGGGCGGATGCATCTCCTCCGGGACACCGACGAGTTCGGGCCGCGAATCGTCGAATGTCTCGCGAAAGCCCTACAAATACGACGTTTATTACGTGCAGGCGGGCGATACTCTGCATTCAATCGGCCGTCGGGAAGGCATTCACTGGAGCCGCATTGCCCATGTGAATAAGTGCAATCCCAGAGATCTTTCCGTGGGCGACACTTTATTGCTTCCGCGGTACAAAGGAGAGCCGGGCAAATATGAAGTTCCTCAGGCTCCGGAACCGTCCTCGTCGCATGAATCAGCTGTATATTCCGGCTACACCGTTGTGGTGGATGCGGGCCACGGGGGAAAAGATCCCGGCGCAATCAGTCCCATTGGAGTTCAGGAAAAACAGATCAATTTACCTGTGGCAAAGCGGGTGGCGCGTGGGCTGCGGGAGTGCGGGATGAATGTCAAGCTGGTCCGGCGCGATGACTCGTTCGTCAAATTAAACGAGCGAGCTGACATCGCCAACCGAATGGGGGCGGATATGTTCGTGAGTATCCATGCCGATTCAGCCGATAATGCCAGTGCTCGGGGGTTTTCTGTATACATAAAACGTGAGGCGCCGGCAATCACTCGGGCCCTGGCCGGTGCCGTCATCAGGGGTATGAGCAAGACGGGCATGCAAAACAGGGGGGTCCGGGAGGCGGATTTCCGGGTGCTCGTTCGTACCGAATGTCCCGCCATCCTGGTGGAACTGGGTTTCCTCTCCAACAGGGCGGAAGCGAAAATGTTGAGGAAAGCAAAAATACAGAAGATGATGGCGGGGGATATTGTGTGGGGTATAAAAAACTTCGTGAAATCTCGCGCCGATATTAACTGACTGGCGTTTTTGGCTCCCGAATGCACGCGAATTGTTGCGCGTGATACGGCTTTTTCTTATCCTCTTTGTGCTGTCAGAGCAAATAATGAATGGGTTTTGTTTGAAGGAATGCTATGAACAAGAGCTTAAATGAGTTGATTAGCGTGTCCAACGAGGTTGGTGCCAATGCGACCCTTGTCCAGGGAGGCGGGGGCAACACAAGCGTAAAGACGGACGATGGGCGCATGTATGTGAAGGCCAGTGGAACATCTCTGAAAGAGATGGACGAGGAGAGTGGATATCGGTGTGTGGATGTCGAAGCCTGTCTGGACATTCTGGATGATCCTGATCTGGAGGGAATGGATGCCAGCCAGCGCGAACAGGAAGTGGCGCGCCGGCTGAACACAGCATGTGTGGACGAGGGAGAGGCCCGCCCCTCCGTTGAAACAATTCTCCATGCCCAGCTCGGACGCTGTGTCGTGCATACGCACCCCACTCTGCTGAACGGAGTGCTGTGCTCGCAGCAGGCGCCGGAAGCGGTGGCGGAACTTTTCGGTGATCTTGAACAACCCTATCTCTACATCGAATATACCGACTTCGGTTATCCACTTGCCCGCCGGATGCAGAAAGAACTCAATAAATACCAGGAGGAACATGGAGCTTTACCCAGGGTGATGTTCCTGGAAAATCATGGTTTGTTTGTAAGTGAGGAATCAAAGGCAGAAGCAGTTGAGCGGACGTACACAATTGTAGATGCAGCGAAAGAAGCCTGGCAGAACAGACGCCAGCGGACGGAAAAGCGCGACACCTTTACGCCGGATCGGGAAGTCGAGACGCAGCTGGTAAATGACGTATGTGCGGTCATGCGACGCACCTACGCTGACATACTGGATCAGTCGGTGCTGGTTCAGTTTTCCCTCCCAACATCGGCCCAGCGATTTTTCTCCACTCCGAACTGTGAGCAGCTGGCGCAGTGTGGACCACTGGTTCCCGACCAGGTAGTTTACTGCAACCATGGCCCCCTCTGGTTGAGCGACGCTCACGAGGAGGGACTGGCAGCGCGAGTTGAGGAAGTGATTCGGGACAATGCGGCGGAAGGGGGCACGCCAACGTGTCTCCTTGTCGATGGACTGGGCGTGTTCAGTGTTGGGGTTTCGCCCTCGATGCTGGATTCGGCGCTGAACACGGTGAAATCTGCGCTGGATATGTTGGTGGTTGCCGATACTTTTGGTGGCCCGCGGCCGTTGACGGACTCAGCTGTGCAGACGATACGTGATTCGGAGGCGGAATCTTACCGGGCCGGTATCCTGGCGGGCCAGGAACAGGCGGGGGAACTGGCGGGGAAAGTCGCTCTCGTGACCGGCGGGGGCAGCGGTCTGGGACGGGGCATTTCCATCGGACTGGCCAAACGAGGCATGCACGTGGTGCTGGCGGATATTGACAAAAAGGGAGCCGATGAGACGGAACGTCGAATCCGAGAGGAAGTGGACGCGCCGGGCTCCGGTTGGCCGATGAAGGTGGATGTGACATCCGAGGAATCAGTTACAAACCTGTATGAATCAGCCGTCAGGAATCTGGGGGGAGTTGACCTGCTGGTCAACTGTGCGGGTGTGGCCCCCCCGCATGCACTGATGGATTTTCCGGTCGAGGATTTTCGCCTGGCACTGGAGGTAAACCTCACTGGTTATCTTCTCATGGCCCGCGAAGCTGCCCGAGTTATGAAGCGACAGCAAATGGGCGGGAGTATCATCAATCTGTCCAGCAAAAGCGGGCTGGACGCTTCAAAGAATCACAGCGCCTACAACGCCACCAAAGCGGGCGAGATTCATCTTGCCCGCGGGTGGGCCCAGGAACTGGCAGAACATGGAATCCGGGTGAATACAGTGTGCCCGGGCAACGTGTTCCGCGAATCCAGCATCTGGAATGAAGATTATATCGAAGCGCTGGCGGAGAAACGCGGACTGGAACCGGAGGAAGTGATCCCATATTACATCAACATGACGGCCCTGAAGGAGGAGATCGACTGGGACGATATAGCGGATGCAGTGGCATTTCTGAGCGGTCCGCATTCCTCCAAAATTACCGGCCAGACACTGGTGGTTGATGCCGGCCAGGTGTTCGTACGGTAACGGTGATGAGCATGGGATGTCGCCAACTGTTGAAAGACAATTTAATCACGAAGGAGCGTTTGAGATGAAGGCCAGAGCCGCAGTATTAACCGATTTTGATGAACCCCTGGAAATACAGGAATTTCCCCTTGTTCCTCTCGAAGAAGGGGAAGTTCGCGTGAGAATAAACAGTGCCGGGGTGTGCGGCAGTGATGTGCACATGTGGCGCGGCGAAGATCCCCGCACGCCGGTCCCCATGATCCTGGGGCATGAAGGCGTCGGTGAGATTGCCGAGATTGCCGGGGAGAAGACGGACCTGTTCGGGCGCCCGCTCGAGGAAGGGGACCAGGTGCTGTGGGAACGGGGAGTGATGTGCGGAGATTGTTATCAGTGTACGATCAAAAAGGAACCGTCTCTCTGCCCGGAGCGGAAGACCTATGGGATCTCCTACTCCTGCGAAGAACCACCGCATCTCCTGGGTTGTTACAGTGAGTACCTCCACCTGCGGGCGGGGCATGCAATGATCAAGCTGGATCTGGACGTGGATCCGGAGTTGTTGGTTCCGGCCACATGCAGCGGGGCGACCGCTGCTCACGCGGTGGAACAGTGCGACATTGAACCCGGTGATTTTGCGGTGGTGGTTGGACCCGGACCCGTTGGTCTGTTTGTGCTCGCCCAGCTTCAGGAAGCGGGGGCGGGCGAAGTGTGGGTCGCCGGCACGGGGGCTGACCAGTCCCGTTTCGAGATGGCACTCGATTTTGGCGCTGCAAATACGCTGAATGTGGATGAAATGGATGAGGAGGAAATCCACGAGTGTCTGATGGACAAGACGCGGGGCGTGGGAGCGAATGTCATCATGGACTGTACCGGATTCGCCCCGGTGACGAATTCATGGATTGATCTTGTTGCTCCCGGAGGCACATATGGCATACCGGGAATCGCCACCCCCCAGGAGGATATACCTCTGGATCTATTCACCAGCATCGCGCGTAAGAACGTGAGCCTCCAGGGAACATGGGTCAGCGACACTTCTCATCTCTGGCGTGCGGCCAATCTGGTGGCGGCAGGCCGTTATCCGTTTGATCGGCTCATCACCCACAGGTTTTCACTGGAAGAGGCCACCAGGGGGCTTGAGGTGACCGAGAGCAAAGAAAGCGTAAAAGCGATTCTCAAGCCGTAGTTACGGTGGTGATCGCATACATGTCACAAAGAATGAGGCCCCGTGTATGACGGGGCCTCAACTTTGTACGGGGTGATTTCTGAGGTTCGGGGCGGTGCTTATGACAACCGGACCACAGTCTGCAGCATGGACCCAGTGGTTTTATCCGGCCCGGTACCCGTGAATGTTTTCTATGAATTTCCGGTCCCGGCGTGCGTTTTTAAGGACCAGATCGAGGTCAAAATCCTCCGGCGAGTCCGCCACGCAATCGCGCACGAATTCGATGGAAAGGTAACCGTCAAAATCGGTGTTGAAGATGTGGCCGAGAACCTGCTGATAATCGATGTCCGCGTTTTCCAGCAGCTCCATCTCACCGTCGCTCCGACCCTGGAGATGCAGGTGAACGATCCGATCGGCCAGTCTGTCGTAGAGTTGGATGGCTTTTCCCGTGCTGGTGAAATCATACGGCTGCCAGCAAACCTCCACCCGGCCTGAATCCACATCCTCCAGGAAACGTTCCAGAGCATCGGGTTCATCGGCAACGGTGCCACCATGGGTTTCAAGGGTGAAAATCACGCCGGCGTCTTTCGTCCGTTCCAGCAGTTCGTGGAAAAAGTGAACGGACCGCTCCCATACGTCCGGCGGCATTTCGCTGCTGGGGAGCTGGCCGGGCATCAGTTTGATGATGTCACTATCGAGGATATCCATTTTGGCGACCATACTCTCAAATCGCTGCAGTTCCGCTTCCCTCTCTTCACCTTCCAGGTGGAACCGGGGGTACATCCCGATGATTGGAAATCCCATTTTTAGATCATCGGCCAGGTCGGCCAGAGATTTCACCGCGTCCGTGTCGAGGAGGGCAACATGGTTCTGCCATATTTCGACGGATTCGAAGCCAGCCTCCGAAATGGCGGGCAGGAGGTCCTCAAGACGATAGTGGGGGATTTTGCCCCCGGACCAGCGATTGGGTTCAACGGCTATTGAATTGAGCAGGATCTGCATGGTGAGCTCCTTGTTTTCGTCAAAGTTCGTGTATGTGTGCGTCGGAAAAGGTCGTTATGCCAATTCACGCTTGAGGTCTGTGAAATGGTCGTGTTATGCCATCCATTCCATCATGTCTTCGGTGACGGGATGAGCGGGGGGATCCCCGGCGAGGTAGCGTTTCAGTTCATTGACCGCGTATTCGCCCATGCGCTTGCACTCCTCGCCCATCGATCCGGCCAGATGGGGTGTGAGGAAGACGTTATCGAGCCTGTACAGCGGGCTTCCCTTTTCCGGTGGCTCGGGATCAGTGACGTCCAGAAAGGCCAGTATGCGCTCTTTCTGCAGCTCCTCCACCATTTCCTCTTCCTTGATTAGCGCCCCTCGAGCGGTGTTTATGAATACGGATCCTTCCTTCATGCTGGCAAAGTGCTCTCCTGTGAGCATGTTCTGGGTGGAGGGGATATTGGGGGCATGCAAGGAGACGACATCACAGGTGCGAAACATCTCATCCAGTTCAATGGGCGTGACGTTCAGTTCTTTTGCCCTCGCGTCAGTAAGATAGGGATCATAACAGAATAGATCAACATCATAGCTCTGCAGTAGTTCCAGAACTTTGGACCCGATCTGACCGACGCCGATGATGCCTATTCTGGCACCGTAAATCCCGCGCATGGGCTGCGCCTTCACGGAGTCCTCCTGTTCCCGCATCAGACGCCGCGACTCAAATGCGTTTTTTAGTCCCATGACCATGAACGCGACGGTGGATTCGGCTACCGGAACGGCGTTTGCCGTCCACGCACTGGTCAGCAGTATGTCGCGTTCCCAGAAGGCATCGGTGACGAATCCGCGAACGGAGCCGGACCCATAGAATACCGCTTCCAGGTTGGGAGCGGCGCTGAGGAAATCTTCGTTGAGCTCCATCATTCCCCAACCGGAAAGTATAACCTCCGCGTCGGCCAGTTGGGGACGGATAGCCTCCAGATCTCCAACGCCGTCGGAGCAATCGTGCAGATTGATCAGCGATTCGATTTCACTGATATGTCGTTCGCCGTAGATCTGGTCGCGTGTGTTCGGGGGCAGCAGGAGCAGGCCTTCAGTCATAGCTGTTCCTTCCATTCTTCAAAGTCGATGTATTCGCCATCCGCCTCGTCTTCTGTTTCGGGTGGGAAGGCGTCTGGATCTTCGATGAACTGGCTTAGTTTTTTGCAGAATGCACGCATCGCTTTGCCCCGATGGCTGAACTTATGCTTTTCTTCGGGAACCATCTGCGCAAAGGTTTTGCCCGCGGGCAGATAAAGGAACACCGGATCATACCCGAATCCTCGTCCCCCCCGCATTTCACGAATGATTTTACCCTCGCACTTCCCCTCGGCCCGCAGGCGGATGTTTCCCTCGGCGTCGGCCATGGCGATCTGGCAGGTGAAATGGGCCTGTCGTTTTCCGTCGGGGACTCGCCGCATCTCCCGGATAAGCTTTTTGCACACGTCGCGATACGTGCCGTTCGGACCCGCATATCGGGCGCTGTAAACGCCGGGAGCTCCATCGAGGGCATCAACGCATAGCCCGGAATCATCGGCCACCGCCGGCATCTGAGTCAACCGCGCCATTTCCGAAGCTTTTTTGGCGGCGTTCCCCGCAAAAGTGTCACGGTCCTCCTCAACTTCGGGGGCCTCCGGAAACTCCTGCAACGAGTGCAGGTTCACCGGCAGGTCGGTGAGCAGTTCCTCCATTTCCCTGTATTTGTCGGAATTGTTCGTTGCAACGAGCAGCTTCATCTTTCATCTCCAGAAAGCAGTAAGCTCAATCAACGATATTAACCGCAGCGGCAGCGTGTCGCGGATAAAGGGGCATGATAGAAGAGGGACTCCTGGGTGTCAATTCCACCTGTTGAAGGTTTTCCGAAATTACTGATGGTGTGGATGCTCTGGAAAATCATTTGGTTTGCGACCCCATGGGGGAAGGTTGTGCAGAGTTGTTTTCCCGTGCGTGATTGCGCAGGTATGTGGCTATCGCCTGGATGGCCTGGTGCCGGTCATAATCCAGCATCAGGACATGATTGGATCGGGCAAAGGTGAGGAGTTTATCATTGGTTTCTCGTGTGCGTTGAAAATACGATTTGCTGGCGGCGGGCGAAGCGGTATCGTCGTCCTCCGATACAAGAACCAGGACGGGTACTTTTTTGTGGTGAGCCCGGTGGGCGCGGGAACGAAGTTCGAATACCTCGGCGTAGATTGAGGCGGGAGCGGCATGGTAATGCACAAAGGCGTCGTGACCCTCCGGCCTGTTGATGGGGACACGGCCGGGGGGCTGCACGCCGTAATCCAGAAAGGGCCGGAGGAGAGTGTGCCACCATGTCACGGGGAGAACGTAATAGAAGTGGTAGGTCGAGCCCAGATATGGGTTGATCACGAAAGTAGCATCCGGCCGGACCGCATCAGTGAGAATCAGCGCGATGGAACCCCCCATGCTAAAACCGCCCACGACTACCGTGTCGTATTTCTTTTTGAGCATGTTGAATTGTGCCCGTGCGAAAGCCACCAGATCGTCGGCAGTTATGTTGCGTAGCTCCCGCGGATCGCGGCCATGAGCGGGGAGAAGAGGGGCCCGGACGTCCCACCCGTTATCGCTCAAAAATTGTGGTAGTTGTCCAAAATCGGCCGGCGAACTGCTGTAACCGTGCAGGAGCAGACAGACTCGGTCGTGACCTTCGCTGATATTGATTGGAGCAGCCCCTTTGAGAATATTGGTGCCCGGTTCGCGTTGGGCGTTCTTGAGCCGATGCCGGATGATGTTCCGGGCGTAGGAGTTGTAGCATCCGGCTGCGATGAATAAAAAAGAAACCGCAGCCACGATGAATCCTGCTGTGTAGATGAGTTTGCGTTTCATGGGTCCATGTGAATGGAAGGGTGGGGCTGATTCCGGGCGGATTGTACCGGAAAAAGGTGACGGGCGCAGGTGAAGGATGGGGGAGAGATGTGTACCCAATGTTTTCACTGTCCCCCCTGATCTGCCGACCAGTGGGGATTGCGCGAAACGACAGATCACGGCAAACGGTTACGGTATGAGACCGCCGCGGCTGCCGTGACATTAATTGACGTGAAAAAAGGTATGCCTTTGTTTTATCCTGCATACTCGTACCTCATGCAGTTATGAACTGTCGCGTTTCCCGGAGCGCCTTGCTGAGATTGCCTTATGCGTAACCGATTTGATTTTTTACGGCCGGTTTTGACCCATATGGGAGGGCTTTTCTACGTACTGGGTATTTTGCTTCTGGTCCCGTTTGGAGTCCAGATGCTCTATTCCTCCTTTGGTCGGCCGGAGGCGCCGCTGCTTTCTTATCTTGCGCCGGCTGCGCTGTCGTGTTTGGTCGGATTTGTGCTGAAACTCCATGGTGATGAACGTGGGCTGGGCGGAAAAGGGGCGATGCTGGTCTGCGGGCTCGCGTGGTTGATGCTCTCTGCGGTGGGGGCGTTGCCGTTTTGTCTGGCCATTGATGATGCAGGCTATTTGAATGCCTATTTTGAGACCGTAAGCGGCTTCACAACGACGGGCATTACGATGTTTACCGGCCTGGATGAGATGCCGCGGAGCATTATCTTCTGGCGCGCGTTCACCCAGTGGTTGGGCGGACTGGGAATACTGACGTTTTTTCTCATGGTGGTCGGTGGGGGAGGGGCATCGCACCGGTTGTTCAGCGCTGAAAGCCACAAAATATTCTCGCGTCGGCCCGCCCCGGGTTTGTTCCATACGCTGCGGATTTTATGGGGCATATATTCACTTTATACGGTTTTAATAGCTGTCCTCATGATAATCGCCGGTACGAGTGTTTTTGATGCCGTAGCCCACGCATTCACCTGCCTCTCCACCGGGGGATACTCTCCATACGATGCCAGTATCGCACATTATCGTGAGGCCGGGTACGATTATTACATTGCCATCGAGTATATTCTGACGCTGGGGATGATACTGGGGGGGATGAACTTTTTTGTTCATTTCCGCGCGTTGAGTGGCGATGCGAAGTCGCTGTGGGACAACATGGAGGTGAGAATATGGTGGGGCATACTGGCAGTTGGGACCGGGCTTGTGATGATTGATCACTTTATGGATGCGGGGTGGGGCGAATATGAGACGGTCTTTCGTAAATCGCTGTTTCAGGTGGCTTCCATTGCGACGACAACGGGTTTTGGAACGGAAAACATCGGCGGGAATTACTTCCCGGCACTGGCAAAACTGATATTCCTGATCCTGATGGTGATCGGTGGTTGTGTTGGTTCGACCGGTGGGGGTATCAAAGTTATGCGGATTGGGGTGCTGGCGAGGATGGTCAAACGCCAGATCCATCGGGTTATAACGGGTCGGCGGACGACCAATCTATTGCTTGTCGACGGGGATACGATCGAAACCGAAGAAATCCGGCGGATTGCTGCTCTGTTTGGTGGATGGATGTTCTTCCTGGCCATCGGTGGAATGGTCACGGCGTTTCTGTCCCATCAACTCGGACCTCTTGAAGCGGCATCCGGAATGTTTTCGGCAATGGGGAATATTGGGCCGTGCTACATTTCGGTGGAGGGGATGATCGAACTGCATCCGCTGACTAAGATTGTTTACATCATAGGCATGTTGGCCGGCAGACTGGAAATTTTACCAATTCTCATGCTACTCAGTCGCAGAACCTGGAGGTAAGTGTATGTATGTTGTCATTGCTGGAGCAGGCATGGTGGGTGGTACCCTGGCCCAACAGCTTGCTGATCACCGCCATGACGTTGTGGTGATCGATACCGATAAGTCCGTGTGTGAGGATGTGACAAAAAGTATCGGTGCCCTGGCCGTGCACGGAACCGCCACGGACATCGACGTGCTGGAAGAAGCCGGGATACGGAAGGCGGACGTGGCGATCGGTGCCCTTCCTCTGGATGGGGACAACATGTCATTCGCCGTTCTGGCTAAAAACGCGGGTGTGTCGCGCATCATCGCGCGTATGCGGAACCCGCGTTATGAGGACGCATACAAGGTGGCGGGTGTAACCCGGACGCTTGACGTTGGCGAGCTGTTCGTGAAACAGCTGGTACTGGAGATCGAACAGCCCACACTGCGTCAGGTTGCCACCTTCGGACGGGGCAAGGCGAGTATCGTGGTGGCCACCGTTCCCGAGGGAGCTGCCGTGGGGGACAAGACGGTGAGTGATATTGGACAGAGTCGTTCGTTCCCCCAGAATTGTGTTATTGCGGGCATTTATCGTGAGGCCGAAGAACAGTTCATCTTTCCCCGCGGGGACGTGGACATTAAGGTCGGGGATCAGGTCTTTCTTGCTGCGGCCACGGAGACCGTGCGGGAGGCCGCGGAGTATCTGCAGGAAGTAGGATAACCGGGATATATCCGCATGCGCCGCATATGTTGGTCTTGGCCATCGGTCTGATCACGTAGCCATGTTGAGGGGGTATCAGACAGCTTTGCGTATCCAGAGCAGATAAACTATGCTGCGGATTTGCCGGAACTCTGCTGTTTTTTAGCTGTCAGATTGTCAGGTGAAGGGCCCCCAGAGGCCTATTTCCCCGGGGGCAAAACATCATCCTCAGTCAGAGTAGCCGTAGAGGAGGAGATAATTGTGTGACCGCA
>CAZXYF010000099.1:0-11291 GCA_964644705.1 uncultured candidatus Brocadiaceae bacterium | reverse complement strand
TAGTATGAATCCGCCCCCATGGGGCTCAAGGAAATAAAACCGGAACGAACTCCATTCAGCCCGTTTAGATCCGCCATCACCCGCGGGGTTCTTCTCCAGTGGCAACCGGAAAAGGCACGCCCCGCAAATATCCCCCCTTTTGCACGGGTTGACTTACGGGGAAGTATTGGCCTATACTCCAAATTTATGCTGCCAACTCCTTCTTAACCTGTGTGCAAGGGGATCCCGTCCAGTTCGGTTGAACACAGCGGGAACCAACTCATAAGTTATCGTCCCCGATAACCGCACACTACCACCCTGACCGGCGGGCGTAACGGTCGGGCCACAAAAACTGCGGCACCCCGCAATTGGTCGAGTCGAGACCGACAGTGACAACGCAGCTACAGCCGGACAACCGATAAGCAGGATATCCCAGGTCAACCATTACCATGAAATCAGCACACATCATCCCGATGATTTCTGTATGTTCTTGCTCAAACTGGTGGAATTGATATGAATCTGGCAAGATTGCTCAATCCAAATGTTGTCAAAGTCCCGGTGGAAAGTTTCACGCGGGACGAAGTCATTGCCGAACTGGTCGAGTTGCTGGTCAGGGATGGCCAGATCGACGACCGGTCCGGGGTGCTGGATGCGCTGTATGAACGCGAGCAGAAGGGTTCGACCGGCATCGGTGGCGGCGTGGCCATCCCCCATGCGCGGCATCCGGAAATCGATGGGGCCGTTCTTGCGGTGGGCATCTCCCCCGACGGCATTGAGTTTGAGGCGGTGGACGATGAGCCCGTGTATATCGTGTTCCTGCTGATGGGTTCGCCCGACCAGCCCAGCACTACCATCGAAGCCCTGGCCGATATCGGCTCCATCGTGCAGATCCCCACCGTGTACGACCAGCTTCTTGCCGCTGATGATCCCGAAGATGTCATCACCATTATTGCGGAGGCCCAGGATCGTGAGTGATTCCATCCAGGAACTTCTCGACGTCGAGAAAAAAGCCCGAAACATGGTCGAGGAGGCCGAGGAGAAAGCGGAAGAAATCGTGGATGAGGCCCGGCAAAAGGCCGACGATATACGGGAGAAGGAGACCGAGCGGGCACGCGAAGAAAGTCAGCAGATACTCCAGGAGAAAAAGGAACAGGCCCAGCAGCAACGTGAAGACAGGCTGGAAGAGGTCAGAAACAACACACCCGATCCGACTCAAATCGACGATGATAAGCTCGAAGCTGGTGCCCGGCTGATAACCGACGCTGTGGCGTGGAATGACTTTCCGCAAGCGGGTGACAATGCGCAATGAACCGCATAATCCTCGGCGACAATATGGATGTGCTGCCGGATATGGAGGACGATTCCGTTGACCTGATCTATATCGATCCTCCATTCAACACCGGCCGCACCCAGGAACGCAAACAACTGAAAACCGTGCAGGATGAGGACGGCGACCGGACGGGTTTTGGCGGGCAGCGCTACCGGACCATCGACCTCGGCAGCAAAGCATTTGAGGACCAGTTCGATGATTTTATGGGTTTTCTGGAACCCCGGCTCATCGAGGCCCGACGCGTGCTCAAAAACGACGGCGCTTTTTTCCTCCACATCGATTACCGGGAGGTCCATTACTGCCGCGTCCTGCTGGATGCTGTGTTCGGGCGGGAATGTTTCATGAACGAAATCATCTGGGCATACGATTTCGGCGCACGCTCAAAAAGTAAGTGGTCAACCAAACACGATAATATTCTCTGGTATGTGGCTGACCCCGACAATTATACCTTCAACTACGAAGAGATGGATCGCATCCCGTACATGGCACCTGGCCTGGTGAGCGAGGAAAAAGCGAAAAGGGGTAAAACCCCCACCGACGTCTGGTGGCATACAATCGTCCCGACCAACGGCAGTGAACGGACCGGCTATCCCACACAGAAGCCGCTGGGCGTGGTTGAACGACTTGTGAAAGTACACTCCGAACCCGGCGATGTCCTGCTTGATTTTTTCGCGGGCAGTGGAACGCTGGGCGAGGCGGCCGCCAACAATGAGCGGGAGTTCATTCTGATCGACAAAAATCCTGAGGCGGTGGAAGTGATGGCCGATCGACTTCGTTCTGCCTCTCCCCAGTGTGTGGGGTTTACGGCGCCGGAGGGACAGAGCGTCCTTTTCTAACACCAGGACAGCGGAGATATAGCCAGTGGCTCCTACGACCAGACCTCAGAGCAGCGTTCCCACCGAGTTCCTCCAGGCAAAACTGCGGGGACGACGGCGGCGACTGTATGAGGGGGGCCGGCTGGAGGAACTGGCCCACTGCACTTCGGTCAAAGAGCTCTGGAATGACCTCTACCCACGCCGGAAAGGGACCGGACGGGTCGCTCTGCAGCGCCAGGTGCGCAAAGATCGAATCGCGGACCTGTGTTCTATCCTCCACCTCCTTTCGCCCGACCTGTCGTCGTTCTATACGGCGCTCGTGCGACGGTTCCAGCTCGACAACATCCTCGTGCTCATGCGACTTTTCGCCGGGGGGCGTGAAGAACTGGATCCGGAGAGTTTTGTGCCCGACCTCCCGGAGCGTATCGACATCTCCGCCCGCAATCTTCTGCAGGCGCGAAACCTGGAGGATTTTCTCAGCCAGCTACCGTCGGACCTGACCCGGACCGCTTTTGATACCCTGGATCTCTACAGGTCCGAGGAGACCACCGCATTCACCGAAATGGCCCTGGAAAGGGAATGGTGGTCCCTGATTCTGGATCAACTCGGAGAACTGTCGGGTCAGGCCCGTCAGGAATGTTCGCCCCCGATCCTGTTCGAACTGAATTCAGCAAGACTTCTCACAACACTCCGGGCGGGCCGCTCCTACCACATCCAGTGGGACACCCTGCAGCCGTTTTTGCCGCCTTCGCCCCCTCAGGAATCTGAAAAACGTCAAAATCGCCTTGCTCAATCCACTCTCGAAGAACTGTTTGAATCACCCGCACCCGATACAATCAGAGCACATGTATCCTGGGTTGAGGAGGAGACGGCGGAGGACCTGGTCGAACTGGAAAACGCAACATGGGCCAGAACGGTCAAGATTGCAGACCGCATCTACCATACGCTACTGGATGGTCCCTCGATTCTGGTGGCCTATTTCTATCTGAAACGAAACGAAATTCAGAACATCATCGAAACGATCGAATCAGTGTATTACACTCGACAGCAAACACGGTAATGCACAGAAAGGCGCTCTGACATGTTGCTTCAATCACCCATGCATCGGATCCGGATAATCATCCTTCAGCGGGATGAAGACGCCGTAACCGAGACCCTGGGGCAAATGGGCGTCGTGGAACTGGCACGGACCCAGGAGGAGGGGGTCGATACGCGTCAGAAACAGGCCAACAGACGAATAGAGAAATGCCAGACGCTGAAAAAGCGTCTGACCTCCCTGATGAAGTGGTTCGGGGTGGAAATCCCTGAAACCACGGGGGAAGAAGAGGTGCGTGATTTCAGTCTGAACGATGTCAGTAACCTCATCGACCAGGTGGAAAAAGAATCGGAACCCATCGGGAAAAAACTCGATAAGCTCGAAGAGAAACGGGAAACGGTCCAGGCAACGATGGATGATATCGCGCCCTACCGCGACCTGCAGGTCTCTCCGGATGACCTGGCGGAAACCAGTTTCCTGCACGTTACGGCGGGTGATATGCCCATCAAACAGATTCCAGCCGCGCGGTCAGAGCTCCCCGGCGACGCCATACTGGCGCCCATTGGGCCGGGGGAGGCATCGGAAGGCGCCCAGCTGCAACGCGTTCTGGCACTGAGCAGCCGTCGCAGTCGATTTGCGCTCGGAACCATTCTGGAGGAACATCAGTTCGAAGAACAGTCCCTCCCCACAAACTATGAGGCCTCACCGGCCGCCATTTACAACCAGGCCAAAGAGAAACGAGACGAACTGACCGAAAAGATCGAAGAACTGCAGGAACCACTGCTGCAGATCGGGAAGTCCCACGGGGAGGAATTTGAAGCCGCGTATAAAAAGGTCGTCCGTGAGCTCCAGATCAGTCGGGCCAGCCAGAATTATGGATCCACCTGGTCCACCATCGTGATCAACGGATGGTGCCCGAAAAAAAAGCTGCCCGAATTGAAGGAAAAGATCAACGACGTCACCGACGGTTCGGCCATTGTGGAATCGCGGTCCGCCACCGAGCAGGAAATTGAAAAGGGCGAAGTGCCCTCTTACTGCGAGTTGCCGGATTTTCTGTCCCCTTTTCAGATGCTGGTGCAGGGATTCGGAGTGGCCGGGTATCGCGAGGTGGAACCCACCCTGATGTTCGCTGTCAGCTTCCTGCTGATGTTTGGTGTCATGTTCGGGGATCTCGGACACGGCCTGTGCCTGCTCGCGGGCGGGATCGCCCTCCGGCAGATGAGCGAGCGGAATACCCTCCGGCAACTCGGATACGTCATTGCCGCGGCGGGCGGATCAGCGGCACTTTTCGGCACGTTCTTCCAGGGGAGTGTCTTCGGTTTCTCCCTGAACGAGCTGGGCTGGCCCTACACGTTCGCCATTGAGCCGATCAATCTCAGCGTGGAGGGTGGCACGGGCGAGGCCGGTGCTGAAGTCCTGCGCTATATGACGCTGGCGGTGGGATTGGGCATCACCCTCATCAGCCTCGGCATCATCCTGAACATCTTCAGCCGGCTGCGAGCGGGCGAATACGAGCAGGGGCTGCTGGGCCGCTTCGGACTGGCCGGGGGCATTTTTTACTGGGGCACACTTGCCCTGGCCATCAAATTGCTCGTCACCCACGAATGGTCGCCGTTGGACACGTGGCTGGTGGTGAGCGTAATTGGACTCCCGCTGCTGGTTCTCGCCTTCCAAGAACCCATTTATGCGCTCCTCACCGGACGCAGCAAACTGTGGGAGGAGAACCCGGTGTTCGGGATTTTCGAAGGCGTGCTGGAAATCGTCGAGACCATCATGACTTTCGTTGCCAACACGTTCTCTTTTCTGCGTGTGGCCGCGTTTGCTTTGAGCCATGTCGCCCTCTGTTTTACAATTTTCATCCTTCAGGGTCTGGTGATGGAATTGCCCGGCGGGCCCCTGTGGTCGGCACTCATATTTGTCCTGGGCACCGCCGTGGTGATCGGTCTGGAGGGGCTGGTCGTGGCAATCCAGATTTTTCGGCTCGAATACTACGAATTTTTCACCAAGTTTTTCCGGGGAGAGGGCCACAAGTTCCGCCCGTTTCAGCTGGGAGAACAGTAATTTCAGACACCTGACGGCCACGTTGGTCGTCGGTAACTTATCAGTGTGGAGGTAGTAATGTTGAGTAAAAGAAAGCGTTTTTGGATAGCATTGGTCGGATTACTCGCGATCGGGACGGTGGCGGGCCTGTCCACCCGGGTCGCCGGAGCCCAGGGCGTATCGGAGAAAAGCGTGGAAGAGGAAGTCCGGAAGACCGAAGAAGCCGAAGCCGAGCCAGCGACACAGGGTTCACAGCCCTGGGCACTCGCTCTGGCAATCTCGGTGGCCATCGGAGTGCCGTGCCTCGGCGCCGGTTACGCCGTGGGTAAGGTCGGCTCGGCCGCCCTCGGCGCCGCCAGTGAGAAACCGGAATTGCTTGCACGCAGCCTCCTGTTCGTGGCGCTGGCCGAAGGAATTGCCATTTACGGGCTGCTCATTGCCATTCTGCTGTGGGTCAAGATATAACGGTTAACCCACTGTTTTCCGCCGCTGCCGGGCGCCAACTCCCGCACGGAACCGCTAACTCTGCCCCTCTGGAGATCGTCCCATGCGCATGTATGTCATCGGAGATGAGGATACAGTGGATGGCTTCCGTATCGCCGGGGTGGAAGGAACGGTTGTGGAATCAGAGGATGCGGCCCGCGATGCGCTGCTGGAAGCTGAGAAACGCGAAGAAGCGATCGTGATCATCCCCAACAGCGTCGCCAACTGGATCCAGGATGAAATAGACCGTATCCGTTACGGCGCCGAGAAGCCGCTCATCGTGGAGGTGCCGGGGCCGGAAGGTGGGGAAAGCGAAACGCCCTCCCTGTTCCGGCTGATCCGGGAAGCAGTGGGCATCAAGTTCGAGGAGGAGTAACGACAGAGTCGCGGCCCCCGATCGGCGAAATATTCGGAACGGACTTCACCAGACAGGAAACACATCATGGGAACCAATTCCCAGCAACTGGAAGAACAAATCCTTGAGGACGCGGAGAAGAAGAAGGATCCCATTCTTCGCCGGGCCCGGCGCAAGGCCGACAAAATCGTTCAGGAAGCCGAAGAAGAACTCGAACAGCAGCGTGAACAGATGAAACAGGAGGCCCGGGAGGAAGCGGAGCGGGAAACCGCCCGTCTGCAGGCCCGCACCGAACTGGACGCAGAAAACATCCGCCGTCAGGCACGGGAAAACATCCTCAACGCGATCCGCGAGCGCGCCGAGAAGGTGCTGCAGGAACTCACCGAGTCGGATGACTACCCCGAAGCACTGGCTCATCTGGCCCTCATATCCATCGACGCCATGACCGGTGAGGATTTTGAACTCGTGTTCACCCCGGAGGACAAAAAAGAACGGTCGGAGGACATCGTCGATGCGGTTGAGAAGAAACTCGAGGCGAACCTCTCACGCGACGTCTCGGTGAGCATCGCCGACGAAACAGCGGCGGCGTCCGGCGGATGCATCGTGCGCCGGACCGACGGATCACAGCTGTGCGATCAGCGTTTCGACAGGCGTCTCGATCGATTGTGGAGCGAACTGCGCATTCACGTCGCGAATGTGATAGGCGATGAACTGACAGAGCTGGAGAACCCGACGCAGGATACTGATAACCCGCAGGATGACACCGATGAGTGAATCTGACAAAACAGCCGATACAGGGACAATAACCCGCGTCTCCGGGCCCATCGTCGAAGCCGATGGTATGGGTGGCAGTCGCATGTATGAGGTCGTCGAGGTCGGTCCCGATGGTCTGGTCGGAGAAATCATCAAAGTCATCGGCGATATCGCCACGGTGCAGGTGTATGAGCACACCAGCGGCCTGCAACCCGGGATGCTGGTCAAACGTCGCAAACGCGAGCTCTCGCTCCAGCTTGGCCCGGGCCTGCTGGGCAACATCTACGACGGCATCCAGAACCCGCTGGAGGTGTTCCGCGAGCAAATCGGCCCGTTCATCAAACGCGGGGCCAAAGCCTCTCCTCTGGATGAGGAAACCGAGTGGGATTTTGAGCCATTGGTGGAGCAGGGCGATCAGGTTGAGGCCGGACAGAATTACGGAAAAGTTCCGGAAACCCGTTTTATCGACCACTATCTGATGATACCCGATGGAGTCTCCGGCACCGTCCGGCATATCGAGGATGCGGGGCCACACACGATTAGAGAAACGATGTGCATTGTGGAGGATGAAACCGGTGAGGAACATGAACTCGACATGGTGCAGATCTGGCCTTCCCGCCATGCCCGGCCCTTCAGAAAACGCCTGCGACCGGAGGAGCCACTGATCACCGGCCAGCGCGTCCTGGACACCCTTTTCCCCCTGGCGCGCGGCGGCACCTCGGCGGTGCCGGGCGATTTTGGCACGGGCAAAACGGTGGTTCAGCATCAGCTCGCCAAATGGAGCAATGCCGATGTGGTGATCTACGTGGGCTGTGGCGAGCGAGGAAACGAGATGACGGATATACTGCGGGAGTTTCCGGAACTGGAGGACCCGCGAACCGGCCTCTCCCTGATGGACCGAACGGTACTGGTCGCCAACACGTCCAATATGCCGGTGGCCGCCCGAGAGGTCTCCATCTACACCGGCATCACCCTGGCGGAATATTACCGGGATATGGGCTACGACGTCGCCCTGATGGCCGACTCAACCAGCCGGTGGGCGGAGGCGCTGCGGGAGGTGAGCAGCCGCCTGGAAGAGATGCCGGCCGAGGAGGGTTTCCCCGCCTACCTGAGCAGCCGGCTGGCCCAGTTTTATGAACGCGCCGGTGCCGTCAAAACTCTCAACGATCAGGACGGTAGCGTCAGCGTTGTGGGAGCGGTGAGTCCACCGGGTGGCGACTTCAGTGAACCGGTCACCCAGCACACCACTCGATTCACACGGTGCTTCTGGGTGCTGGACCGTGAGCTGGCATACGCGCGACACTTCCCGGCGGTGAGCTGGGATCAGAGCTACACCGAATACACCGAAGATATCGCCGACTGGTGGGACCAGCATGAAACCAACTGGGCCGACCTGCGCCGTGAAGCGCTGGATGTGATGCAGGAATACGATCAGCTCCAGGAGATCGTCAAACTGGTCGGGCACGACGTTCTGCCCGATTCCCAGCGTCTCACCCTGCTGACCAGCGAGATTCTCCGGCAGGGATTTCTCCAGCAGAACGCCTTCCACGACATCGATGCGTTCTGCCCGCCGGAAAAACAGGCGGCCATGCTCAATGCCATCATCACCTTCCACCGCCGGGCCCAAAACATCATCGATCAGGGAGCTCCGATCACACGAGTGCGCGAGCTGGACATCGTGCAGGAGCTGAAACGCGCGCGATTCAACATACCCAATGATGATGTGGACGCATTGAAAGACCTCACCAACGAAATGACGAAACAGATGGAATCCTTGGAGGCCGATTACAAGTGATCACCGACAAACCCGTTCAATACCGTGGGCTGGACCGCATGGATGGCCCCCTTATCTTCGTCGACGATGTCCACAACGTGGGCTACGACGAGCTGGTGGAGATACATGCCCCCGACGGCAGCTCGCGACAGGGTACCGTCCTGGAGGTCAGTGGGAATCAGGCCATCGTACAGGTTCTGGAAGGGACAACCGGCCTCTCCAACGACAACACCAATGTGCGATTCACCGGGCAGCCGGTCAGTATCCGCGTCAGCAAGGATATGCTGGGGAGGAGTTTTGACGGGATGGGTCACCCCGTTGATGGAGCCCCGCCGCCCCTGGGAGGGCATCCCACCAACGTTCACGGCATGCCCCTCAACCCCGCCGCCCGCCAGTACCCCCGGGAATTCATCCAGACCGGCATCAGCATCATAGACGGATCCAACAGCCTGGTGCGTGGACAGAAACTGCCGATTTTCAGTGGTTCCGGTCTGCCGCACAACCGCCTGGCCGCCCAGATCGTTCGCCAGGCGACACTCCCCGGCGAGGAAACGAATTTTGCCATTGTCATGGCGGCCATGGGCATCAAAAACGACGTGGCCAAGTTCTTCCGGCGCACTTTTGAGAACAGCGGCGTGCTGAGTCATGTTTCCCTGTTTCTCAGCCCCGCCGACGCACCGGGAGTGGAACAGATGATGGCTCCTCGCTCGGCCCTCACCCTGGCCGAACATCTGGCGTTCCGCGAGGATATGCACGTGCTGGTCATCATCACGGACATGACCAATTACTGCGATGCCCTGCGGGAAGTCTCCAGTGCACGGGGCGAAATACCAGCCCGTAAAGGTTATCCGGGATACCTCTACAGCGACCTGGCTTCGCTGTATGAACGGGCGGGCCGCATTGAGGACGCCGATGGCTCCATCACTCTGATGCCGATTCTCACAATGCCCTCCGACGACATTTCACACCCCATACCGGATCTCACCGGCTACATCACCGAAGGGCAGATTGTGATGGAACGTGATTTGAACCAGAAAGGTATTTACCCGCCCATCGCCGGCCTGCCCAGTCTCTCCCGCCTGATGAAAGACGGCGTCGGAGAAGAAACCACCCGGGAAGATCACCAGGCGATCGCCTCCCAGCTTTTCGCCGCCTACGCGCAGGCACAGGATGTCCGGGATCTGGCATCGGTGATCGGGGAAGAGGAGCTGAGCCCGCAGGATCGCACGTATCTGGAATTCGCCGATGCCTTCGAAGAACAATATGTCCTGCAGGGCGAACATGAGGACCGATCCATTGAGGAAACGCTGGACCTGGCCTGGGATATCGCGGGCATCCTCCCCCGCAAACAACTGTCCCAGATCAGCGACGAATTCATCGACCAGTACTATGAGCGAAGCCATAAACAAGACTGAGTGGTCCACTGTAATCAGCGACGAACTGTAAACCGGAGAACGTTCATATATGCCCAAACAGGTTGCTCCAACACGCAGCAATTACCTGAGCATCGAGAAGAGTCTCGAGCATGCAGAGCGCGGGTATGACCTGCTGGAGAGAAAGAGGCAGATCCTGGTGATGGAGCTGATGGACCGGATGGAGGCGGCACGAACTGCCCAGAAGGAGGTGAAAGAGAAGGTTACCGAAGCCTTCGACGCACTGCGCAAAGCGGCTCAAACGTCGGGAAGCGAGCGCCTTCTGCGCGAGACATGCGGCATCAGCGGCGGATACGACATCAAGATGCGTACGCGATCGGTGATGGGAGTCCCCATCCCGGACATCGATCTGGAAAGCCAGCAGCAGGAACTTCCTTTTGGATTGCTTTTCGGCGGCAGCGGCGCCGACGAGGTGCGACGGAAGTTTCAGGAGACGCTGGAACCGATCGCCAGGCTGGCCGAAGTGGAAAATGCCGTCCTCCGCCTGGCCCGCGAAATAAAGCGCACCCAGCGACGCGTAAACGCACTGGAGAACACCTTTATACCCGACTACGAAGACACCCTGGAATACATTGGAGATTCCCTGGAAGAGCGCGACAGAGAGGAGCTCGTTATTATGAAGAAGGTCAAGGAAATGCGTCAGCGGGAACAGACAGAGGGTTCCCACAACGAACAGGAGGAGGACGCCCATGGTTAAACACACGTTCTCACGCATCCTCCTGCTGATCGAAAGCACCGACGCCGGCATGGAAGCCGCCCGCGACGCCATCGCCCTCGCCCAGGACGAAGACGCGGAACTGGTGATTCTCTCCGTCGTCGATACCCATACCCTCAAACAGCTTCTCACCCACCGTATTTTTGTGGAAGACGAGATGGAGGAATACGAGGAGGAACTCGAGAGCTCGGCGCAAAAACAGCTGGACTACGTCGCGCAGCTGGCCGGAGAAGCCGATGTTGACTACCAGACCATCCACAAACGTGGCGCCTGCCACACCGAGGTGCTCAACGAGCTGCGCGACAACGAAGCGGACCTCCTGGTGATGGCCGCCTATCAGGCCACCCAGACCAACACGGATCTGATGGCCCGCGAGAAACAGCTCATGCTCGACGAAATCCCCTGCCCGGTCCTGCTGGTCCCGGCCTCCGAATGATCCGGGTCCCACAATCCGCCAACACATAACCCTGCCCCCTGATCCGCTGTAAGTATTCGGCAAACCACGTTATTCCAGATGGGCCTTCTGCCGGGCTTGTCCCGGTTGAGGCGTACTTCTGCACTACCCGAAGATGCGCAAA
>CAZXYF010000098.1:0-11292 GCA_964644705.1 uncultured candidatus Brocadiaceae bacterium | reverse complement strand
CTGCTCGTCGCTGCATCCCGTCTCATTCTCGGACTTCACTATCCCAGCGACGTCGCTGTGGGGGCTATCATTGGAATGACAGTAGCTCTGGGTCTTTTGCAACTGTAAAAACTCACCCGTGCTCGGTCCGCCCCCAATCCGTCGGAGCCTGGCACTCCAGCCAGTTTTACCGGCTGGGAACGGAAATCCCTGAGCGGGGCAGTAGTAATAATTCAGTGAACCACGTTTTGTGATGCCCAACTTGCCGGGATTGCCCCGGCGATTGTTAGGTTTTTTGCCCTTGTGACTCGCAGGAACCTCAGGTGACTTTCGCAGGACCGCTTAGCGCGCAGACTGTACAATCCTGCTTAGCTGCGTCTCTGACGCACTTCGATATCCTGCACGAGGTGGAAAAGAGGTTGCCGTTTCGTCTCCGGGATCTCATCAAACTCGACCGGATACAATTTATTGGAGTCCTTTCTCCTTGATTTCAGGACCGTTCCCGGAACCTCAATCGTGTCCGGATGATTCTCCGCGGATACGGGGGCCAGATAGTCCTGAGGCGAAAGAACAGCGGTGACCGCATCACCCTCCGCCACTCCATCTACTCGAACCACTCCCGCCCCATGGGCGCTCAGGTCACTGAGCCAGCCCTCCACTTCTCCGTCCTCAGTCCGTAACGTGACGGGACCTTGAACCGTCACTCGATGGGACCGACGCCGATCGGCATTTTCCCATTCAATAGAATGCTCCAGATGACAGGCTTCTTTATCCGAATCCACATCTACGACGCGCGTTCTGGCACGGAGTCGGCTCCCGTCACCAAGAATATAGAAATCGACACTGTCTCCTTCGGCGGCGATGGTGGGAAATTCTCCTCCCCCCACACACAGATCCGATCGTGGTGAACCCAGCACTCGCAGCCGGAATGACCGATTTGATTCGCCTCCTTGCAGAACCGCGTCCAGAGTTTCTCCCGTGCTCAACCCAAAAGTCCCATAATGGCGGAAATCGGGCTTTTTTTCACAATCTATCTTTTTTCTCACCTGCAGGATATTTGTACCCACCTCAGTCAGTTTCTCTTCATCCTCTATCTCCTCCAGATACTTTTCCGCGGCAGCATCAAAACCCGCTTCGTCCTGGACCAATTCGGGAGCCGACAACCGCGCGTGATGCTGTGCCAGGTCATCCAGCACCTTCACTTCATCAGACTCAAAACCCTTTTCCCGTAAGTCCCGGTGCGCTTTTTCCGCCTCAGACATTTTTCGTTGGACTATAATGCCCGCGGAAACTGTGGCGATAAACAAAAGTCCAACAAACAGCCATGGATTTCCGCCCAGTGATGGAACCCGTTCCTGAAGCGTCTGTCGCATACCTTCCAATGCCTCTGGCCCCGCCACCGCCCCCAGACTCACCCAAACGTATGCCCCTCCACGCAGAGGAGCAAACTTTGTTTCCCGGATCTTCTGCCTCACCAAGCCCATTAGTATGACCTCTCCTCCCTTATGTCTTATCTGATCCGTCCAGCACGCGCCGAAGCATTTCAACGAACCACTAATTCTGCAACACGGTCAACATTTTAACAGCTGGCTCGTATACATACCAGATCATTCATAAAATAATTTCTGACAGAATGTTTGTGCAACGAAACAGGCACACAGGAACGATTTGACACCTCCCCGTCGTGCGGATGGAACGCGAGCAGCTCCGGGACCGGAAACACAGGCCTGGGGATCTCCCTGAGGGCGTCCAGGACATGAACTTCGGCAAGTTCAAACGCCATCTCAACATAGCCGCCGGCTGCATCATCGATGATGCTTCATGCTTCCACCACAGCCCCGTCTTCGTAATTCTCGATCAGTTCTTCCCCCAGTTGATGGAACGTTCGCCGTCCCTCCGCCTCATCCACAACGTATGACTCGGGATATTGGAGGAGGGCCTCCATCTGTGCGTCCGCCTCCGTTCGATCGCCCGTCGCCAGGGCGCACATCAACAGGCCGAGATGGGCTTTTGCGGCAGTCTTTCCGATCTCCCCCGGACACTCATCGGTGGCAATCGTGGCGTCGGGATATTCGTCAATCACCCGCTGAAACTCCGTTTTCGCCCGGTCAAAGGCATTCATTTTGAAAAAGCACAGGCCGATATTGTACTGAGCATCATCAGGTAGTCCTTCCCCGCTCTCCATCTCAGTTACACGCCGGAACTGCTCAATAGCCGCGACGTAAAACTCACCGTGCGCAAGCTGGACCGCCCGTGAAAAAATGTCTGCTGCTTCGGCCATTGTTTCCTCTGCTCCTTATAAAACTTTGGTCACACGGTCATATTGATCCCAACAGTTCCGCTTTTTTCGCATTAAACTCTTCTTCGGTAATTGCATCCATATCCAGGAGTTCTTTCAGTTTTTTGATTTTGTTGATCGCATCCTCCCCCGCCACCTCCGTCGGCTCCTCCTCGACGTTTTGCTCGGGCGGTTCCACGCTGACTGTCCCTTCCGAGATGGATTCCTGCAGCATGCGCGGGATCATCATCCCCATCCCCACGCCCGCACCGAGTCCCACGCCCGTGCTCGCGGCACCGCCCCCGGCTCCTCCGCTTTGCCGGGCGGCATCCTGCATGCTCCGTGCTGCTTTGAAACGGAGGTAGGATTCCAGGTCCCCCACCGCTTCCATCCCCGCACGTTCGTCCATAATTTTTTGAACTTCCTCGGGAGGGGTAATCGAATTCACCACGAAATCCACCAGTTCCAGCCCCGCGGCGGCAAACTCCTCGGTGAGTTTCATCTTGGCGGCCGATCCGAGTTCATCATAGACCTCCGGCAGATTAAAAACGCTATCCAGATTCTCACCAATCAGATCAACCAGCCGCGTCACGATCAGCCGTCGCAAATAATTCTCAATTTCTTCGCGCCGGAACAATCCTTCGGTCCCAACCATCCGATTCAGGAAAAGGGCCGGCTTGACGATGCGCATCGAGAACATCCCTTCACCGGTCAGCCGCACCATCTTCAGATCGTCGTCCTTGAATGGTATCGGT
This sequence comes from uncultured candidatus Brocadiaceae bacterium, assembly GCA_964644705.1. Lineage (GTDB taxonomy): Bacteria > Planctomycetota > Brocadiia > SM23-32 > SM23-32 > CAZXYF01. The sequence continues at coordinate 8,280 of CAZXYF010000098.1, read as the reverse complement.
TTTTGTGTGCTCCACGAGATGTCCCGGAACAGCTTCATGTTGAGGAAATAGACTTCCGACCGAAAGGGACTTTTCGGGCCATACCCAAAACGCGTAACCAGTTTCGTCAGGATGGGGATATTCTGTGTTTTGAGCACATACCGCCCGGGTTTAAACGTCATCAAACTCTTGCCATCCCGGAAGAAAACCGCCGCCTGACTTTCACGAACGGTAAGCTGAGCCCCCCATTTGATCTCGCATTCGTCCCCTTCCGGCACGCGCTGCACCATGGTCCGGCCGGTATCATCCAGAAATTCCAGGACTTCCATCAAACGCGCCATCACTCGGCTCCTTTGATAATATTCATGCGCTGATCCACTTTTTCGATCAATTCCGCAATTCGTTCCCTCAGGCCCTCGAGCGCCTCATCCAGATCCTGCGTCTCACCAATAGCTCGGATGTCCGTCTCCAACTTTTCCGTCTCTTTTTTCAGACGCAAGTCGTATTTATGTATCCTATCCAGATCTCGTTCTTTTACCTGCACCCGATCAAAAAAACCACTGGCCCCATACTCCGCATAACGAAGATTGTTCGCCAATCGGCCCAGGGCCCCTTTCATTTTATCGATCTTGCCCGCCACTTCCAGGCTACCATCTTCAACTGCTTTTCGTCCCACATCATCGAGTGCCTTCTGGCAGTCATCAAGACTCTGTGCCAGATTTCGGCGCAGTGCCTGATCCGTTTCGCGTCGCGACTTGCGGCGAGCATACCCCTCATACCCCGGGATCATGCGCCCGATGCTCTCCAGAATGTTGTCGCCCATGTACTCGGTCATACCCACCAATCTCCTCATATCAGGTGCCAGTTATCCCACATTTCTCACGAACCCAAAAAGACATATACTTACTGAACTCGCTGCTTTGCGGGACCCTGCTGTGCACAGCCAGGCCAAACAACCGTTTACTTTTGTCTGCCGTTACTGTTTCGGACCATAAACACCGGGAAACGGCAGACAGAGGTAAAGATGAAGGCAAAGTCAAGGATGCAGCAACTTGGTTCACCGAAACCTCAGGGTGCCGCACTGACGGCGCTTGAAAAAAACGCGTTGTCACACATCCGCCAGATCAACTTCACCGGCTTCGCCCTGCCACGCGTGGACCCGCCCCGTTTTCGAGCAAATAATCAGATCATCCGAACTCATGGCCAGGGCATGCACCTCCTCACATTCCGGGCAGCGACAACATCCGTAATGGAGTTGATCCACCATAAGTATCCTCCCGTCGCCACTCCGAACGTGCCGTTTACCACAGCTCTCACACTTCAGCATTCGCCGGGTGCGCTCTTTTTCTTCAATTTCCAACCAGGACAATTCTCCATCGCATTCCAGGCAGCGGGCATCCTCGGGATCAGTTTGATCTTGATGACCGTCCCCGGCACTCTGAGTCTTTTCGCGGGACGTTTTTTCTTTCACGGCTTCTCCGACCTGTTCACCCGGCGGGGAGGCAAACGCGTATTCACTCACCCGCGCCCCCTGGTAGGTCACAATGGCGAAGAGCGAATCAGGGGGAGAAGCGGCAACGGCATGTGTTGAGCAATCCGCCGGCAGGCGAGCGATTTGGTGCAAAGTGTCCGTATCCGGCCCGGAAAAGAGGAGGTATCCCTCATAATGCCCCTGGGGTTGTTCCCAGCGAAGCACTATCCCCTCACCATCGTCCACTCGAAAATCATCGACCGGGGGAGCAATGGTCTCCGTCATATCTCATATCTCCCGCTGATTTTCCGTATCAAAAAGAGGTCTGATCCCGGATCTCCGGGAATACCCAGACCTGATAGTTCTGCCCTCCGGAATCAGTGCGTATCTCCGCCTTGGCGTATCCTTCTTTTTCCAGACTGGTCAATATCTTCCGGGCGGTTCCGGTGGTCACCTGCAGTTCGCTGGTCAGATCCGACACACGCAGTTCCCCCTGATGTTCCTTTGCAATATCGAGCGTCTCGGACGTCGGCAGTCTCTGGGACAGGAGATAACACACGGCTCCCGCCCCTATAACAAACACCCACCAGGCGGCAAACGCCCCACGGACAGGGGTGGGGAAGGGGGTCATCATGTCGAGTGCCATAAAAACCAGTCCGCCCCAGAACAGCCGACGTCCCCATTTGCCGAGACGGCGCCTTTTCTTTTTAAATTGCTCCAGGGAGAAGCTCATCGCTCTATTCCTCCTCTGAACGGGTCACGGATGTTTTCTGTCCACCATTCTTTCTGGAGCTATCCTGACCGGCGTCCCGAAGAATCTGTTTATCGGCCAGTCCGCTCAAGCCCGACTCGGCATCCGTCCAGAACGTGCCGGGGCCGCTGTAGCGATATTCAATGGTCAGATCGTCGGAAAGCAGTTCAGCCCATTTTGCCTTGTTATAAGATTCTGCGCCGCCAAACGCTTCGATTTTGAGCTGCAATTCTTTTGCTTCGGCTTTTTTCTTCGCTTCCACCACATCAGCCGAGGCCTGTCCGACAATTTTCTTCGCTTTCGCTTTGACCTCCGCAGTTTTTTTCTCCAGGCCGGCCACTTCCCGGTCGGCTTCCGCTTTGAGACCCGCCGCCTTTTTTCGCCCTTTCTCGCGTTCCGATTCCACAAATGCGGACGTCTGGGCTTTAAAATCCTGGATAGCAATCTGAACTTTTTTCCGGGCTTTTTCAAGTCGGGCCGCCACAGTGTCCCGTTTCTGTTCAATGGCCAGCGTCTGCTTTTCCTCCTCCGCCAGCATTTTAGCCTGGATTTGCTCCTTAATACGGACATTCGGGTGGAAACCGCGCACAAGGGCAATAAGCACCTCGATTCCCTTCCGTTTCCCCATTTTTTTCAAAGCTCTGGTCACCTTCTCCTGAAACTCTTCCCGCGTCTTCCCCTCAATGAATTCTTTGGTCGAGAGATCCGATCCCAGATTTTTGCAGATGCTGGTCACCTGCGGTTTAATGATTTTTTCTTCCACCATTTTATTGGAACCGTACTTGCCCAGAATTTCCGGTGCATTCTCCGGTGCAATCCCCCACACCACCGTGAAATCGAGGAACATCTGATTACCATCTCGGAGCGGAAAGGAAACACCGGTTCCTTCCACCGGCTTTTTGACCCGTTTCCTCTGACCGCCCTGCTGTATGGTAGATTGTTTGAATTTGGTTTCCATGGTCAGCACCACGAAACCAATTTCCTTCTGGTCAATCTCCAGCCGTTTGGGGTTAATATTGTAGTATCCCGGCTGCAGAACCTCCGGTTGGATGCCTTTCTTTTTACCAGCAGAGCTTTCCTGCAGGGTCTGCACCCCTATGTAACCGGGGGAAATGATCTGCGCGTCCCACAGGCGCCTCCCTCCCGGTGTTTTTACCACCTGCATGCCGTAGGTATTAATCCTCCAGACACCCGGCGTACGCACCTGGCGAAGCGTTCCCTTCTCACCCGGTTCAGCAAGGAATTTGCCTTCCGGTAGATCCTTCCCCATGTTACTTTTCAGGAGCAGTATTTTCCCCGGTGGAACATAAATATTATCGACCAGTTCTGTGGAATATTTCCACGGATTAACGTCCAGATACCGGCCGGGACCTCGCATTTCTTTGAGCACTCCCTGTTCCCCTTCATTCGCATAGCGGTCTTTTGGGGAAGGCTCCCCGGTTTTACGCGTTATCAGCATGGATTTCCCGTGTGGAACCCATCGTCGGCACATACCCCACTTCCAGAACACGCCGTATCCAACTGCAACCCCCAGAATCAGTCCTCCAACAACTATACCAGCAATCGTCCACAGTGATTTTTTCATTGTTTCTTCCCTTCCAGCCGGGTGGTTTATTCAGCGGAATTATTGGTTAGATTTATTGCCCTGATCCTGTTCGGTCCCGCGCGAGAAACGTTCGAAGAGCTCGGCGAAACTACCCTCCGTATTGGACAGGATGCTCGTCACTCCGGGGGACAGTTTGCGGATCAGCTGATACTCGGCATATTTGTCACCGGATCCAAACGCGGAAATCTTCTCCCGCACTGCTTCGGCTTCGGCCTCATACTTCATGACGGTCACAGCCGCCTCGGCCTCCCCTTCGGCCCGCCGGGCGGCGGCTTTGTCTTTCGCCGCCTCCAGGTTGATTTCCGCAACGTTGAATTTTTTCTCCGCCTTCGTCACTTCAACTTGAGAATATTTTTCCGCGGATCGAATCATTTCGGCGATTTTCGCCCGCACATCACCGAGTTTCGACTCCCGCCCTTTCTGCAATTCCTGCAGCACTTTGGTAACACGACCACCTTCACGCACGATTTCACCATCTTCATTACGCTTCGGCTGTCCACCTTCGATGACGGGGGTGCCGTCTTCATTCAGCACCGGCCGGCCTTTCTCATCAACCTTCGGCTTGCCGCCCTCGAGCACGATGCTCCCGATCTCGGTCTTTATCTCCTCCAGATAGCGGTCAATTTCGCGCCGGGCGATCTCACGGCGTTTGTACTGGTTACGCAACTCTTTGGGTGGCAGAGTTTTATGTATGACAAAGGCTCGCACGTCGATACCGACCTCCGCGCAGCGTTTCCGCAGCTGCTCCTCCACCGCATTTTGAACCTTCGTGCGGGTGTCTCCAGTAATATAGTCCACCGCCCGGTGCTGGCCACCCACCATACGAAGGAGCGATCGCGCGAAAGGGAGAATCACTTTGCGCTGGATATTGTTGATCCCGCCCGACCGTTTCAGATCCTGACGGTCCACATATTTCACGAAGACCTCGGGCAACATCTCCAGGTCAGGAGCCCATTCCGTGGTGGCTTCCACTTTGATATCGAAACCGTACTGGGACGGGAAACTCACCGCCGATTTATCCGCCATTTCAAACTTCTGCGAACGGATATCTATCTTCGTGACTTTATACACGTATGGGTTGCTGTACTCTGGATGCGTACCGGGTTCCAGCAGGTAGGGCTGCACCCCCACTTCGCCTTTTTTCACAACATACTGATTGGGATTTTCGGGTTTGTCCCCCACCAGAAGCGTCACGACGCCCCGATATCCGGGTTCAATCCGGACCATATTATGTTTTTCCACCGCGTAAGCCCATGTGTTGATGTAATGCCGTCCCGGTTTTTTGGGCTCTCGGAGGATACCCTTTTGATTGTCTTTCTTTGCAATAACCTGTCCCTGCGGCAGATCCTCCCCGTATTTACGCACCAGAACCGCCACCTGCCCTTTATCGATAACCGTGGCCTGCTTGGGCGCCGGCCACCACCAGTAATACGGGTTGCGGAAATGACGCCCCGCCTTCAGAACCTCAAATTGCGGGCCTTTAAAATCGGGGCTGGGAGCCATAACCATATCGTTGGTCATGTTTTTACCGGTTTTTTTCAGCAGAGGAACAAATTCGCCCTTATCCACGCTGATACGGCACTGGGTCCAGAAGAAGAGAAATCCGACCACTAACAATCCCACGAGGGCAGCGCCCCCCATCAGAAAAAGATTATTCCATCGGATTCCGTAGGTATCCAGCGCCTCCAGAGGATTCCCGCCATCATCGTCCTGCCACGGTCCTTCAGCCATAACTCATCCCTCCTCCCCCCGTCTGCCGACGGGAGACCAAAAAAATCAGTAAAAACACTCCGGGATCACAAAATCATTCCGCCTGTCCAACCGCCGTGATTATACGCCTTGGCAGGGCGCATGTGTCAAACACCTATAGCAGAAAGGGTAGTTTCCAAGATGAACATTATTTCGCGCCCAGGACCACCTGCAAACCTTCAGAGGCTATCTCGTCAATCCAAAATTCAGAATTAACGGATACACAGATGCATTGTGGATCTCTGCATCACAGAATCCCCGTATCGCTTAGAACAGTATGGTCGCAACACCCCGTGATGGTTCGACACCGCCCTCCTCAATCACCCGTGCCGCGAAAGTGGCACCGGCCCGAATGCTGTATCTTGACATCCACCGTGGCCCTGCCCTATTTTCACAGTTCATAGCTGATGCAGAGAGGAGCCGCCATGACGAAAAGCACACGAACCTGTCCGGATTGTGGTGACGAGATGTACACCATGGATCTGGAGGGGGTTGAAGTTGAATTATGCGCCCGATGTAGTGGTATGTGGCTGGATCAGGGGGAGCTGGTGCAGGCGAGCGGCGAATACGTTGATACTACATTTTCTGCCGATGAGGCTTCCGAAGCCGGCAAAAGCCGGCGCAACTGCCCGGATTCGGGAACCACGCTCTGGCGGCGTTCCTTCACCCGCGGCGCACCCGTCATGGTCGATCAATGTCCACAGTGCGGGGGAATGTTTTTGGATGAGGGAGAATTGTCCAAAATCCAGACCCGTCTGAAAGCCGCTCGCGAATGGGAGGAGAATCCCCCTGTCGAGACTGCAGCCACGCATACGTCCGACAATGGCGACGACACGGCATATCTTTCGGAGAATACGGGGGCATTGGTGGCATTTCAGTTCCTTACCGGGCTGCCCCTTGAATTGCACAGCCGACAGCGCTTATGGTCTCCCAACGTGACGCCCCTGCTTCTGGCCAACATTTTCGCCTTCGCCACTGCATGGTATTTTGGGCTGAACGATGCCGTGCAAAGATTCGGCATGGTGCCTGCTGAAATCACCGGTGGCCAACGGCTGTGGACCATGCTGACCGGGATGTTTATGCATGCCGGACCGTTTCACCTGTTGGCCAATATGTATTTTCTGTTTGTCACCGGCGACAATGTTGAAGAGCGCCTGGGAGGACAGTGGTTCCTGACCTTCTACCTCGCCTGTGGCATGGTGGCTGCCATGGCCCACATCATCGCGAACCCCGCCTCCACAACCCCTTGCGTCGGTGCGAGCGGGGCGATTGCGGGCGTCATGGGCGCGTACATCGTCTTTTTCCCGCGCAATCGATTCCTGGTTCGATGGGTCCACTGGATGCGGGTCCGAAGTTTCGAAATACCGGCGTGGGCCTATTTTGGTTTCTGGGTGCTGGTGCAGCTCACTTTCGCCCTAACGGAAGCGGGGGGCTCTACGGCCGTCTGGGCGCACGTCGGGGGATTCATGATGGGCGCTGCCATCTCGCTGGCAATCCGTTTGGTTGACGCCCAGTATGCTCCCACGGAAGCTGAGGGATGGACGGCATAGATATCACATCGGCGCGCCCCTAAAACAAGACCGCCAGCTGACCACCAATAAATGTGCTCCAACAACAAAACCGATCTTATTTTCCAGAAGAATCAAGCGCAATGACAACAAATGACCCTTCTACCGCTGCTGAAAAGGCCAAAAAACCTTATCCCTCCTACCTCCAGCTGATTGAGAACGGTGAACTGGCCAATCGCATTCAACAAGCATATGACATGCTGGAAAACTGCGGCCTGTGCCCTCACCAGTGCGGCGTAAATCGCCTCTCCGGCGAACTCGGTCACTGCAGAGCGCCCGCCCAACCCGAAGTGGCCAATCACCAGGCACATTTCGGGGAGGAAAAACCATTGGTGGGCGAGAACGGATCCGGCACGATTTTCTTCGCCTACTGCACCCTGCGCTGCGTGTTCTGCCAGAACGCTTCGATTGCGCATGACGGCCGTGGGCCCGATGAGCCTCCGGAGACACTGGCGAATCGAATGCTGGAGTTGCAGGAACGCGGATGCCATAATATTAATCTGGTAACACCCAGCCACATGATTGCCCCTATCCTCAAAGCCGTACAAATCGCCGCTGAAAACGGGCTCCAGGTGCCGCTGGTTTACAACACCAGCGGGTATGATCGACGAGAAACAATCGAACTGCTGGACGGCGTGGTGGATATCTATATGCCTGACTTCAAGTTTATGGATTCCAGTCAGGCGCGTCGATACACCGGCGATGCTGAGGATTATCCCGAACGAGCAAAAGAAGCCATCAGCGCGATGTACGAACAGGTCGGGCCACTTGAATGCGATGATCAGGGCATCGCTCAACGCGGTCTGATGATCCGCCATCTCGTTATGCCGAACCACGCCGCGGGCACGCACGATTTCGTACATTGGGTGGCTGCTGCACTTTCTCCGGATGTCTATGTAAACATCATGCCACAGTATCGCCCGGAATACCACGCCCATGAATATTCCAGAATCGCTCACTCCACCACCCTCGAGGAATTTATCGACGCAATCCAGTGGGCCCGGGAGGCGGGTCTCACCAACCTCGACCAACAATCACTGCCGTGACTGGAACACTTCACAAACCTCAGGCGTGAATCATTCTACAAGCAGCCTCAGACACGTAAAATACCGGGGTAACACAGGACCGACAGAAACGACGGAGCATCACGAAAAGG
>CAZXYF010000097.1:0-11402 GCA_964644705.1 uncultured candidatus Brocadiaceae bacterium | reverse complement strand
CGTTTTACGACGAAACTTTTTTCCACTTTGCGGAATGCTGAACCGGGCAAGCAAATCCGGCTCATGATTGCACTCCAACATCTGCATCTACCCCAGAAACTCATTCAGGATGATCGGTTTATATCTGCTATCAACAAAATAGCTGATGACGGAAATGATTTTGTCGTTCTGCAAGCACTGAACTTTCTCAACATTTGGACCCGGCCCGACAGCCGGAAGCAATATACCTACGAACTTCCCCCGGCATTGTATGCCATCATTGATGAACAGAGATCCAGCGATAATCCCTTGCTGAGCGCCGCCGCACAGGCCATCAAGAAAAGCGTTCCCGCACCGGAAAAACCCGGCGAGGACAAGTGACGGGTACCGTATGCCCCGATGCTCGAACTACTCCAATCACTCGCGCGATCCTATTCCGCAGCTGGGCTTACCGACACGGCCTGCCCGCTCCGGGCTGATTGCTCCATCGCCACAATGATCTCCGTCACGGCCCGCCCCTCCTCCCAACCGCATCTTACATCCCTGTCGTTCACCACGCAGTCCACAAAATCACGGATGCTTTCAGCGGCGAATCCAGCCGATTTCCCGAACACCTCCGGGCAGACATACACGTCGGGCCAGCTGACATCCTCGTGCTCGAACTGTTCCACCCGGTGTGGCCGTCCGTCAAAATACAGCGCCCCATCATCTCCCACAACTTCCATTTTGACGTCGATCAGTGGATGCGATTCGGGCAGGATCCAGCAGTTTTCCAGCACCGCCGTGGCGCCGCTCTGAAACTGCAAAGTTGACTGATAGTAGTCCGGCGTATCGATGCCCTTATCCTGAAGCACCCGCGACCGCGAGACGGTGTACACTTCCTCCACGTCATCGTCAAAAAGCCATCGCATCGTATCCAGACAATGACTGGCCAGAAACCAGAGCACGGTTGACTGACCGGCCCATGACAGCATTCGGGTGGGGACCGATATGTTGTCGTTGAGCCGATAATAGGCCATCTGGACCTCGCCGATTTCCCCGCCGTCAATACTCTTTTTGAACCGCGCCATCGACGGGTTCCATCGGTTGTGGAAATCCACCATAAACCGCACGTCCGTCCCGCGGAGGGCCTCGCCAATCCGGTCGCAATCCTCCAGGGTCGTCGCCAGCGGTTTCTCAATCAACACATCAACCCCGGCTTGAATGGCCTCCAGCGCGATCTCGGTATGCGCAAAATCCGGCGTCACGATCGACACGGCGTCCAGATCCTCCCCGGCAAGCATCATGCGGTGATCCGTGTATCGCCCTTCAACATCAAAACCCTCCCCCACTTCACGCAACGCCTCGGAATTCTGGTCGCATATACACGCGAGATGCGCGAGCGAGTGGTCCTGATATGTTTTTACATGTGTTCTCCCCCAACCTCCAACCCCAATCACACCAAAGCGCTTTTTCTTCATGCCAGAACCTCCTTAACGATCATTCCTGGTTTTTCGATGATTGTAGCGATCTCATCCGACAATCAGAAGTGCGACGTAGGGAACCACATTGAACACAATCCAGAGTATTTTGAACCCCCCCATCCACGAATACATAACCAACGCATGAGTTTCCCGGGACATCGGAAACCAGCGGCTGTGCAACTGGTGGGCCCAGTCTCCTGCAACCACAAAAAGCAGAAATGAAAAAAACAGTATTCCGCCATTGATCACGGTGCACCACATCAGAAACGAAGTCAGCGTCTGTATATCCATTCCGATCCCCTTTCTCTAAAAAAACAGGATCCAGCTACGAACAAAACGCCATGACCTCCCTGCGCACATCCTAACTCACCCATTTGCAACAAACAACACCGTTCTGCACGCACTTCCAAGTCCCCAGGGCATACGCCCGCTACAAACTGCACGGGGCGGCAACGACTGGGCCTGAAAACTGCATCTACAGCTGCAGGGAAATCACAGCATCCTATACCGACACCGAGATTCCGGAAATCCCAGTTTTTTTGGAACTTTTTCCCGGTGAGCTCGTCTCATAAGATGATATCGTGGGATTAATACGGGCACCGGACTACGATCAGCCGGGAGATACGGTAAGATACTATAGATGGTTTTGCTAAAATACCTCTGGGGAGCACATCATGAAACAACGCGCACTGGATTGTCTTGTTGTCCTGCTTGCGGTCATCTGGTTAGCCGGTGTGGCTTTCACGGCGCAGCCCGCCGGGCCGGAAGAGCTGACGGAAGAGGGAAACCAGCTCTATGAAAACAAAAATTACAAAGAGGCCTACCAGAAGTATGAGAAAGCCGTGAAAGCCGGAGCGCCACCGGAACAGTACGCCCACCTTTTTGGGCGCATCATGGCCAGTAAACTGCGTCTGCGACTCTTCGATTCCGCACTGGAAAGCGCCGAAACATACGTCGAAAAGACGAAAGGTACGTGGCGGCAGGCCCGCGCGGAGCGTCTCGCGGGCAACCTTTACCTCCGCGTCCCCCACTGGGGTACCCGCGCGGGTGGCGAATTCCATCGCGCCCAGCACAAACAGGGTATCCGGTTGCGGAGCTGGAACTACGACAAACGCCACGCCGTCAGCCATCTGGAAAAGGCCCGAAGAATCTATACAAAATACGATCATTCCGCAGGGAACACCCTGGTCATGCCGGCCGAGGATCGCAAGGGCTGGCACGAGGAACGCATCAACTGCCTGTTCGACCTCACCTCCGCCGTCACGCGCTTCGGCATCTATTCCCATCAATGGTATTTCTGGTATCGGTGGTGGGGCGAGCGCGACGAGTTCCGCGCACAAACCGCCGGCGAGGAGGACTTCGACGAGTACTACTCCCACTACCACCAGCGCCGCAAACGACCCACCGGTCTGCGCGTGGGGCCCGACGGTGAGCCGATCTTCCCCTCCAAACCCAAAAAATACTCCGGGGACCTGACCGATGATCAGAAGATGCTCTTCCTGCTGGATCGGATCCGGCATCTCGATCGGACCGAAAACGGCAAATTTACCGCCCTGAGCTACTACCGCCAGGCCATGCTCGCCCGCAGCCGCTTCGGGATGGACAGGCTCAATCGCTGCGCCGGCCTCTATCACCACAACGGCAAGCAGCCCCTCAAGCAGGAACTCAAGGACTACAACCCCTGGGAGCTGAAAGATGACGAAACCCTCACCCTCGTGGGTGGCCACGTTCGCCGGATCACCCTCCCGGATCGGTTCAACGTGTTGCGGCTCCTGCGCAAGGTGGAGAACGACTACACCAGAAGTGGCTACGCAGCGCAGTCAAAATATGCCGCGGGCTTCTACTACCAGAGCCGCCAGCAGTACAACGCCGCGATCGCCGAATACGACGGCGTCCACACGAAGTTCGCCGACCGCAATTGGGCCGGCAAAGCCGCCTCCCAGGTACGGCAAATAAAAGCCCACGAGGTCAAGCTCAGCCGCATGGGCGTGCAGCTGCCCGGCCGCCCCGCGAAGGTGCAGATAACTCACCGTAACCTGGATAAAGTCTGGTTCGTCGCCCGCAGGATTGATATAGAGGGATTCCTCCGCGAGCTGCGTAACAGGATCAACGAAAAGCGCAAACACCACTACCACCACTATGCCCTCCGCCGCTGGGACCGATACTTCATGCGCCGGGAAGATGACCATGACGACTGGGATTACTGGATACACAAAATGTCCGCGAAATACACCGGCAAGGTGGTCGCGCGCTGGGCCACCGAGGTTGAGGATGACGGTTCTCACCGCGCCGCCCACGCCACCATCCAGACGCCGATCAAAGACCGCGGCGGCTACCTTGTGTACTGCTACAGGGAAAAACCCCCGAAAGAGCACGAACAGGTCACCGGGCAGAAGCTCCTGACCCTCGGCGCCAGTCGCGCGGTCATGGTCCTGACCGACCTCGCCATCGTGCAGAAAAACACCGACCGGGGCAAACTCTACTACATCTCGGGCGCCGATGGCGGCGCGCCGGTCAAGGACGCCGACGTCCGCATCCTCGAAACCTGGCGAAAACGAGTGGACAAGAAGGATGGCGGCCACAAATACGTCTATAAAAAGAAGATGCACCAGGCCACCACCGGCGAGCGGGGACTAATCCTTTTCGGCCAAAAAGAGCCCGATGACGCCGAACGTATCCTCCCCCCGGAGGAGGATCAGGCCCGACAGCAGGAGATCGTCACTCCCGCTCGGGACTCCGACAACTACCGTCACCGTGTTCACCTGCTGGTCAGCGCCGGCGAGGGGCGCCTGGCGTGGACCGGGATGCGATACTACAACCGCTACAGCCCCTCCCGGATGCGGCGCGGCCGCTGGGCATACGTCATCACCGACCGGCCGGTCTATCGCCCCGAACAGACCGTGAGGTTCAAGCTCTGGCTGCGCACGGGACGCAACGGGGTATTTGAAAACGCCGACATCCGCTCAGTCAGCATCGCCGTCCGCGACCCGAAGGGCAACAGGATCCACAGCGAGGCCGGCACGACCGACCGGTTCGGCGGATACGAGGGTTCCTTCACCCTCGAGGAAGAGCCGATGCTGGGGGTGTATCGCATAAAGGTGCATGGCCGCAACTACGTCGGCGGGCAGAACTTCCGCGTCGAGGAATACAAAAAACCCGAGTTCGAAGTCAGCGTCGAGCCCTCCACCACCCACGCGAAGCTCGGCCAGACCGTAAAGGCAAAGATCAAGGCCAACTACTACTTCGGCAAGCCCGTCACGAAGGGCACCGTCAAATACCGTGTCTTCCGCGAGGAATACCGCCACCGCTCCTACCCCGGCGGCTACTGGGACTGGCTCTACGGCCCCGGCTACGGATACGTCTGGTATGACTACGACTGGTTCCCGTGGTGGCGCCACCACCGGCGCAGCTACGTCGCCCCGCGATGGTGGTGGGGATACTACCACGGTCGCAGCGCCTCCCATCCGCCCCGCGAGCTGGTCAAGCAGGGGGAGGGCACGCTCGATGAGGACGGAACCCTGGAGGTCGAGATAGATACCTCCAGCGCCCTGAAACAGCACGGTGACCTGGATCATCGCTACATCATCAAAGCGGAGGTCCGGGATCCCAGCCGCCGCGTTATCAAGGGCAAGGGCGCCATCAAGGTTACCCGACAGGCATACTACGCGCACGTCAATACCGGTGGGGGCTGGTATCGGCCCGGGGAGGAGATGCAGATAACGATCCGCTGCAACACTCCCGACGGCGAGCCCGTCCAGACCGAGGGACAGGTCACCGTCTCCCGCGTGGCCTATGGAGGACCCCAGAACGGCGAAATCAAGCAGGAAAAGATCAAGAGCTGGAAGGCCTCCACCAATGAGCGCGGGCGGCTGAAGTTCCGTCTCCGCCATGAGCGCAGCGACCGGCTCCGGATCAAGTTCGAGGCACCCGATAAATGGGGCGGCACCGTCCGTGGATACGGGCTGGTCTGGGTCTGCGGTGAGGATTTCGACGGACGGCTCCACCGCTTCAACAACCTGGAGCTTATAACCGATAAGCGCACCTACGAGCCGGGCGATACCGCCCACCTGATGATAAACACCCGCCATCCCGATTCCTACGTGCTGTTCTCCAACGAGGTTGACGATGGGCATCTGCTGAACTGGCAGCTGCTGCACCTACCCGACGGCCACAGGGTGATTGACATACCCATAAAACGGCAGCACCGCCCGAACTTTTTCGTGGAGGCCACCACCGTGGCCGACGCCCGTGTTCATCAGCAGATGAAACGCCTCTGCGTCCCCCCAAAAAAGGGCGTCGTGAACCTCAACGTCAGCACCGATAAGGGGACCTATAAACCCGGCGAGAAGGCACAAATCAGTCTCCGCGCCACCGATACGAAGGGCAACCCGGTCAATGCGCAGGTCTGCCTGACCGGCTACGACAAATCCGTGACCTACATCCAGAGCGAGTACACGCCCGAGATAAAAAAGTTCTTCCACGGTCGCGTCCGCCGTCACCGTCTCCAGATGCGGACCAACCTCACCGAGCAGTTCAGCTCCACGGGTAGAGTCCGGCGCCCGTACAGGTACCGGGGGCTTCGCCCACCCGCGTGGCGCGGCTACTGGGGCATGACGGGGACGAACTGGAACACCTTCGGAGACAAGGAACTCCAGCGCTGGAGCGGGCGCAGACACTCGAGTGGGATGAGAGCCATGGGGGCGCGATCAGAAGAAGCTGCCATGGACACCGTCGCAGCTGTCAGCGGCGGGGGTGGTAGGGCGCCCCGCGAGAAGATGAAGGCAAAAAAGATGGCCAATAAACCGGCCGCCCCGGCGGGCGGAAAGCAAAAGATGAAGAAGGCGAAGGTCCGGCAGGAGTTCGCCGATACCGCTATCTGGCAGCCCACCATCACCACCGGCGAGGACGGCAAAGCCACCGCCACCGTCGAGATGCCGGAAAACCTGACCACCTGGCGGATAAACTCCTGGGCCATGACCCGCGGCACCCGCGTTGGCGAGACCACCGCCGAGGCCATCACCACCAAGAATCTGCTGGTGCGGCTCCAGGCCCCGCGGTTCTTCCTCGAATACGATCAGGTGGTCCTCAGTGCCAACGTCCATAACTACCTGGATGAAGCCAAAACCGCACGCGTCAGCATCGAACTGCCCGACAAGCTGCTCAAGCTCATGGACGACCACCCCGCGAAACGGGAGGTCGAAGTGCCCGCCGACGGCACCAGGCGTGTTGACTGGCGCGTGAAAGTGCTCAAGGAGGGAACGGCGGATATAACCGTGAAGGCCCTGACCGATGAGGAATCCGATGCGATGCGGAAATCCTTCCCGGTTATGGTCCACGGTATGACCAAACAGGTCGCGAGGACGGGCTCGATGCGGCCCCACGAGAAACAAAACAGCCACACCCTGAAGTTCAGGGTGCCGGAAAAGCGTCGCCCCCAGCTGACCCGCCTGGAGGTCCAGTACTCCCCCACGCTGGTGGGCGCGATGCTGGATGCCCTGCCCTACTGTCTCGAGTACCCCTACGGCTGCACCGAACAGACCACGAGCCGGTTCCTGCCGGCCGTCCTCACCCTGGATACCCTGCAGAACATGGGCATCGAGCTGGAGGACGTGAAGAAGGCGCGCGGCCGAATGGAGGAGATACGCCGCACCGAGAAGGGCGAAAACATCAAAATCTACGCCGACAACCCGGTCTTCGACTCCGATAAGATGCACGATATCATCGGCAAAGGCCTGCGCCGCCTACAATCCATGCAGCACGACGACGGCGGATGGGGATGGTGGAAGAAAGGCGACTCCAGCGGCTATATGACAGCCTACGTAATCTACTCGCTGCTGGAAGCTCAGCAGGCGGACGTCAAGGTGGATCGAGATATGATCAGACAGGGCCTGCGCTTCCTCAAAGACTGGGAACAGCAAAAAATGGCGGCGGAACACTGGACACCCCACTCCCGTCACGCCCTCGCATGCTATGTCCTGGCGCAGAAGGACATGCGCGCGGTGGATAAGGATAAGAACGACGAGCGCCCCGACGACTGCCTGGACCGCCTCTTCGAGGGGCGCGACAAACTGAACCACTACGGCAGGGCGCTGCTGAGCCTTGCGCTGGCGGAACTCGGTGAGAAGAAACGGGCCAAGACCGTTCTGCGCAACATCATGCAGTACCGGCAGGAGCACGAGAAAACCGGCAAGGTCTGGTTCCGCACGCCCGAGAGCGGGTGGTGGTACTGGTGGAACAACGACATCGAGACCAACGCCTGGATTCTGCGGGCCATCGTGCGACTCAAGCCCGAGAGCAAGGATGCGCCCGGACTGGTCAGGTGGCTGCTGGAAAACCGGCGCAACGGCTACTACTGGAACTCCACCCGGGACACGACCCTCTGCATAGCCGCCATGTCGGAGTTCGTTGCCGCCACCGGTGAGGGCAACTTCGACTATACCCTGACGCTGAACCTGGACGACGGAGAAAGCGTCAAGAAGGTGAAAATCAACCGCGACAACTTCTTCACCTACGACAACCGGCTGGTGATCGAGGGCAAGGCCCTGACCGGCGGCACCCACACACTCAAGATAACCAAAGAGGGCCCCGGCGCGCTGTAT
Organism: uncultured candidatus Brocadiaceae bacterium; assembly: GCA_964644705.1. Taxonomy (GTDB): domain Bacteria; phylum Planctomycetota; class Brocadiia; order SM23-32; family SM23-32; genus CAZXYF01. Next base: position 3,361 of record CAZXYF010000097.1, on the reverse strand, counting down.
TACAACTCCTACCTGCGCTACTTCACCAAAGAGAAGGACATACGCGCCGCCGGCCATCGCCTTGAGGTCCAGCGGCGCTACTTCCGCCTCAAACAGATCGACCACGAGGTGGAAGTGGAGGGCGCGGAGGGCCAGAAAATCAAGGAGAAACGTCTGCGCTACAAACGCATCCCGCTGGAGCACGGTGACCGCGTCGAGAGCGGAGATATCATCCAGGTGGAGCTCGAGGTCAACTCCGACAACAATTACACGTACCTGTGTTTCGAGGACAAAAAACCCGCCGGCTGCGAACCCATCCGGCTCCGCAGCGGCGGTAAGCGCCAGGAGGGATTCTACAGCTACATGCAGCTGCGCGACGAGATGGTGACATTCTTCGTGCGCGACCTCCAGCAGGGCGAGCACCTGCTGCGCTACCGGCTGCGGGCGGAGATCCCCGGCCGTTTCCACGCCCTGCCCAGCGTCCTCTACGGAATGTACGCGCCCAAACTACGCGCCAACAGTAACGAGCAGGTGATCACAATTACGGACAAATAAACAGTGATCCAAACTTGTAATCCGTAAAATTCCACATTTTTCGGTTTTTGCGGGAACTTTTCACCCGGGAACGCGTCTAATCAGATAAATAAAGGGAATTCGCCTCAGCAATCTTCTGTGCACTTCGCCTACTTTTCCACTGCAGAATCAACTGCTGGAAGGAGTCGCCCATGCGCATTCGTTCAATTTTATTTGGAACAATATTTACGTTATTGGTGGCCGCATCCACCGTTCACGCTATGCGGGTGTATGTGCCTCGGGAGGTCTACGTCGACCGTGCACGCTACATCGTCTCCGGCACCATGAAAAATGTGGATGAAACGAAAGGTACCGGAACCATCCAGATCAAACGATTTTTGAAGGGCAAGATGGACACCGACACCGTCAAGGTACGGTTCCGGAAAAAGAGAAAACCGAAAAAGAAGAAAGGGAAAAAGGGCGGGCTGACGGTGCAGACAAGCCCCAACCTGCGCGGACGAATGTATCAACAGGGCCAGAGAGGCATATGGTTCCTGATGTCTTCTACCAAGAGCGATGACGGGCGTTACGACGTTTCAAACGCAGCGTACTACCGGGAGGCTGCAGCTGCCAACCAAATAGAAGAAACCGTGAAATCACTCAAACGTCTGCCCTGGAGCGACCCAGCCAAAGGTCTGTCCGCACGCCTGCTGGTTCACCAACCGGGGAACGGGAACGCCCGGTACCGGCTGATCTACCTCGTGCTGAAAAACACCACCAAAAAGCCCATACTGGTGAATGGCTCGCCTCATCACACCCGCGTTAAGGCCAGCATTGAAAATCCCGAGGGCAAGACCCGAACAATCGACCTTGCTCCCAGGAAGAAACGTCAAAAGCCCAAAAAACAACACTTCATTCGGCTGGACCCGGGTCAGACCCGCTACGTTCCCTATCGGCATGGATTCAACTCGGGCAAGTTGAAAAAACCGGGCGAATATGTGATTACGGTGTGCTACATCAACAAATACGACGGATCCAGGGCGGGAGTGAAAGATCAGTCGCGCGTATGGACCGGTCGCATATGCGCCCGACCGGTCACAGTGGAAGCAAAAGAGAACTGATCGAACCTGACCGGGCCTGCACAGGCTTCAACCTAAAAAAAGAGGAACAGACGAAATAAACCCTCCGGGCTTGCCCCGGAGATTCCAGGTTTCATCCTACTCCCACGGACAAATAGCCCAAACACCCCGCCGACCTCCGCGCCCGCTGGACCGGTGATTATTAGATTTTTACTTTTCTTGCTGGCAAGAACTTTAGAATCTTTTTTGCATAACCGTATAACACGAACTCTTTTCGGTTTACTCCATTTAGGAAGGTGATGCTCATGTATCGCATTATCATTACGCTGTTGCTCGCACTGTCGATTGTCTCTCCTCTCCACGCCGGCGAGGCGCCGGAGAAGGAACTGGCCCGTGATAACAACGCTTTTGCCCTCGATCTGTATGATCAGATCCTCAAATCCAAAGACAACGCGGAGAAAAACCTGTTTTTCAGTCCGTTCAGCGTCTCAACCGCTCTCGGTATGACCTACGCCGGAGCACGCGGGAAGACCGCCGATCAGATGAAAAAGGTGCTCCATTTCAGAATGAAAAACAAGCAACTCCACTCCGCATACAACCGTCTGATCAGTCATCTGAATGAAATTCAGAAGAAGGAAGAGCTTCAGCTCAGCGTGGCCAACGCTCTGTGGGGACAGAAGGGCTACGGTTTTCGCAAACAGTACCTTCAGCTCACCCAGAAAAACTACGGTGCCGGTCTCAACCAGGTGGACTTCAAACAAATCCCGGAGAAGGTCCGCGGACGGATCAACTCGTGGGTGGCGGATAAAACAAAGAACAAAATCAAAAATCTGATGCCCAAAGACTCCATCACCATCAGGACGCGGCTGGTCCTGACCAACGCAATTTACTTCAAAGCCCGCTGGGCGAACATTTTCAAAGAAAAGGCCACCCGGAAAAAACCGTTCAAGCTTCTGGGTGGGAAAAAGGTCAAAACTCCAACCATGCACCAGACCGACAGGTTTGGCTACAAAGAAACCAAAACGGCCAAAGTCCTCCAGTTGCCCTACAAAGGACAACAAACCTCCATGTTTGTGATCCTCCCCAAGAAGGACGACGGGCTGCCCCGGCTGGAGAAAGGGCTAAGCGCTAAGACTCTCAGCGCCATGACCGACAAAATGCAACAGGCGCGCGTGATCGTGGCGTTGCCGAAGTTCAAACTGACATCCAAATTCATGCTCGGCGATATACTGAAGAAAATGGGCATGCCGGACGCGTTTGACCTTCAGAAGGCCAATTTCAGCGGGATGTGCAACAAAGACCTCTCCATACAGGCTGTTGTGCACAAGGCCTACGTCGACGTGTATGAGAAAGGCACTGAAGCGGCGGCCGCCACCGGTGTTTCCATGAGAGCCACATCGGCCTTTGTGGGGAAACCCAAAACGTTCCGCGCCGATCACCCCTTCCTCTTCCTCATTCGCGACCGCCAGACGGGCGCGATCCTGTTCATGGGCCGCGTGCTCAATCCGAGTAAATAAACGCAGCCCGATTGAGATTTACCGAGACACACAACCACACACGGCCCTGCAGTCACATGGCTGCAGGGCCGTTGTTTTTCGCCCACGGGGGTTCCCCCATCGTTTTGAGCGCAGGATATGCCTTACGCTTTCACCATCACCTGGCGGGCTTGACCTCAATGACATGCTCTGAGGGTTCTTTCGGGACTTCGATTCGCCCGAGGGTTTTCCATTCCCGCTTGTCCGCCTCACCGGGATCGTAAAACGCGTTCACCCAGTAGCTGCCGGGTGGCG
>CAZXYF010000096.1:0-11442 GCA_964644705.1 uncultured candidatus Brocadiaceae bacterium | reverse complement strand
GCAGCTCCGGCGGGTGGAGGAAGGTCTATTTCAGCCCCTGCTCCCACCTCGTGCAGGAGCTTCTGGCGGCCAAACAACAACTGGAGCTGGAATCTCGACTCAAAAAACTATCCCGCTTTGATGTGATTATTATCGACGATTTGGGATATGTGCAACAGAGTCGCCAGGAGATGGAAGTGCTGTTTGCCCTGCTGGCCCACCGCTATGAGCACGGAAGCGTGATGATCACCAGTAATCTTCCGTTCTCCAAATGGGAACAAATATTCAAAGATCCCATGACCACAGCTGCAGCGATCGACCGACTCGTCCACCATAGCGTCATCCTGGAGCTCAACGTCGACAGTTACCGTCTGGAAGAATCACAAAAAGAAAAAAGCACCAAAAAAGAAAAAGACTAACAGCGTGGGGGCTCTGCCCCCACACCCCCGGAATTTTACCGCTCAGTAAAACCATGCAGATTGCTCAACGGCAAAAAAAGGCCGCCCACAAAGGGGCGGCCTATCTGCATGGTTACCAGTCCCGCGCTCGGGTTGCTTTCCAGCAGAGCCCTATCCTCGGGACCGATAAAACCATATTACCACCCCGTGGATCAAATGCAACTCTCAACCAGAAAAACCTTCGGTTTCACCGTCGGTGAAACCGGAAATTCTAATTGTCGCCACCGGCAAAAATAATTGTCGCTTGACAGTCTCAGCATCGATGGAAAGGCAGATAAAGGCAAAGACGAAGGTAAAGATGTTAGATACACCTCGCTAAACGTAATTGGGGGTGGTTTGCGAGATGGACTGTATTCCCGGCTCAGAGTCACCTGAGAACCCGCCTGAAAACGCATTTTTGAACGTTTTGGACAGCACTGGTCCTTTCACCGTTCTGCCACGAATACAGGGCTGATTCTGGTTGGCCACGCGCCGAGTTCCGCGCAAGTTAATATTCCCTGTCTCGTGCTTTCTGAGATATGTGTGACCCTTCGGCGTCCGGCAGTTCCAGTCGATCCGCATATTCCATCCAGCATTCCTCCGGGGGGCCGCCCACGCGCTCACCGGCGGCGGTGAGTATGCGGTGATGTTTGCCCTTTTCCTGCTTCCGGCGAGCCATCTCTTCCGGATCCCAACCGGCGCGCGCAATTTTGCGCAGCTCACCGGCAACCATGTCACATTCCGCGTTTCGATTGCGGGTTTCCTCCGGATCTTCACGCAAATTGAAGAGCATGTCGTCCACCTGCCCATGGGCATAGTGCATCAGCTTCCAGTCCCCCTTCCGGACCATTCGCGCCGGACAGGGCCCGGTCTCCTCACTGTTATAAATGAACTCGCTGATTACGGCACGATCGGTCGGATTTTCACTGCCGGTCATTATCGGCACCAGTGATTCACCGGCGGGCGTCGGCAGCCTCATCCCATCCGTCATATCCAGCACCGTCGGCGCAACGTCCAGAAGACTCACCGGCATATCCACGACCTCTCCGCTGTCCAACCCGTCGCCGGCGACGATCAGCGGAATACGGGTTGATCCCTCGTAGAACGTCGTTTTCCCATACAGATTGTGATCGCCGCACGTGTCGCCATGATCCGAGGTGTAGATCGTCAGTCCGGGCCGTCCGGACCGCTCCCGGTATTCTTCCCACGCGGACATTATCCGCCCAAACAGCTCGTCCTGCTCCTCAATCAAGCCCCGATACGCAGCCTGCGCCGCCAGAGCCACATCCGCGTCCGGATATTGCTGTTTCGAGCCGTAAAATGGATTATCCAGTCCTTCTCCCTCCGCCTGAAAAGTATCCGGTAGCGTGGCGTTTTCCCGGTAATACTCAAACAGATTCTTTTTCGCGACGTACGGGAAATGCGGACCGTATGTTCCCACCACTACGCACTGCGGCCGATCGTGATCCTCGGAGAGATAGTTCAGCGCCCACTCAGCTACCTGGAGATCGTATTCACGGCCGGGTGACACGCCGCCGCCACCGGCCACCCGCAGAGCGCCCGCGCTGCCGGTTGTGTGCAGATACGGCCCCATGCTCTGCATCCACTCGTCGTCCGGGGAGTAATCGGGCCAGAACATGTGGCAGAAATCCCCGCCGATTCGCTTCGTAAATCCGTGCCGCTGGTCGGGGCCGACGAAGTGCATCCGACCCACCAGCACCGTCTCGTAGCCCTGAGCCACCAGACTGTGCAGGAACGTCGCATGATCCTCCCCAATGGCTCCGTCATTGCCATAAACGTCATTCACCGACGGGTGCTGTCCCGTCAGAAAACCTGCACGGGCGGGAACGCAGATGGGACAGGAGGTGTAGGCTGCGCTGAAGGCTGTTCCCCGGCTGGCGAGCCGATCAATGTTAGGGGTCCTGATGTCCTCGTTCCCGACGCATCCAAGAAGTCGGCCGTCCTGCTGGTCACTCATATGAATCAGTATGTCCGGTTTCGTATCGGGCATGATTTCTTTCCTTCAAAATTAAATGTGTGAAAACTTGTTTCCTGTCAGCTGGACACCCCGGCCCCCGTTGACGCCCAACCGGTTCGTCAAATATCGCGAGTATAATCTGAGCCACCCCGTTCCTTCACCCATTTGAACTCCCTGCACACCGACTCCACCACATCTCCCCCACCACCGGGCAGGACATCGAATGAATACGTTTCGATCTCCAGATGCCGACCGGGTGCAATGGCGCGCTGCCAGAATGTATTATCAAGCTGCTCACTGGTGCTATTCAACCTATGCCTGTCAGCGTAATGCAGCGGAACGTGAAAATGCACCCGCCATTCCCCCTCAGGATGATCATCGAGCGCTTCCGGCAGATCGGAATACCGCCTGACTCCCGTTCCGTCGTTTACCCGGGTTTGATGGAGGTACACATCCTCATCAAATGCACCTAACGTCTCGACTGCCTTCTGCTGCTCGCGAACCTCAGGGGCGGCTGATATCTGGATCTTCGGCACCTGAATACCGGCCTCCTCCAGTCGCTTGATGGCCCCGGCCGGCGACTCAAATTCACACGCCGCATGACAGGTGTCCACACAGACCCCGAGCTGACGCAGCTGCGCCGCCGTGCCTTTTTCGCGGAGACGCGGCCAGAACCGCAAGACGTCGTCGGTGGTGGACAGCAAGCAATCCGGTTCCGGTTCCAGCGCCAATTTCACATCTCGCCCGACCTCCTTCTCCATCCGAACGCAGCAATCGGCAACCTCAAGCAGATTGTCTATTGCCGCGTCCTCAATCTCGCCGCCGTATCCAATCGGAACCGTGCTGATGGATCCGGCAACACCGTCGGGCAAAAGTCCGGCAAGTATCCTGATCAGTCGTTTCGTATACCTTACCCGTTCCGGCCGGGTCCAGTCGGGTGCGTACACATCTTTCTTCACCGGTGCGCCATGAAATCGACCGTATGGGAATCCATTGATGGTGAACGCATACATCCCCATTCCCGACAGTTCCGCGCGAAACTCATCCACATCTGGTTCCAGTTCCCGGACCGCGACAGCGGACAAGCGTAATCCAAGCCCGAAAGGATCATCCGGGCAAACGCGCTTCTTTATCTCCATCACCGGTCCATCGATCGCTTCCATCACCCCTTCGAGGCTTTCCCCTGGGTGGATGTTCAGACAATACGTCAGATGGCAATTTTTCCACTTCATGGGCTGACGCTCCGCAAGTACTCCACCGCGTCCGTTATCACCGACGTCGGCAGTTCGTTGATATGCACCATATCGCCGAGTCCGTCCGGCATCACCAGAGTGAGCTGGCCTCCCAGATGCTGCCTGAACCGTTCCAACCCGAGCAACACATCCAGTTGTCCGTCATCGGATTTTTGCGTGAGGGTTTCATGCCAGACGCTCAGGCCACACCGCCGCATCGCGCTCAGAATCTCATCCCTCTCGTCGGGCACCAGCAGGCCCAGGCCCGTCGCACAGCACGCGTCCACGGCAATCCCAATGGCCACCGCCTCGCCATGAGGTAACTCATAATCGGTGATTTCCTCCAACCGATGACCAACCCAGTGTCCGAAATCAAGCGGTCGTTCCGAGCCGCGCTCAAACGGATCCCTGCTGTGGCGGATATGATCCAGATGCAATCTGGCCGTTTCCTGGACCACCTCTTCCATGACCTCCTCATCACCATCGGCCAGATCCCCGGCGTGCGTCTTCAGGAAATCAAAAAACTCCCGTTCCTGCGTAATGGCGACTTTGAACGCCTCGCCCACCCCACTCAACCAATCCCGTCGCGAGAGGGTCCGCAAAAATTCCGTATCGCAGACAACAGCATCGGGAGGCTGGAACGTGCCATAAAAATTTTTGATTCCAAAACGGTTCACGCCGTTTTTGACCCCCACCCCCGAATCGCCCTGCGACATCGTTGTGGTGGGAAACCGAACCTGGCGGATACCCCTGTGCACCGACGCGGCGGCAAACCCGACCGCATCGAGCACCGCTCCCCCGCCCGCGATCCCGATGTAGCTGTGTCGATCCAGACCGAGATCCGCACAGAGCTGGCCAACCGTATCCAGGATGTCCAGGTCATTCTTGATCTCCTCCCCTCCGCGGACGATCTGGCATGGCGCCGGCATATCTACTTGATCGGCGTGTTTTTCAGCCCATCGCTCGATCATCTCCGGCAGGTCCGGCCACTTATCAATCAGTCCGGAATCGGCGTAAAACACCATCTTCGAGGTGCCGGAAGGAAGCACGTCGGTCAGCACGGGGTTTGATGGGGCAAATACCGATCGGGTGAAAATGACCGGATACTGGAAATCGACGCTGATGTCCTGTTCGTATTTCATGGAGATGGAAGGAAAGAATCCGGATCTTCGAGTCGCGACCGGAGAGCACTGAGAAAGCGGCCGGCAGCCGCCCCCTCCACGATCCGATGATCACACGAAAGGGTTAGTTTCATCACCGTCCCGGCCGTAACCTCACCGTCCTGAACGACGGGTTTCGGAAGAGCCGACGAAACAGCGACGGTCACGGCAGCCGGGGGATTTAAGATTGCCTGAAACTCTTCCACATCGAACATGCCAAGATTGGTGATCACAAAGGTGGGATGTTTCCGCTCGTCGGCGCTGAGTTTGTTGTTTCTCGCTTTTTCCACCAGCGCGGAAGTGCGTTCGGCGACATCCTCGATCCGCAATTCACCCGCCTCCTTCAGCACCGCCACCGTCAGGCCATCCTCGGTATCCACCGCCAGCCCGAGGTTGATGTCGTTCCAGTCGATAATCTTACCATCCTCGTAGCTGCGGTTGAGGTCTGGATGTTCGGCCAGAGTCTCCGCGCAGGCAAGCATGATAACATGGGTCAACGAGGCACCGAACTCATCCTTCAGTTCCTGCTGTCGCTCCATAAGAGCACTCACTTCCACGCTCCTCGTCACGTAGAAATGCGGGACGACGTGCTTGGCTGCGGTGACGTAACGCGCCTGGGTTTTCATGCGGAATGGGGCATCCTCCACTTCCGCCTCGCCCCCTTCCAGCTCCACTTTGAACAACTCCTCGTCCGACCGGTCGGCGCTCTTCTTCGTTTCCTCAGCCGCCTGTTCATCTTCGGTCGTTTCCTCGGAGACAGACGATTCTTCTCCCATCTCAGCTTTGATATCCCGTGCAATGATGCGTCCCTCCGGACCGGAGCCCTCCAGCTGGGCATAATCGACGTCCTCCTGCTCGGCAAGTTTACGTGCGTACGGGGAGATTTTCACGCGTTCTTGCTCTTCGGCGATCTCCGCAGGAGCGGGTTCTGTTTCTTCCTCCGCCTCAGGAGCCACCTCCTCTTCCCTTTCTGCTTCAGGTTCTTCTTCCCCTCCAGAAGTTTCTTTTTCTTCCTCCTCTTTTTTCTCCTCCGGAGCTTCCTCCTCTTGCCCGGCCTCTTCCTCCTCGTCCGGTTCCCCGGACTCCTCGGGGGCTCCTTCAATCTGCTCGCCCGGTTCGGCAATGTGGGCAATCACTTCTCCCACTTCGACTTCGGCCCCGTCCCCGTACGCGATGTCAGCAATTGTGCCGTCGTGAAAACACTCCAGTTCCATCACCGCTTTGTCGGATTCGACGTCGGCCAGGTTCTGGCCCTGTTCAACCTCATCCCCTTCCTCGACTTTCCACTCGATTATCTGTCCAACTTCCATGCTGTCGGAAAGGCGTGGCATTTTCACTTCATACATTTTGGCTTTCCTTTCAAGGATACGCGGAGAATCGAATCCGAGGAGAAATTGTGCACAGGAATGTTAATCCAGCGCGAGCGTTTTTTTCGCCGCCTCCACCACATCGCCCGGTCCCGGGATGCAGCTTTGCTCAAGTTCCTGCGCGTAAGGCAGCGGCACATCCTCGCCGGAGACCCGTTCAACGGGCGCATCGAGGTCATCAAATGCCAGTTCATAGATGTTTGTGGTCAGTTCAGCCGCCACGCCGGATACCGGGGGACATTCCTCCACAGTGACAGCGTGATGCGTTTTGGACACTGAATTCATCACCGTGTCTTTGTCCCACGGTCGGAGTGTCCGCAAATCAATCACTTCTGCCTCGATACCCTCATCGGCAAGTTGTTCGGCTGCCTGCATCGCCATGTGAAACATCTTCCCGTATCCCACAAGCGTGACGTCCTCGCCCTCGCGCCGCACTTCCGCCCGGCCGATTGCGGCGGGTTCAGGATCTTCCGGCACCTCGCCTTCAAGATTGTAGAGTCCTTCGTGTTCCAGGAACACAATGGGGTTATCATCGCGGATAGCGGCTTTGAGAAGCGATTTGGCATCGGCGGGCGTGGCCGGATAGACCACTTTCAGACCGGGCGTGTGGATAAAGTGGGCCTCAAGACTGTGGGAATGCTGAGATCCCAGCTGGTTGCCGCCACCACCGGGCATCCTCACAACCACCGGCAGCTCCACCTGCCCCCCGAACATATATCGCATCAAAGCCAGATGATTACATATCTGGTCCATGGCAACGTAAGCGAAATTGACCGTCATCAGTTCGACCACCGGGCGCATATCACCCATGGCCAGTCCCGTGCCGGTTCCCACGATCGCCGCTTCCGAAATGGGGGTATCAAACACGCGGTCCTCGCCGAACTCCTCCAGCAGACCTTTAGTCACTTTGAAGGATCCGCCGTATTCCGCGACGTCTTCCCCGAAAGTAACGACGTTTTCATCACGTTCCATTTCTTCACGATAAGCCTGATTCAGCGCTTTTCTGTAGCTAATTTCCGCCATGGTTGACCTTTCATTCCCTCGTTCAATGCAAGTGTCGCAACAGGCGCAGCACTGTGGCAACTGCGCTCACACGGACCAAAAAACGGCCTGCCCACCAGCGCGTCAACAGCGATCCATGCGCATTCGGAACGCACGGCCCACCGGACGCATGGGGGCGCAATCACCGGGCGGACCGATCATTTTTCCGATTCAATATACAGGTCCTCGTGGAGCCGTTCCGGTGGGAGCTCCTCGCCCGACCTGGCGAACTCCACGGCTTCGTCCAGCTCTTCTTTAACCCTCTCATCCACCTCGTCGAACTCATCTTCGGGCACCTCAAAATCATACTGGATCGTCTTTTTGATACGCGGAATGGGATCTCGCTCCTTCCAGTATTCTTTTTCCTTTTCGTCCCGGTAGGTGTCCGGATCGGACATCGAATGGCCACGGTAGCGGTAACAATTGGCTTCGATGAAGGTGGGGCCATCACCGTTTCGTGCTCGCTCCATGGCCCGGTCCATGACCGACTGCATCTTGAAAAAATCCATTCCATCCACCACATGCGAGGGCATGTTGTAGGCCTCACCGGCTTTTTTCGCGAGATTTTCCTCCGCGCTCGACCGGTTCACGCTGGTCCCGATTGCGTAATGGTTGTTCTCGCACACCCACACGATGGGCAGGTCGTATAAACTCCCCATGTTCAGAGCTTCGTGATACACGCCCTGATTCGTGGCACCATCTCCGAACGCGCACACGACAATTCGATCTTCCTCCTTGTTGACGATCGATTTCCCCAGGCCAACCGCGATCGGACACATACCCGCCACGATGGCGTATCCTCCCAGGAAATTGATGTCGGGATTGTAGAGGTGCATAGATCCACCCTTCCCCTTGCAGCACCCATCGGAGTGCCCGAACAGTTCCGCCATAACCCGTTTTGGATCACCACCGCGCAGGATGTAGTAGCCGTGGTCGCGATAGGACCCAATCACATAGTCCTCATCCCGCAAACCCCACAGAGCTCCCAGAGCGACGGCCTCCTCTCCCGCATACAGATGACAGAATCCCGCGATGTTACCGTTGAAATACTCCTCAGCCGCGCGGAGTTCAAACTGCCGTGCCAGCTTCAGACGGTAGTAAACATCCATCAGTTCGCTTTTTTTCATGAGGACGCGTCTCCCATCCGGTTCGAAGGTATAGCCAACCTGCACGTTTACGTGGAACTATCAGTATCCGAACATGTTTCACCACCGACAACACCTGTCGGTGCCTCCTCCAGCTGCCCGAAATTATCTTCCAGATCCCCCACCTTGTTGACGCGTCGACAGTGACGTTCCTCCGCGCTAAATTCAGCATCGAGAAAAACCTTGACCGCTTCCCAGGCCAACTCGATCCCAATCACACGTCCCCCCAAACATAACATATTGAGGTTTGCGTGTTTCACGCCCTGACGCGCGGTGTAGGTATCCATAACCAGGCACGCACGCACGCCACGAACTTTGTTCGAAGCGACGCACGCTCCTACACCACTCCCGCAGATCACGATACCGCGGTCAACATCGCCGCTGGCCACGGCACGGGCGAGGGGCATCAGAACATCTGGATAATCGTCTTTCTTGTCGTATGAGCAGGCACCAAAATCTTTGACCCGGTACCCGTGCGCTTTCATACGCTCAAGAAGCTTACCTTTGAGCTCATATCCGGCATGATCGGCTGCAATACCAAACTGCATGTTCGTCTCCTTCATGTCAGGCCGATGATGAACACCATCCACCTATTTTATCGTTCGAGAAGCGCCAGAGCCTTTTTTACAGCGTTATCGACGGTGAAACCAAAGTGCTGGAAGGTCTCGTCACCGGGCGCACTCGCGCCAAAGTGATCGATCCCAATAACCGCACCGTCCTCACCGACCCATTGTTCCCAGCCCTGCGTCGAAGCCGTCTCCATTGCCAGACGGGCGTCGATTTCCGGCGGAAGAACGCTGTTCTGATAGTCCTCCGATTGTTCCTCAAACAGCTCCCAGCTCGGGAAACTGACGACGCGCGCGTCAACGTCCTTCTCGGCGAGCACGTCCCGGGCATCCAGCAGGATCGGCACTTCGCTTCCGGTGCCAATCAGGATGATATCGGGGGTATCACCGTTTTCCTCCGCGATTACGTATGCGCCGCGTTCCAGCTCTTCGGCGGGCGCGAGCTCTGAGCGATCCAGAACGTCCAGTTTTTGTCGGGTCAGCACCATCATGGTCGGCCCACAGTCACGCTCGACCGCCACACGCCAGGCCTGGGCGGCCTCGTTCGGATCAGCCGGTCGGATCACGCACAATCCGGGCATGGCCCGAAGTGATGCCAGATGCTCGATCGGTTGATGCGTCGGTCCATCCTCACCGATTCCAATCGAGTCGTGAGTCATGTGGTAAATCACGGGCAACTCCATCATCGCCGCCAGTCGAATTGAAGGTCGGGCATAATCGGTGAAAACAAAGAACGTTGCGCCATACGGGCGCACCCCACCGTGGAGGGCCATGCCGGACAGCGCCCCGCACATGCCCAGTTCCCGGATGCCAAAGGCGATGTTCCGGTTCTCATATCCACCTTTCTGGAAATAGCCGGTGTCCTCCAGCAGCGTCTTGGTCGATGGCGCGAGATCCGCGCTGCCACCGAAAAGAGTCTCCACGCGCGATGCCAGACCACGCAGAGCGTTACCCCCCGCCTTCCGCGTCGCCATCGCCCCGTCCTCGGGTTTCCACTGGGGCAGCTCCGCGTCCCAATCTTCGGGCAGTTCTCCGGCCAGAGCCGCCTGGAATTCGTCCGCGAGGTCAGGATATTGTTCAGCATAAGCCTCAAACTCTTCGTTCCACTGTTCTTCCAGTTTTGCTCCGCGTTCACGAGCCCCCTCCGTCATGTGCTCGCGCACCTCGGTGGGAATATGGAATTTCCTGTCGGGATCCCACCCGTAGTTTGATTTCGTCAGGCGGATCTCCTCCTCACCCAGCGGTGACCCGTGCACTGTGCTGGTATCCTGCAGATTCGGAGCACCGAATCCAATATGCGATCGTACCACAATCAGGGTGGGTCGGTCCTTCTCCGCTTCGGCATCCTGCAGGGCTCCGGTCAGAGCATCCAGATCGTTGGCCGCCTCGCCCAGATCATTCACATCCCAGTTGTACCCCTCGAAGCGTTTTTCAATATCATCGTCGTAGCTTATTTCTGTGGAACCTTCGATGGTGATGTGGTTGTCGTCATAGATCCACACGAGTTTGCCGAGACCGAGCCGTCCGGCCAGAGAGGCCGCTTCATGGGAGGCTCCCTCCATCATGTCACCATCGCTGCAGATGGCATATGTGTGGTGATCCACGATCTCGTGTCCGGGCCGATTAAAACGCGCCGCCAGATGCGCTTCCGCCATCGCCATCCCCACCGAATTCATCAGTCCCTGTCCCAGCGGACCGGTGGTTGTTTCCACTCCCGGAAGATGATGTTCGGGATGACCGGGCGTTTTGCTCCCCCACTGCCGGAAATTTTTCAGATCCTCCACGGGGATATCATATCCAGTCAGATTGAGTGCAGCATATTGAAGCACGCTCGCATGCCCCGCCGATAGGACAAATCGGTCACGGTTGAACCAGTCCGGATTATCCGGATTGTATTTCATCGTTTCGGCCCACAGAGCGTAGGCAGTGGGTGCCAGCGCCATCGCCGTCCCGGGATGTCCAGAATCCGCTTCCTCCACCATGTCCATCGCCAGCGTTCGAATCGTATTGATCGTTTTTTCCTGCACTTCTTCCATCAGTCGTCATCTCCTCATTCAAAGGTGCAATATTGTATCATCTATTCCCTCGGCCAATGCCCACCAGGGCTTCACAGACTACAAGCACTGTGTTGCGAAACGCCCTGCTACGCATCTTACCGAATATTTACTCGCCACGTGCGCTAACGTCTCAGACAAATCGGCTTCGTGCCATCACTTACATACCTGAAATCACTATAATACACAGACACTCTTTCAGGTCAATGGCGCGGTCCCGGACGGAACATCATAATACGCCGCAAAATATGCTTGAGACTGAGGTTAGATCGTGACCACAATTTCGACGCACTGCACGCGCTGTTAGGCTCTGTTTGAGAATACGGGCGTCGGACCGAGAGCGAGCGAATTTGTGGCTAACGCGGAGGCCGAAGCAGGCCTATCCAGTAGAGATAAGCCGATACAGGCCGACAAGGCCAGCCACAAATCAGCCGTTCAAATCCAGATCCGTATCGCCACGGGCTATGGTTTGAGACGCCCCTC
>CAZXYF010000095.1:0-11523 GCA_964644705.1 uncultured candidatus Brocadiaceae bacterium | reverse complement strand
GAAAAACCGCGGCAAGCACCGTGATAGCACCCGCCAATTTTTGGGGGCGCCTTACTCCCCCTGCAAATCAGCTTCATCGTCCATTTCAGCATGTTCCCGGGGAAGGGTCACTATGAAATTGGCCCCCTTCCCCCGCTCGCTTTCTGCAGTGATCGATCCCCCGTGCCGTTTCACGATTCTATCACAGAGCGCAAGACCCATCCCCGACCCCCTGTATTCACTGCGGGCGTGCAACCGCTGGAAGATGGTAAACACCTTGTCCAGGTACTGTTCATCGAATCCTATCCCGTTGTCTTCCACGGTAATACGACAGCACTCCTCATTGTCCCCCTCCTGAACGATCTCTCCCTCGATTCTGACTGCAGGGGGCACATCCTCTTTGCGGAATTTTATTGCATTCCCTATCAGGTTTTGAAAGAGCTGACGCATCTGCGTTGGGTCCGCCTCGAGATCCGGCAGGTCCCCCACCTCAATTTCAGCATCCGTCTCCTGAATACAAATCTGCATATCCGAAAGAACATTGCCGATAACATCCTCAAGATCGACTCTTTGAAAGGGCTCTCCTTTGGTGCTGACCCGGGACAACGTTAGCAGATCGTCAATCAGGTCGCTCATCCGACCCGCGGCATTCGTCATTCGCTCCAGATAATCTTTGCCCTTCTCCCCGAGTCGGTCCCCGCAATGTTTTTCCATTCGTTCGCCGAAACCGGTCACTTTCCGAAGAGGTTCTTTCAAATCGTGAGAGGCGGCGTATGCAAACTGTTCAAGCTCCTTATTGGACCGTTTCAATTCTGCATTGGTTTCCCTGAGCTGGGCCGTCCTTTCCTCCACCAGATCCTCCAGGTGATCCCTGTGTTTTTTCAGTTCTTCCTCCGTCTCCTCACGCTTTTTTATTTCCTCCTGCAATCGACTTGTGCGGGAAGCTATCTGCTCACGCATCCTGTTTACATGCCCAACGATTTCATTGATGTCCTGCTGTGGAACGGGTTCCAGGGATGTCTCATAGTCCCCCTCCGCGATTTTCTGGATACCACTGGTTAAATCCTTCAGGGGGCTTCTGAGCACAAAATGCATAACCACCGAGGTGCCGAGGATAATCACAATCACCGCCGCCAGAGTAATCCCGGCCATGACAAAAAGGGCCGTTGCCCGCATTTGACCAAAAGCTGGCCGGCCAAAAAGGACTTCGACGGAGCCCAGCACATTGCCATTCCTGGTAATCGCCCGCTTTCTGCCCATCATCTGTCCGGCATTTCTGGGCCATGATTCAAAGACCGTCTCGGTCCGATCATCATATTGCAACTGCACTCGGAGACCGGCGACATGCGACGATCCCAGATAAGCCCTGGCCACCCGCCGGATACCTCTCTTATCCAGGTTCCAGGCCCGGCCGGTCAGCACATTGGACAGGTTGTCCATCGTCTCCGTGGCATGGGCAGTGAGCCGCATTTCCGAACGGATTGTGGATTGGTAGTAATAACCGCCTGCCAGAACCGCGGCAGCCGCCACAACGGCGAGCGTAAGCCACAGTATCAGATCCCGGGATACCGTCCGCTGAAAGTATTTCACAACCGCCCCTTTCTCATTAATGTCTTCTCCCAGAGCCCAAATGGGACGACAATTTATTCTTTCTCCTGTTTTTCATCATATTCCCCCTCTCCCAGCCGCTCCAACAACTCACTATACACACCTCTATTTTTAATCCTCGACAGGCCCTCATTGAAAGCCACCCTCAGATCTTCCGACCTCTCGCTGGCTTTGGGGAACAGCAGGTGACCGGTCACCGTCCCCAGCGGCTTTGGATTTACGTGAATACTTTTCCTTTGTTCACGGGTAAAATGCTCCCCCAAAATGGTGCGCCCCCGCATTCTGGAGCAGGGGAAAATATCAATCCGATGAGCAAGCAGCTTCCTGAACCCCAGTAAATCCCGCGCATGAGGATCTCCCGTCAGTTTCTCCGAGTTGATCATCTCACGGAATTCATCGGTGTAGGAATTCCCCAGTGTTATTCCAATCCGATGATCCTCCAGATCCGTTAGTTTCTCCCAATCAAACGGTTTAGGGGAGAAAAACACGATCTCCTCCTGCGTCACGGGATCACTATACAGAGCTTTTTCTTCCCGTTCACTGCTTGGATAGGCATAGGAGGCCGCAGCAAACTCACACTCCTCCATCATCATGTAGGCCCGTGACCAGGGCAAAAAACGAAACTCCACATCGTACCCCTGAGTGGCGAACGCTCGCCGCACAACGTCGTTCACAAACCCATACCGGGGAAGTTTTTTACCCGTCCATGGCGCCCATTCTCCCGTCGCGATGGATAAGGTTTCTGGAGGTTCACTGCCGAAGGACGGCATGACACACAGGGCCATGATCAAAAAGAGGCATGGGATGCTTTTGGTGAATCGTTTCATGCAACCGCCCCTTCAACTCGGGCCAGAACAGTGTTTGTCACGGTAGAGACGTCAGATGCTCTCAAATCATTACTATATCATACGACATCAAAACGAAATCGTCAGCATCAATCCGTTCTGATATATCGCAATCTCCGAATCACAAACACGCTCATGTTCCCGTCATTCAGTCACTGATCGCGAAGGGGGACACGGTGGATATGCGGGGAAGGCTGATGCTTCGAGGGTCGGAGTAGCCATTTAAACACCCAGTGATTGGGCGAAACTCTTCCAGCTTTTTCCCCGGTGGGGTCAATCCCTTTTTGCTGGTAGAGACGGACAAACACCTGATGACGCCCCTTTGTAAGATGGATTTTGTCAATCATCAGATGGCCTTCTCCCACACGATTCTTATCGCGTCCCGCCACTTTTCTGCCGTCTATCCAGATCCAGCCGCGATCATCCAGCGTCAAATATGATTTATAATTACCGGTTTTATCAACATCGATTTCGGTGTAAAGGAAGATATATTTGTGCGACTGTTCCCCGTAGGCGTCTTCAAAATTCAGTCTTCGGTAGCGGTCATACCCGTTTTCGGGGAACGGTTTCCATTCTGTCTCCACCCGCTTCTTCGTCCCGCTCTTCAAAAGGGACCGGCACTCTGTGGAATCCGGCGGAAGCGGCCCCGTCGTCAGCCAGTCATACCGGGTCCCGAGTATAATATCATCGGTGGCATACTGTTCTCCATTGATCGAGAATCGGGCGTCCACCTCCGTTTCCCCACTTCTGGCCCCTGCCGCCAACTGTACCGTGAACGGGACACTGACAAGCGGGTCATCATCCTCAAACGTGACATGCTGCCGCGCGGTTCCCCGGACGTTGAAGGGTGGTTGCACATCCAGTTCCACTGTTCCCCCCGCGATCCGCCCGGAATTTCGGCGAACCCACACGGTCAGCTTCTGATCCGTTCCGGGCACCTGCGACTGGCTCTCGGCAGTTATGCTCATCCTCGTCGGAATTTCCTCGCTGTAAAGGGGCGTCGCCGGCGGGGGATTTTCCCCCTCAAAATCCTTCCCCACCGGGATTATCACGACTTTATCGTAATACAGTCCGTCATCGGCGGCTGTAACCGTCAGAGTGTGCGTCCCTTCCGACATCTTTTCATTAACGAGAATGCGGGACCAGTGCCATTTTTTCAGTGGATCGGTCCTGTCCCGATGTCCCATGCGATGCCTGTTCGACGTGAGCAGCCGACCATCCAGTTCAAATATGGAGTTGTTTCCGCACTTGTCGGAGAACCATGACAAAAACCAGACATCGTAGTGACCACTTCTGGCGAGGTTGAAGCGTATGTCGAATGTCCCAATGTCAACCGTATAGTGATTTGTATCACGCCAGAAACTTTTCCCCCCAGCTCCTTCTCCCAGGGAGAGGCATTTCCGGCCCTTTACGGTATCGATTTGGAAATTTGGAGTCACCCTGTGAGCCCATTCGGCCTCGAGAAAAAATGTTTCACGGGGCTGCAGAGACTCGGACGCATCATCGGACAACGGAACGAGATCGCGCGACCAATCCGACGGCCGCGTTCCGCGCATCTGGCCGTCAATGACGGTAAGAGCCTCAAGGGCGAAATCACGCGCCGGACCCTCTTCCTCGCCCAGCATTGTAATGAACGTTTGTCGATGGGGACGAAGCAACTCCCGATGGTTCAACAGGACACCATACGTACCGGCCGATTCGGCGTTTTTCTCCAGTTGTCGGAGCACCCATGGGATCAGGCCATCTTTACCCCGTTGAGCCTGATGGGAGAGGTACAGGGAGAGAAGGGACGGATTGCGTCGTCGAAAAGAAGCACCAGACAGCTGCTTCCGAATTCTGGGCAGCCATTCCCTCGTATCAAAGACCCGATTTTCCAGTATGAACTCCAGAGCGCGCCCCCGAACATGCAGATTCTCCGCCTCAGCCAGCTCGCGAATGCGATCGGTGAAGGCCTCGTGCAGATCCGGCCGCAGTTGCAGGGCCGTTATCGCACTGAGCCGAACTTCCGGAGTCTCGTCATGCAGTAAATGCTTCAGACACCACCTCGCGCGTGGGGCAGACTTTTGATACACACTCATGCATATACGTTGGCGAGCCTCTGCGTCCCCCGTCAATACGGTCCACTCAGGAGCCTGCACCACTTTATACGCAACAAATCCGCAGAGCAGGATCCCAACAAGGCCGCTCATCAATATAGTGGTTTTACGTGAACCCATACCCGCTCCCATGGAAATGGCCACGATAACGATCTGTACGCGGCGCTGTCGGCAAGAAACAAACTGAGCCCCCACACCCGCCTGACGGGACCAAACCCGAGGTCAGCTACAGGCACTTATCTGTATGGTAGCACGAAGTCGGACCGCTTGAAAAGTGGCGTTAGACACCCGCCGCCGAAGGGTGATAAAAGAATAAGAAGTGGCTTCTCTGCTCCCAGTCATTTATAATGATATATGTGTCCCATTAGATGCGAGACGCGCGATTGGATGGGTATCTTCACTTGAGTTTTCCTCTCGGGGGATTTACCGAAGCTATATGGTTGATCTTAAGCGTACAGACCTTACAGTTCAGGCCGAACGTGCCATTCTGATCCAGGTGTATAACAACACCCAGCGAGACCTGGCCGATACCGCGATGGACGAACTCCGTGACCTCGCTCACACAGCCCATGCCAACGTTGTGGAGGAGGTGCGCCAGACCAGACAGAACCCGGATCCACGATCGTATATGGGCAGCGGTAAAGTCGAAGAGGTCGCCCGGCTTTGCAAGGCGCACGATATTGAAATTGTCATTTGCGATGATGATTTAAAACCAGCCCAGGTCAAGCACCTGGAGGGTCACCTTGATACTAAGGTCGTGGACCGAAGTGAGTTGATACTGGACATCTTTGCCCAGCATGCGAAAACCCAGCAGGCCAAACTCCAGGTTGAGCTCGCCCAACTGGAATACGCGTTCCCCCGGTTGAAGAAAATGTGGACCCACCTTGACCGTTTGGCCGGCGGAACGATCGGCGGTGGAATCGGGGTGCGCGGCCCGGGGGAAAAGCAGCTGGAGGTTGACCGACGACTGGTGCAAAAACGGATATCGGACCTCAAAGATGAGTTAGAACAAATTGAAAAACGGCATGAACAGGAGGCCCATGATCGCGCTGACCGATTCACCACTGTCGCTCTGGTCGGGTATACAAACGCGGGCAAATCGACCCTCATGAATACGTTGACCGAGGCGGACGTCTCCACCGAAGATCAGCTTTTTGAAACTCTTGATACCCGAACCCGTCAATGGGAACTGCCGGATGGACGCAGCGTCATGCTCAGCGATACGGTCGGATTCATCCGCAAACTACCTCCCCACCTGGTATCTTCATTTCGAGCCACCCTGGAAGAGGCCCGCACGGCCGACCTTCTTCTGCATGTCTGTGATGCCTCCGCTCCGACGGCAGAAGACCAGATTGACTCGGTCAATGAAGTGCTGGATGAAATCGGATGCGGGGACCTGCCAATGTGGCTTATACTGAACAAAACCGACAAACTGGACGATTCCTCCCGCCTGCCGCTACTGCGCCAGAAATGTGATCATTGCCTGACCACAAGCGCACTCCACGGCGATGGATGCGACGCCCTGGCCGGGGAGGTTCAGGATTTCCTCGATGATTCCTATGTTGAACTGTCGGTCGAAACAGGAGTGGGCAACGGCCGTCTCTTCTCATTCCTCTACGAAAACGGTGTGGTGATGGAGCGAAACTACGAAGGAGACCACGCATATTTCCACGTGAAGGTCCCGGAGAACCTGACCGGAGTCATCAAATCGATGGGAGGTCAGACAGAGCCAATTGCGGCCACCACCAAATGACTCACACTCTGAAACATGTCGTCATGGCCGTCCTTGCCTGTTTACTGCTCCTCTCCTGCAGTAAGAACGAACCCACGCTGAATATACGCCGTGACCCGGCGCACGACGGGCGATACGTCTGTCAGTTTTCCGTGATGAGCACGGATGCGGGTATTATGGTAACCGCCGACACCAAAGCCTCCGCCCGGCAGATGATATCCAGGGCCGTCTCCCGCATAACGCGCGTTACCCGTCTGATGAGCACTTATCGGGATGACAGCGACATCAGCCGCATCAACGCTAAGGGGGAGGAGGGCCCCGTCAAAGTAGATGGAAAAACGTTGCATGTGCTCCGAGCGTCAAAAGACTTCTACCGCTTGACCAACGGAGCTTTCGACATAACCTATGCTCCACTGCGCACGCTGTGGCAACGGGCCGCCCAAAACGGTAAGCTCCCATCAAAGAGGAAAATCACAAACGTCCTGCGACGGATTAGCAGCGACAACCTTATTCTCTCGGACAACAGTGCACAACTGGCCGTCCAGGGGATGGAACTGGATCTCGGAGGAATCGCAAAGGGATTTGCGGTGGACGAGGCGGCGCATCGGCTGAAAAAAGCGGGCGTTGACAGCGCTCTGGTGGATATAGGCGGCGATATGCGCGTCATCGGGCGGCGCTCGGATGGCCAGAAATGGCGAATAAAAGTGCGGGACCCGCGGCCGGGCACCCACGAACCTATCATGTTACGGCTGGAAGACGCTGCCGTGGCCACCAGCGGGGATTACGTGCGTTATTTTCATATCGGTGACCGCCGCTTCAGTCACATCATCGATCCGCGCACCGGCCGTCCGGCACGGACGGTTCCGTCCGCCACGGTGATAGCCCCCGAGGCCATCACGGCGGATGCCCTCGCCACAGCCCTGAGCATAATGGACCCGGACCACGCCCTGAATCTCATAAACTCTATGGATGACGTTGAATGCCTGCTTATGACGCGTAAGAAACCCGATAAATCGGAAGCGGTGCAGATGCATTACTCGGATGGATTTCGTGGGCATATAGAGAAATGAATTATGCCTTTCCCCGCCAGGCCCGGCTACTCACCCAAAAAGATTTTCAACGGGTATATAAGTATGGGCGAAAATTAGTAGTCTCCCCCCTTTATGTCAGAGCGTGGAGACGTCCTGACCAGGTCGTGGAACATGAGCCGCCCGGAAAACGCAGCCGGCTCGGCCTCAGTATTGGCCTGCGAGTGGGGCCAGCATATGTGCGGAACCGATGGAAACGGGCCATCCGGGAGGCTTTCCGGCTCCATCGCCACACACTGCCCGATGCGTATGACCTGGTCATAGGCGTGGAATGGAATTCCCCGCCGGAAGATGCGGAGAAAGTTGAGGAGGCGTTTATGCAGCTTATCGAAAAACTCGAGGCCGCCCGTTGCTAACCACATGGATGCTTTCCCGTCGATAGCAGCCCGGATTTCATGAAATACTGTTTTTGTCACGGTCATGTCCTTATCTCCCGACAACAAATCAGGTGAATCGCGGACATTTCTTTCCTCCACCTGTAGAATGCTCCGACTGGTCGGTAAGCCCCTGGAATGGGCGTTCATAGGAGTGGTCCGTCTCTACCAAACCCTGGTGTCCCCTCTTTTACCCCGCACGTGTCGCTTCTATCCCAGTTGCAGTCAGTATATGATCGAGGCACTTCGCCGCAAAGGCCCCATTATCGGATTATATATGGGAATATGGCGGATTATGCGTTGCAACCCCTTTTGTGAGGGAGGTTACGACCCGGTGGTCCCACCCGATGAGATCAATGACCATATCGCTTCCCCCGGAGATGATACCAACGCCTGAGATACGAGCTTCCGCTTTCGCTGAAAAACCTCACTCGGCGGCGGCCAATTGTCTCTTCCCCTGCCGGATGTAGAACAAGACTTTCCCCATGTCCCCATGAATTCTCTTAGTAACGTTCTCCAGCTGATTCAGGGCTTTCTGTTTATCGCCCCCAACGGTTATATCTGCGGGCAGCAGGGAACTATATCCACGTTCACGTATGTATTCCCCAACTGCCTTTCTAGCCTTCTGATGCGTTCGCTCCCCTTCCTCCAGCGCGCGCACAGCATTTTCCCCACCAACGCGCCCCAGAGCCCGAGCAGCCGCCATTCGTACAGACAGAGCCCGGGCGGGCACAACTTTTTGATCCCCAAATATGTCGCCCAGGACAGCCGCACGGGTGGTTGAGACCTCCACCACTCCGGCTTTGGTCTGCACCTTCGTCACGGCCGGTGGATCATCAGGCTGCGAGATCACCTGGTCAGCGGTTTGTGTTTCAGTAAGCATCTCACTCATGTACGGCACCGCTTTTCGAACCCGAAGGTCCCCCAGAGTATGCATGGCCGCCCAGGCCAGTATGCGCCCGGTATTACCCTGCTTGAGTTCGCTGAGAAGATACGGGACCACGAAATCTCCCGAGGCCGTCAGAGCCTTTTGAGCACGGCAGCGCAACTCCGTGATGTCTTCAGATTCTGTGGCGTAAGTCCGCGCCTCCCCATTATCCTCGCTCGCGGCTTTATCCTCGGTTTCCTCCAGATTCTGCAATTTCTCAAGAAGATAGGTCACCCCCACTTCCTGCCGCAAAAGCGCAAGGGAGATAGACGCAGCGATACCAACACGCGAATCAACATCATCCTCTAACATGCCGCTCAGCACATTTACGATTTTCTTCCTGGTAACCGAGCCCGATGCCGGGCGGTTCGAAATCCCGGCCTGCCCCAGCGCGTCGGCAGCAGCAATACGCGCCGCCACCGTCCTGTCGGTATTACGAAACAATTCGACAAGCCTGCTCACGCTACGCTTGTCCGCTATGGTCCCCAATATCCCAATTATGGACCTGATGCGCTGCGGGGGCAGAGTTCTCTTCAACTCCTCAAAATAGGCATCGCGGATATTGCTCAACACCGATGTCACCTGAGACTCGTCGGGGTTATTCATCGCATACCGGACGGTAAATTCAACGAACTGTTTCCCCACGGACCGCTCCGTTCCGAGCGTCGTCGCCGCCTCTACGGCCGCTTCGCGAATCCTTTCATCATTGGAACCGGCCTTTACCAGCAGATATTTTGCGGCTGCATCGCGCTGATCCACCTTGTATAAATTACTGGCGGCATACACCGAAGCAAGACCGGTTTTTTTATCAAAAACATCTTCCAGCACACGGGTTGCATTCGGGAAATTCATCTTTTCGAGGCCGCGCGCTGCCGTCTGGACAATCGGAGCATATGGGTCATCCATAACTTTCTTCAACAATCTGACCCCCGTCTTTTTGCGGGTCTGACCCAATTTCGCAATGCCTTTAACAACTTCATGTCGAATTCTCTTGTTCGGGTCATCCAGCCGCTCGGCCAGAATCTGCATCGATTCCAGTTTCCCCGTATCCGTCAGGATTTTAACCGTGCTCTCCACCTGGCGAACTCCAATTTCACTATTGGGTGCGTTCCGAAACACCTCCGTTACCTCCGGCACGGCCTCAGACCCGACCCGTTTGATTTCATCGACGGCTTTCTGCCGCTCACTGGCCTGCGGGGCATCCAGCTGATCCAGCAGAGGTTTGATACCACCGCCTTCCCCGCATCCCGTGAAAAACAGCACACATAGTCCCGTCACAACAGTCAGACCTGTAGCACAAAGCCGCATAGATAACCCGTCATTCATACCGACATGTGCTTTCAATAAATGCTTGGATTTGCCGAACATTGTAAAAACTCTCCAGATACAATTCGATCATTCAGTTCAGACCAGCGGGGCATTTTGTTTCCTTGTCCTCGTCCGCATTCGAGACGTCCGGTTCAGGTTGTTCCTCAAAACGGAATGCACAGGTCGGACAGTCCTCCAAATCACGCTCGTCGATGGGAAACATCCGACACTGCTTGGAGCGTTTCTCATAAATACTGCATTCATTCTCATCTTTCAAAAACGGGCAGCGCATCACAAGAAGACAACAATCCCCGCACCGACGACAGTCACCGCGCCTTTTTTCCATCTGCTCTTTAACATATTCTGGCCGTGCATGCACAAGATAAAACCTGCGCACAACGCCCCATATTTGTTTCAGAATACGCCACATAATTGGACTCCCTAAAATGCATGGGTTCCTTAGGAGTAAGATAAAGTCCCCCCCTATAACTGTCAACCCGCGGCGCCCGGCTCACACTTCTCCTCAACGACAATTAAGTGTATCATGGATGTGAATGGAGCAGCCCTAAACATTACAGTCGCTCCTCGAATATAGCATACCCATGACCCAAATACTTTCCTCATTGCGCTCAGTATTGAACATCTCCCCACCCCGCATAACATTCGTCCGGAGCGGGGCACTGGGCGACAGTATATTGCTGTTGCCAACCATTCACTTGCTTCAACGGGAGAACCCAGACGCTGAGATGCAAATAATCGGATCGACGTGGGCCCGGCGTATTATTCCGCTCGTCCCCCATGATTGGAGCTTTGCTCCATATGGTTCGCCCGATATGACCCGCCTGTTCACCGATCAGTGTCGTGTGCTCCCCCCCATTATCGAAGATTCAGACGGAGTTATCATCTATACCTCCAGTCCCGACGGACCTCTGGCCAGTAACATTCGGGAGCTTCACTCCGGCGCCACCATCATCCACCCCATTGCACCGTCTCCGAATACGCATACGGCGGCCCATCTTGCCAGCGCCGTTACCGAAGATTCGCCCCGGGTGCAGGAGCTGCCCCATCCCGCCCTGCAAGCCCCATCCGCCGCCCAACAGAGGGCCGCGGATCGAATTGACCGGTTGCGCACCTCCGACCGCCCGACAGTACTGTTGCATCCTGGAAGCGGGTCAAAGGAGAAATGCTGGCCGCCCCGCCTTTACGCGGATCTTGCAGAAAAACTCGATCAAAGAGGGGTGAACACCGTCGGCCTACAGGGGCCAGCGGACAAAGAGCAGTGCCGACGCGTGAGCCATGCATACCCATCGCTAAAATTTATCGTTAAATCGGATTTGGATCACGTCGCTGGCATTCTCAGTGCGGTCTCGGCCTGCGTTACCAATGACAGTGGCATCGGACATCTTTCGGCTGCCCTGCAGAGCCCAACCATTTCCATTTTTGGCCCGACCTCTCCTCACCAGTGGCGTCCTCTCGGACCCTGCACGACCGTCCTACGATCCAACTCAGGGGAGGACTGGCCCGAGCCCCGACACGTTATGAACGCCATCATGCGGTCGATCTAA
>CAZXYF010000094.1:0-11604 GCA_964644705.1 uncultured candidatus Brocadiaceae bacterium | reverse complement strand
ACCTCCCCATGCTTTGACACCCCGCAACCGGTCAGTTAGCCTGTATATTGTTCTTGGGAAGCTGGTGCGACTCCAGCGCGGCCCCGCCACTGTGACCGGATTTGATTCTGACTAACGGCCTGCCCCCACAGCCACTGATCCCCACGGATCGGGAAGGCTGCAGGCCCACAACGTCCGGGAGCCAGGATACCAAAATAGCGTTTTCGTGTTGTTACGGTAACGCTCCTCCGAGGGGAGGTCATTCGTCCAGCACGGACCTGCAACGTGCCGTCCTCCTCCCGGTGGACGGTTTTTTTATGCGCGTTTGCATCGGTCACTTTCATGAGCTCACAACACGGCGGTAACATCAGCGAACTGGCCGACTCGGCCGGGCTGGACGAGGACGACATCCTCGATTTCAGCGCCAATATCAACCCCCTCGGCCCGCCCGAGTGGCTGCGTCCCACAATCAGTCGGACCGTGGAGAAAGTACGCCATTACCCCGATCCCGATTCCACGCAGCTCGTTGACGCCATTGCCGCCCACCATGACATTCCCGGCGAAAACATCGTCGTGGGCAACGGAACCAGCCAGCTCATCTTCACCCTCTGCCGCGCGGCCGGTTGCTCCCGGGCGATCATCCCCGTTCCCTGTTACGTTGACTACGCCAGGGCCGCGGACACGGCCGGGATGGAGGTCACTGAGATTGCCCTCCACGAAGATGATCAATTCCGGGTGGAGACTGATCGAATTCAACAGCACCTCCACGGCGACGAGATGGTGTTCCTGGGCCAGCCCAACAACCCCACCGGCCGATCCATTCCTCCGGAATCCATTCTCGATCTCGCCCGCAATCACCCAGACACCCTGTTCGCCATCGATGAGGCGTTCATCGATTTCGCCGGTGAATTGTCCAGCATCATCCCTCACCGCCCCGATAACGTCGTGGTGCTGCGCTCCATGACGAAATTCTATGCCGTGCCCGGTCTCCGCCTGGGATACCTGGTCGCCTCCACCGCACTGGCCGGCGACATTCGCGACCTGATCCCACCCTGGTCCCTCAACGTCTTCGCCCTGGCAGTCGGACAGCGCGCCCTGGAAGCCGATGAGACTGACGAATACTCACGAACCACCCGCGAGACCGTGGACGAACAGCGAAAACACCTGCGGAAACGACTGGCCGAACTGGACGTTTTCACTGTGTATCCGGCAGAGGCCAATTTCCTGCTTCTGCGCATTGACAATTCGGACTGGTCGGCGCCCCGCCTGGCCAAACGCCTGCTGCATGACTATGGAATCGCCATCCGCGTCTGCGACAACTTTGGTGGACTCGATGAACGCTTTGTGCGAATCGCCGTGCGGAACCGGCCCGAGAATGAACGTCTCTTGAATGCCTTCGCTGACATTTTCTCCCGGGATGTGCCCGGACCCCGTTCATCACGGACACCGGCCGTCATGTTCCAGGGCACCAGCTCCAGCGCGGGAAAAAGCGTGATGACCGCCGCCCTCTGCCGTATTCTGCTGCAGGACGGTCTACGCGTCGCCCCATTCAAAGCGCAGAACATGTCGCTCAACTCATTCGTCACCCCCGACGGATGCGAGATGGGCCGCGCCCAGGCCATGCAGGCCCAGGCCTGCCGCGTGGAAACCGACGTGCGTATGAATCCGGTGCTTCTCAAACCCAATTCCGACACCGGCTGTCAGGTGATCGTCAACGGCCACCCGGTCGGCAACATGGGCGTGAAAGAATACGTCGATTACAAACCAACAGCCTTTGAGGAGGTCAAACAGGCCTACGGGGCGCTGTCCGAAAATTACGATGCACTCGTCCTTGAGGGCGCGGGCAGCCCGGCGGAGATAAATCTCAAACATCACGACATCGTGAACATGCGCATGGCTCATCACGCGCAGGCACCCGTGCTGCTGGTGGGCGATATTGACCGCGGGGGAGTATTCGCCTCGTTCGTTGGCTGCATGGAGGTGATGGCGGAATGGGAACGCGAACTGGTCGGCGGTTTCGTCGTGAACAAGTTCCGCGGCGATGAGTCGCTGCTGGGACCGGCATTCGATTACGTGCAGGGCCACACCGGCCGGCCCGTTCTGGGCACCATTCCCTACCTGAAGGATCTGGGACTGCCCGAGGAGGATTCGGTGCAGTTCAAAAGCGGCCGCATGGACGAAACTCAAAACGACGATGCGGCGGTGGAGGTTGCACTGGTTGACCTGCCCCACATATCAAATTTCACCGACATGGACGCGCTACGGATGGAACCGGACGTGTCGGTCAGAATCATCCGTCCCGGCGATGATGTTGGTCATCCGGATGCGCTGATCATACCCGGCAGCAAAAACGTCATCGGTGACCTCCGCTCGCTCCGCGACAGCGGCCTGGACGATGCAATCACCAGGCTGGCCCAGGACGGGGAGACCGAGATCATCGGGCTCTGTGGCGGTTTCCAGATGCTGGGAAGGATGATCGCGGATCCTCACCAGATTGAATCCAGCGCGGGAAGCATCGACGGACTCGGGCTGCTCCCGGTCACAACAACCATGGCAGAGACGAAGACGCTTCAGCGAGTTAAAGGGCTCCACCTCCCGTCGGGCCATGAGATCCATGGATACGAGATCCACCACGGCAACACCGAGACCGAAAAATCGGTCCCCATTGCCCGTTCCAATGACAACCGGATGCTGGGCGCCGCCGCCCCCGATGCACCGGTATGGGGAACCTACATGCACGGCATCTTCGACGCCGACGAATTTCGTCGCTGGTTCATCAACCGCCTCCGCGAGCGACGTGGACTGCAGACTATCAATGAACAGCAAACCACCTACGATCTGGACCCGGCCTTCAACCGCCTGGCGGAAATTACCCGGGCTAAGCTCGATACGGACCGAATTTTTGAGATGATGGGGTTGTGAGTTGTGAGTTGCGAGTTGTGAGTTTTTGATGTCCCTGCATGGATGGTTCGTTGATGCATACAATCAGGATGTACATAACCACTAAAACTAAAAACATGTTCAACGCCCCCAGACTTGTCATAGCGGGAACCGAAAGCGGCGTGGGTAAAACCTCCGTCGCTCTGGGAATGGTGCGCGCGCTACGACGACGCGGGCTATCCGTCCAGCCGTTTAAAATCGGGCCCGATTTTCTCGACCCCACATACCTGCGTATCGCCGCCGACCGGGAGTGTTACAATCTGGATCCGTGGATGTGCGGAGAGCAATACGTGCGCCAGCTCTTCACCCGGACCAGTACCGAAGCGGACGTGGCGGTGATCGAGGGGGTGATGGGCATGTATGATGGGGCCTCGCCGGAGTCGTCTGCCGGCAGCACCGCCGCCCTGGCCCAACTGCTGGACGCACCGGTTCTGCTGCTGGCAAACGCGGGCGGGCTGGCCAGGAGTTTCGCGGCGATCATCAGCGGGTTCGCCCACTTTGAGCCATCGCCGGGAGTGGCCGGCGCCATCGCCAACCGGGTCGGTTCCCACCGCCACGCCGGGATGCTCGGTTCCGCACTGGAAAGCATCGACGGTCCGCCCCTGCTGGGGGCAATCCCGAAACAGTCGCTGCCCGATCTACCCGACCGCCACCTCGGATTGGTCACCGCCAGTGAAGACATACTGCCCGACGATCTGGCAAATGATTTCGCTGAGGCCTGCGAGCAACATCTGCAAATCGATCGGATACTGGAAGTGGCCCGGGACGTTCCACAACTGGAACGCCCCGACCAGAACACCCCTGCGCGGGAAGAACACATGCGCCTGGCCGTGGCCCGTGATCGGGCATTTCATTTTTACTATCCCGACAACCTGGAGATGCTTTCGCGATTGGGCGCACGAATAATACCGTTCTCGCCAATTCAGGATGAGTCCGTGCCCGAGGCGGACGCCCTGTATCTCGGCGGTGGATATCCGGAGGAATACGCCGAAGCTCTCAGTGACAATGAATCCATGCGCCGGTCGGTAAGGACGTTCTGCTCGTCCGGCGCCCCGGTCTACGCCGAATGTGGAGGTCTGATGTATCTCTCCCGCGCTCTGGAAACGAAACAGGGGGATGCATACAGCATGTGCGACGTGCTGCCCGGCCGCGTGCGGATGCTGGATCGGCGCCGGGCCCTGGGATACACCGAAGTGACGCTACAAAAGGACTGTCTTTTGGGGCCAGCCGGAACAACGGTGCGCGGACACGAGTTTCACTACTCCGAACTCACGACGGATCCGTGCGATGACCGGAACTGGACAACCGCCTACACGTTGCGAAAAAGAAGCGCCGGTACCCCACGCGAGGAGGGATATACCAACGGGAACGTGCTGGCCAGCTACGTCCACCTCCACCTCGCCAGCCGTCCCGCAACAATCAA
The DNA here is from genome assembly GCA_964644705.1 of uncultured candidatus Brocadiaceae bacterium. GTDB lineage: Bacteria > Planctomycetota > Brocadiia > SM23-32 > SM23-32 > CAZXYF01. The sequence continues at coordinate 7,262 of CAZXYF010000094.1, read as the reverse complement.
ACACTGGCTGGATGGTTGATGTATCGCAGGCATCTTGCCTGCATACTGAAAACGCCAAGAGAAAAAACAAGTCATCAACGATAGAATCTAACGGAGAAATTTCGATTATTTCTGTTTTCTTATCCTGATCTATGACGAAAAACATTGGTCAGACAAAATCCCTGTTTTACGTATTCGAGACATCACAATGGACAACACGTTTCAAGCCTTTGACAAAGAGGCACGGATATACAAACGTCACCGAAAACTCCCACATTGGGAACAACCCGGTTGCACCTATTTTGTCACTTACCGTCTTGCTGACTCATTACCCCGAAAGCAACTCGACCTCCTCGCACAGGAACGCCAGCAATGGTTCAAAGAACATCCTCGACCGTGGAACGAACTTGAATATGAACAGTATCAACTTAAGTTCACTGGACGGGTGGAGAAATGGCTGGATAACGCTCACGGATCGTGCGTTCTACGACAACCGTCGATTGCGGAAGAAGTAGTTGAGTCACTGCATCATTTTGATGAAGAAAGGTACATATTGGATGAATATGCCATAATGCCCAACCACGTGCATGTGCTGGTCAAACCACACAAGGATCACAGGTTGAAGACTATTCTTTCGTCCTGGCGTTCATATTCGGCACTGCAAATCAACAGGGTGCTGGAACGTTCCGGTCAATTGTGGATGGATGAGCCATTTGACCATATTGTGCGAAGCTGGAAACACATGTGTCAGTTTCGGAGATACATTCAAAGCAACCCCAGCAAAGCCGATCTCTGTGAAGGAGATTACATTCTGGGATCAGGACGCGGGATCGTACTTGAATAGAAACCGGTGCTAAACCAGTTCCCGAACAAATCCTGGGTACACAGATATCGCAGAGAACCTGTCCGCTTGCAATGTTCGTGTATTACAGACATCCTGCCTGCACACTGAAAACGCTAAAGGTACAATTACATCCTAGATAGTGACATTCAATGTGCATATCTTTGATCAACAGCTGTTTCTTGGGCAACCGCTATGTCACGGCGTAAAACAGAGGACAGGCAGGATGCCTGTCTTACAACGCATAATCTTTTTTGAGGTAACAATCACATGAGCACCGAAAAACCAACAACCGGCGCGATTCTCGTCAGTCACGGGAGTCCGCGCGCTACAGCAAATCAGCAGTTTGAAGACAAAGTCGGCCGAGTCGCCGCACGACTCGACAATATGCCGATCGTTCCGGCGTTTTTCTCCATGGCTGAACCCACCATCGGCGACCGGATCAATGAGCTGGTCGAGATGGGCATGGAACGCATACTCGTGGTGCCCTACTTTCTGCACAACGGCCAGCATGTGACCGTGGATATCCCCGAACAACTGGCGGAGTACCATGACACTTATCCATCGGTCGATATACGCGTCCAACCCACCCTGCAGGATGAGCCCGCCCTGGAGGATGCTCTGGTGCAACGACTCGTGGAGTTCATGCCGGCACCGGAGGAAGTTGTGCAGACGGGAAGCGCGATCGAAAGCAAGAGTCACGACATCATCGACGCTCGCCTGACCGATCGGGCCATCGAGGACGACGCTCGCGCGATCATTCGGCGCGTCGTGCATGCCACCGCCGATTTCAGTTTTGCCGATACGATGCGTATCCATCCCCAGGCCATCGATCAAGGTCGAGAGGCTCTGGCATCGGGCGGCCCGGTAATCTGCGACGTCAATATGTTGCGCAGTGGCGTCACCCACGTGGGATGCGACGTGAAATGCGCCATCGGCCACGACGATGTCGCCAGCCGGGCACGGCAGGAGGAGACCACACGTTCCGCGATGGCCATGGAAAAACTATCGGAACACTTTCCCGGCGCGATAGTCGCCATCGGCAACGCCCCGACGGCGCTCTGGCAGGTGATGAAAATCGCTGATCGGGGCGGGCCTGAACCGGCCCTCGTGGTGGGCGTGCCCGTCGGTTTCGTTGGCGCACTGGAATCCAAACTGGCGCTCCTGCAGAGCGACCTCTGCTACATAACCAACGCCGGCAACCGCGGAGGAACCCCCGTGGCCGCCTCAGCGGTCAACGCCCTGGCGAATCTGTAGTGCATGGTGTATCGCAGGCATCGTGCCTGCGCACTGACGATCTTAGATTTACAGTTCAATCGCGAATCCTACAATTGGATGTGACAGCCTACGATCAAAAACCGTTTTTTACCAAAAACAAGTCCTCACATCGGCAGCGGACAGGCAGAATGCCTGTCTTACAAAAGAGGAACTATCATCTTATGAACAACATCAAACGGACAACCCTCACCGGTCTGATCATTGGCGCGAGCCTGCTAATGTTGTTTTCTCGGCCGGCTGGAGCGGAAGCATGGTCCGGCACAGACGTCACCGTCATCGAGAATGCAGCTGCCAGGGCCGGCCGCAAACCCAGTGATCCGCTCATCAACACCGACCAGGGGGACCTGCTCCTGTTCGTTTTCCTGCTCGCCGGCACGGCGGGCGGGTTCGTTGGTGGATACTACTATCACAAACTCTTCTGTGAACCGGACAATGCATCATAAATTCGACCTTTTCAGTGATTACTTTGCGCTTTGGGACAATGTCGCAACGCGCATTGATCCGCGGCCCAAGGTGATTCTGGCACTGACCCTCATCGTGGCCATCGTTCTCTCCCACCAGTTTGTCCTCCCGCTGGTGGCGGCGGGCGGCTGCGTAATGGTGATGCTTCTTCTGGGTATTCCGGCCACGTTACTGGCAATGCGGCTGCTGGCGCCGCTGGGGATCGCATCGGTCATCTGCCTCCTTCGACCGTTTTTCGTGGCAGGAGATCCAATTCTGAGCCTGTCGATCGCCGGATGGACGCTGACGGCCAGCTGGGCGGGGGTGATTGATGGTCTGCTCATCGCCTCCCGCGTGCTGGGCGCGGTCAGCACCATGATTCTCCTTTCAATGACCACGCCGGCTCACCGCATTTTTGCGGTACTGAGCTGGGCCCATCTGCCGCGCACACTGGTGGAAACCGCCATGTTGATGTATCGGTATATTTTCACCCTTCTTCGCCACACCTCCGACGCAATCTCAGCCGCACGCATCCGCCTCGGTTTCTCTTCCGGCCGGCGCGCACTCAGCAGCATGGGCATGGTGGCCGGAGCCGTACTGACCCGGTCCATCCGGCAGGCCGAACGCACCCATGAAGCCATGACGTGCCGGGGATACCAGGGGGAGATTCCCCTGGGACATCTGCAGAAGCTCACGCCCCGCCAGATACTGGGCACCGTCGCGGGACCGGCCTGCGTCGTCAGTTTGTATCTTTGCCTCGAGTTTTATCTTTAAAATGAACCCAAAACCCCCACCAGCGGTGGAAACTACCGATCTCACTTTTGCCTATGAGGAGGGCACGCCCGCCCTGAAAAGCGTGGATTTCCGCGTGGATGCGGGTGAGTTCGTCGCCATACTTGCCTCCAACGGCAGCGGGAAAACAACCCTGCTCAAAGTTCTTCTGCATCTTCTTGATCCGTCCGACGGCCAGGTGCGCATCGACGGGCAGGACGTCGCGGATATCCCCTCCACCGAACTCTATCAACAGGCCGGATTGGTCCTGCAGGACCCGAATGATCAACTCTTTGCCCCCACGGTGGGAGAAGATGTCGCTTTCGGTCCGCGGAACCTCGATCTTCCGGACGAGGAGGTTCGTGAACGAGTGGATGAGGCCCTCACCGCCGTGGGAGGCCGTCATTTGCATGACCGCGCGATCCACCACCTGAGTTTCGGTGAACGCAAACGTATCTGCATGGCAGGCGTCCTGGCGATGCGACCCTCCATCCTGGTGCTGGACGAACCCACCGCGGGTCTGGATCCCGCGGGCGAAGACGAGATGCTGCACCTGCTGAACCGCCTCAACACCGAGCAAAACATCACCGTTGTGCTGGCCACCCACTCGGTTGATCTCCTGCCCCTGTTCACCGATCGCATCTACGTGCTGAGCGACGGGGAAGTGCTGCGGGAAGGCACATCGGAGAAGATTTTCACCGACCACGACATGGTGGAGAAAGCCAGCCTCCGCCTGCCCTACATCTCCCGTCTTCTCCACGAAATGAAAAATCAGGACGGCGTCCCGATCAGCGGCCTCCCGTTGACCGTTCGGGAAGCACGTATGCACCTGGTGGAGCTCCTCCCTTCAGATGTCATCCCCGAACAACTGTGATGATTGCCAGCCGAATGCACTCCGCATAAAAGGCGGCTTTGACCGGAACAGATATTCAGTCATGCCAAATCGCGATTTTGGACAGAATCGAAACGAGCCAGCACGACCCCACACAACCTTACAGAAAACAATAAAATATGCCCCCAAACGCCCCCACCAACAACCAACAACCAGCAACAAGCAACCAACAACCAACAACCAGCAACCTGAAACCCGGCTACACAACGGGCACGTGTGCCGCGGCGGCAGCGCGCGCAGCGGTGATGGTGTTGTGCGGCGAAGATCCCCCCGAGGAAGTAGATGTCACCCTCCCCGACGGGGAAACGGTCCGGCTGTCCGTCGAATCGAACTCCGGTGACAACAAATGCGCCCGGGCCGCCGTGCGCAAAGACGCCGGTGACGATCCGGACGTGACCGATCGCGCGTTGATCGTGGTTAACGCGGAGCCGGGCAGCGACGATGACATCACGTTCGAGGCGGGCGAGGGTGTGGGCGTCGTGACACGACCCGGTCTGCAGGTGCCACCGGGCGAGCCGGCCATCAATCCCGTGCCCCGCCGCATGATCCAGTCGGCCGTGCAAGAGGTCACCCATCGGCCGATCAGCCTGACGATCTCCGTCCCCGGCGGGGAGAACCTGGCGGAAGACACTTTCAACCCCCGGCTGGGCATTGAAGGCGGAATCAGCATTCTCGGGACCAGCGGACGCGTGCGCCCTTTCAGCTGCCCCGCCCTGCGGGAATCACTTTCCTGCTCGATCGACGTCGCCGTTGCAGCGGAGGTGGACTGTCCGGTGCTGGTGCCCGGGCACATCGGGGAACGCGCCGCCCATGAACACCTGGAAGTTGAAGACGAACGGATTATTCCGGTGAGCAATGAGTGGGGGTTCATGCTGGATCAGATCGCCGAACGAGATTTCGATTGTTTCATCGCCGTCGGGCATCCCGGGAAAATGGCCAAACTCGCCGCGGGCCACTGGGACACCCACTCATCCCGTTCCCCCAGCGCCGTCCCCATCGTGATGCAAATTGCCCGCGACACCGACATTCCCGCGGTGGAACATAACACGACCGAGGGCATCTTCGGGGACCTGTGTTCCGATGATCGCCGCCGCCTGGGCGACGCACTGGCTCAGATGGTGCTGCAGGCCGTCGATGACCGGACCGACAACGGAATGCATCCCAGCGTGCTGCTGGTGGATATGCAGGCGGAGATGCTCGGATGGGCGGGATGATACAACCGCAGGTGTTTGGTAAAAACAAGGTCCTGTGCTCTAAAATCTTTACCATTGTCTTTATCATTGTCTGCCGTTCCAATTCCGAGGTGGATATCATCCGCCTGAACCGCCTCGGCCGCTTGATGGGTTTGCCCGCCCGGTGTACAACATACAAAACATGAAACCAATCACGCTGTATTCAGGATGATAATGACAAATTACCAACACACAATCACCATCGTCGGCTGCGGACCGGGACATCCACAGTATCTCACGCCGGCCGCGACCACCGCTGCAGAGGAGGCCGAAACCGTCGTCGGAGCGCAGCGCCTGCTGGATCTTTTTCCGAATATATCCGCTCAGAAAATTATCATGAGCGGTCCGTTAACCGACACGCTAGACGCGATCGAAGAACAGGCCGCCGCCGGACAGCGCGTCGCGGTGCTGGTCACAGGCGACCCCGGCATCCGCAGCCTGGCCCGCCCGGTCATCGATCGTATCGGACGCCAGAATTGTCGGATCATCCCGGGTATCAGCTCTGTCCAGGTGGCGTTCGCCGCCGTGGGCTGCGCCTGGGAAAACGTGCGTATCGTCAGCGCCCACCACCGGATGCCGTCCGTCACGCCGCAGGAGCTGTCCCAGCACGACCGGATCGCGGTTCTGCTGGGGGCAGATAATGCTGTCGACTGGACGGCCCGGGTGGCCGAAGCTCTGCCGTCACATCGCTGTTTTGTTTGTGAACATCTGACGCTGCCGGAGGAACGGGTGCGGGAAGTGGGTGGAGAATCTCTGCGCACGCTGAATCCGGCCGGACGAGCCGTCATCCTATTCATCAACAGGGAAACAATGACATGACTACTGGCACGCTTTATGGCATCGGGATCGGGCCGGGTGATCCGGATCTGATCACCGTGAAAGGCGCCGATATTTTATCTCAGGCTCACCACGTGTTTGTCCCCAAAGCCCGGCCGGCCGCCGACAGCCTGGCGCACCGAATTGCGGGGAAACACCTGTCGGAAGAGGCAGAGATCCACGAGCTGGTTTTCCCCATGCTGAAAGATCGTTCCAAACTGGAAGAATGGTGGGCGGGTGCCGCCGAAGAAGTGGCCGAGGTGTTGAACCGTGGTGAGAACGCATGTTTCATCACACTCGGAGATCCACTCCTCTACTCCACTTACATCTACCTGATGAATCAGCTCCAGGACGTAGCGCCGGATACTGATATAGAAACCATCCCGGGCATCATGGCGATGAACGCGGCCGCGTCGCTGACCAATTTTCCGCTGGGCAAAGCCAGGGAACCGCTGACGGTCGTCCCGACGGCGGATGACCTGACCGATGTCCGGCGAACGCTTCAATCCCAAGATGGAACCGTTGTGTTGATGAAGATCGGCAAACGCCTTCAAAAGATCATCGCTCTGCTCGATGAAATGGGGCTCACCCAGCACGCCGTTTTCGTCTCCCGGGCGGGCCTGGAGGATGAGCGCATCGAGACCGATCTCAACGTCCTGCGTGACGCAGAAGAAAACGCCGGGTATCTGTCGATAATGCTGGTCCAGTCAGCCCGCGATCACGGAACACCTCCCGCATGAATGTCTTCGTTTTTATCTTTATGTGTCGTTTCCTGACGGGAAGGCGATAAAACAGCAGACGAAGGCAAAGACAACGGAAAAGATAAAGGACTGTGTTCTAAACTCTTTACCTTTGTCTTTGCCCTCATCTGCCGTTGCCGTTTGGAAAGAAGCAACCAACAATACATTATAGCTCCATAGACCGAGTGGATATCCCACGGTCGGGTGTCCACCAGGTCAGGCCTGTCCAAAATAGCGTTTTGAGAAGCATAATTCTTTGTCTTTATCATCGT
>CAZXYF010000093.1:0-11813 GCA_964644705.1 uncultured candidatus Brocadiaceae bacterium | reverse complement strand
GGGCATCACAAAACGCACGTGGTTCACCGAAACCTTACGTCGGTGAGGAGGTTTATTCCTCCACCGTTTCCGGGACAGTATTGGACATGGCATTCCGCCAGTAAATCATGATGTCGGTGAACACCATCAGGCCGTTGAGCATATACAGGAAGATGACCGGATCCCAGTTGTAATGGATCTTGTGGATGACGCCCGAAGTGTAACCGGTGAAGATGACGATCAGGAAGAAGATGCTTTTACCTTCATTCGAACCCGTTCGCCAGGATTTGTGGATGGAAAACGGCCAGGCGGCTCCGAAACAGATAAGCATAAGGGCTTCAAATGGACTCATGGTGACGTTACTCGGGCTGGGATAATTGTGAAAACAGATAAATTGATGTGGCGGGATACCCATCGTTCGGTGTTTATCCCTTTATCTTATGATATGATAGCATCTCGGACCGGTCCAATTGAGCGAATCTTGTGAATGGGCTACAATAATCGCCCGAAGTCGCTGTGTTTGAAGGATGCACGTTTTCCTTTGATATCGAAAACGGATGCCATATTCCATGTCCAGTTCTACTCTTCTCATCGGCCTTGGCAAAGGCGGGAGTGCGCTTTTGCCTTATCTTTTGGCCAAAGAACAATTTGATCTCGTTGCTGTATGTGATTCGAATCCAGATGCGATTGGTGTGCCGATTGCCCGGCAATGTGGTTTGCCCTGTTACCAGGATCCAATCGAAGCGATGGCCGAGCTGCATCCCGGCCTGGTGATCGATTCCACTGGAGACGCCTCGCTTGCCAGCACTCTGTATGAGGTGCGACCGGCGGGGACATCCGTTGTGACGGGGGAAGCATCGCGCCTGTTGTGGGAGTTGCTGTCGGCTCAGGAACAGCAGAGGCGCTGTGAAATCCGGTTCAACCGCCTGATGGAGGATATGCACAGCGCTATTGTGGTGGTGCAGGACGAGAAGATTAAATTCATCAACCGGGCGCTGCATGAGATGCTGGGTTACGACGAGGAAGACATCCTGGGTCACCCCTATAAAACGATTCTGGACGAGGATGTGGCGGACCGTGATCTTCAGACGCATCGTGACCGGATGAAGGGGGAACCGGTCAGCAAGGAATACGATACCAAACTGCTGCACGACGACGGGTCAATTCGCGAGGCGCGAGCCCGGGTCCGAAAAACTGACTGGGAGGGGCGGTCCGCCAGCTTGATTATTATGCACGATGTGACGGAACTGCGCCGGTTGCAACGCGAGCGGGAACAGTTCTTCCGTTATATGGTGCACGAACTGCGTGCTCCCCTTTCTCCGATCACGATGGCCATTGGGTTGCTGCGTGATGAGGAAGTGCTGGAGGATAAGGATCGTCTTGAGAATCTGGTGGCTCTCCTCGCGCGGTCCACGGATCGTCTCCAGAGCTTCGTCGACGATTTCCTGGAACTGGCCAAGGTGGAGGAGCAGGAACTCTCCCTGAGCCAGGAGCCCATTGATCTCCACGAAATCGTTGAAGAGATCGTTGATGATCAGGGCGTGCTGGCCGAGGATAAAGGGATCGATCTACAGATCAATGAGTGGGACGAATTTTCCATTTCCGGCGACGAGTTCGTCGTGCGCACCGCTGTCCGGAACCTGGTAAATAACGCTATCAAATACACGGATGAAGGTGAAATTGAGGTTACCGTTGATAAAGATGCTCGGTCCTTCCGTATTCATGTGCGGGATACCGGTGCGGGTCTGGACGAGGAGGAACGGGAACACATTTTCCAGGAATTCGGGCGCATCCGCCGGATGGAGGGCATGAAGGGCACGGGTCTTGGGCTGGCTCTGGTGAAAAAACTCGTCGAAGCCGCAGGAGGGGACGTCAGCGTGGAAAGTCCCGGGAAGGATCAGGGAAGCACATTTACGGTGCAGCTGCCCCGCGTTTTCGGTGAGGCCGACGAGGAAGAGTAACGTTCCGATCCATTGCAGTTTCATCCGTCCCTCACTTTTTCTGCTGCATACCCCGAAGAAAGTGAATATGATTGAGGATTTCATCAGCAAAATTGACCCGGAGCAGATCACGACGCCAATCGTGAATTATCTGCCCAATATCGTGGCGTCCCTCCTTCTGATTGCGGTTTTCTGGGTTGTGCTAACAATTGTCCGCAAGATGGCGGACGGGTCGATGAAACGCGCCGATGTGCCGGTTGGTGTCCGGCAGCTTGTGGACCGGTTCATCAAATACGCAGTCGTGATTCTTGGTCTGCTGACCATTGCCAATCAACTCGGCATCAATGTCATGTCCCTGGTCGCCGGTTTGGGGGTGGCGGGACTGGCGGTTTCACTTGCGGCTCAGGATACCATGAAAAACATCATAGCCGGGATTACGATTGCCGTGGATCGGCCATTCAAACAGGGCGACTGGGTATGTATTGGGGATAAAAATCTTCAAGTTACCGACATCCGCCTGCGCACCACCGTCTTCACCTCGTTTGAGAACGAAACCCTGGTGATGCCGAACCAGGAGGTGTCGAGTGAACGGATCATCAACTACACGCTTACACAGCGGATTCGGGTGCGCGTCCCCCTGGGCATCGCGTATGAAGAGGATATCGATGAGGCGCGAGAGGTGGTATTCGATACGATGGAGGGGGATGACCGCATTCTGGAGGATCCGGAGCCGAAAGTGCTGGTGCTGGAGCTGGGGGCAAGCAGCGTGAACATGGAGCTGCGATTCTGGATCGAAGATCCGTGGGAAATGTATTCCGCACGATGCGAGTACATCGAAAAGTGCAAGAAGGCCCTCGATGCGGCCGATATCGAGATCCCCTATCCGCACACCCAATTGTTGCTGGAAAGAAGCGAAGCTCTTTCCGAATGGATGAAGACGGACCGATAGTTGTCACTTCTCGCTTGAAATAAGCCTTCGAAGGAGCCCTCCGTGCACATCAACATTTTCGCCATCATTGTGCTTGCGGCGTTGTTGCTCGATTATTTTCTCAACCTCGCTGCTGACTGGCTCAATCTCAGAGCGGCCGGGGAGGAACTACCGCCGGAATTTGAAGATGTTTTTGACCGGGAAAAATATGCCGAGTCTCAACGCTACCTCAAGACGAAGACCCGGTTCAGCCGTATCTCCTCCACCGTGAGCCTGATCATCCTCCTGGTGTTCTGGATGGTCGGAGGCTTCCCGTGGGTTGACCGCCTTGTGGGGGGCATGTTGCCGGCCGCCTGGGAAAGCAGCGTTGTGGCACGGGGCCTGGCGTATGTCGCCCTCCTCTTCGTCCTGAAACTTCTTGTCTCCCTGCCGTTCCGCATCTATCGGACCTTCGTCATCGAGGAGAGGTTCGGTTTCAACAAAACCACGCCACGGACGTTCGTCCTTGATATCGTCAAAGTGGTGTGTTTGAGCGTGCTGCTGGGGGCTCCGTTGTTCGCGGCTGTTCTTGCCCTGTTTGCTTATGGTGGCCCTCTGGCGTGGGTGTATTGCTGGGGCGTCAGTGCCGTCTTCATGCTCTTTATCCAGTTCATCGCGCCGCGGTGGATTATGCCCCTGTTCAATGAGTTTCGGGACCTAAAGGATGAGGAACTGCGCGAAGCGATTGAGGGATACGCCGAGAGCGTGGATTTCCCGATTGAGGGCGTTTACGAGATGGATGGGTCGCGACGCAGCACCAAATCGAACGCTTTCATGGCCGGTTTTGGTAAGAATAAGAAGATTGCGCTGTTCGACACCTTGATCGAGCGTCACAGCATAGAGGAACTGGTGGGCGTGATCGCCCATGAGGTCGGACATTACAAGAAGAAACACGTCCTGAAGGGCGTCGTGTTGGGGATTGTGGAAATGGGCGTTATGTTCTTTCTGCTATCGATTTTCATCAGGGCGGATGGCCTCTACCGGGCTTTTGGTTTTGAGATCCAGCGGCCATTGTCTGAAATTCCTTATGTTGGTTTCGTTCTGTTTGGTCTCCTGTATTCGCCGGTCCAGCTGATTCTGTCCTTCTTCTACAACGCGTATTCCCGCCACAACGAACGCGAAGCGGATGCCTTTGCGGTGGAGACAACGGGTAAACCGGAAGTTCTGGCCGAGGGGCTGAAAAAACTGTCCCGGGACAACCTGTCCAATCTGACCCCGCACCCGCTGGCGGTGTTCCTCCACTATTCCCATCCCCCGGTGCTGGAACGCGTGCGGCGCCTGCAGAACTGGGACGAAGCAGAATCCTGAGCACTGTTCCGGTGAGTTGCCAGAAAACGCCACGCGGTTTTGCCCCCACCTCTTCGCGTTCGTGCAGATGAGGTTCAGGCTCTATACTGGTACCGTTATGGATCTCTCCTTATGAGCAGGTAAAACCCTATGTCCGACTCACAGTCCAGCACAAACTATATACGGGCCCGCGGTGTGCGAGTCCACAACCTCCAGGACGTGGATGTGGACGTGCCCCGGGGGGAATTCGTTGCGGTCACGGGTGTCAGCGGGAGCGGGAAATCCAGCCTGGTGCTCGATACGCTGTATGCGGAAGGGCAGCGGCGCTACGTGGAGTCGTTCAGCGCATACGCCCGCCAGTTTCTTGAGCGCATGGATAAGCCGGATGTGGATCGGATTGAGAACATCCCGCCGGCCATCGCTATAGAGCAGGTCAATCCCGTGAAGAATCGGCGCTCAACCGTGGGAACGGCCACCGAACTCAACGATTACCTCCGTCTGCTGTTCGCCCGGGCGGGCAAAGTGTTTTGTCCTGATTGCGGGCAGCGGATCGAAGCCCATACCGTCAGCGGGGTGACCGACCGGGTGCTTGAACAGGAGGATGGGGAACGTTTCATGGTGTGTTTTCCGCTCCAGCTCACCGAAGATATGGACCTGGAGGAGCAGTTTGATCGTATCCGCGAGATGGGCTTTGTGCGCCTGTGGTCCGATGGGGACGTGGTGGATATCTCCGTGGACGAACCGGAGATCTCCCCGGAAGCGCGCACCGAAGTGGTGGTTGACCGGTTGATCGTGGGCGAGAAAGCCCGAGAACGGCTGGCCGAGGCCGTGGAGACCTGCTACCGGCTGGGTCGGGGACAGTGCGTGGTGCGGATGCTCGACGGCCCGGTTCTGCAGTTCAGCCGTAACTTTCAGTGCACCAATTGTGGGCGGTCCATGCCGGAGGTATCGGCACAGCTGTTTTCATTCAACAGCCCGCATGGAGCCTGCGACAACTGTTCGGGATACGGGGCCACCATCGACATCGACTGGCATAAAGTCGTTCGCAATCCTCGCCTGAGTCTGGAGGAGGGGGCCGTCCAGCCGTGGACCACCGACAGCACGGAAGAGTGCATGGACCAGCTGCTGCGCGGCGCGCCGCGCGCCGGGATTCCCACGGATGTGCCCTGGGAGGAACTAACCGAGCAACAACAGCAGAAAGTGTTCGAAGGCACGTCGCATTTTTACGGTGTCAGGGACTGGTTCGAATGGATGCAGGACAAAAAATACAAAATGCACGTGCGGGTGCTCCTCAGCCGGTATCGGAAATACGTTCCGTGCACCGAATGCGACGGCACGCGCCTGTGTCCGGAGGCGCGAGCTGTGAAAATTCACGACCGCAGCATAACGGATATCTCGGCGATGAATATCGAGGATGCGCATCGCTTTTTTCACCAAAAACTGGAACTGACCGAACATCAACAGAAAATTGCCAGCACGCTTCTGGAGGAAATCCAGAACCGGCTCGATTATCTGTATCGTATCGGGCTGGGCTACATCACGCTCGACCGGACCACACGAACATTGAGCGGTGGGGAGATGCAGCGGGTGAACCTCGCCACCAGCCTGGGATCCGCCCTGGTGAATACGCTCTACATCCTCGACGAACCGAGCATCGGTCTGCATGCACGCGATAATCAGCGGCTGATCGACATCATCAAGCGGCTGCGGGATCGCGGCAACACCGTGGTGGTCGTGGAACATGAACGCCAGATCATGGAAGAGGCCGATCACCTGATCGATCTGGGTCCGGGGGCCGGTGAACAGGGCGGACGCGTCGTCTATACCGGCAGCGTCGAGGGCATAGAGGACAGCGACGAGTCGGTGACCGGGGCGTATCTGCGGGGGGAGACGTCGATCTCCATTCCCGAGGAGCGACGTATTGATACCGAGGAAGAGATTACCCTGTCGGGCTGCTCCCACCACAACCTGAAAGATATCGACGTGGAAATCCCGCTCCATACCTTCACCTGTGTGACGGGTGTGAGCGGAAGCGGCAAAAGCAGCCTCATTCAGGAAACGCTCTATGGCGCGATTAAACGCCGCAAGCCCGACGGATACGGAGAGGTGATCGGTGATCATGAACAAATACGCGGTTATGACCTGATTGACGATGTCGTGCTGGTTGACCAGAGCCCCATCGGGACGACCCCGCGATCCAATCCGGCCACCTACATCAAAGCGTTCAGCTATATCCGCAAGCTGTTTGCCAGGACCAAAGAGGCGAAAATACGGAATCTGGACCCCGGCACATTCTCTTTCAATACGAAGGGGGGACGCTGCGACAAATGCGAGGGGACGGGGAACATCAAGGTGGAGATGCAGTTTCTGGCCGATGTTTACGTCTCGTGCGATCAGTGTGAGGGGAGGCGATATCAGCAGGATGTACTGGACATCAAATACAAAGGGCGATCGATCTACGATGTGCTGGAGATGACGGTATCTGAGGCGATGCGTTTTTTCCGGGACCAGCGCCCCATCACCCGCCGGCTGGAGGTGCTGTATAAGACGGGTCTGGGCTACATCAAACTGGGACAGCCGGCGACCACGCTGTCCGGCGGGGAGGCCCAGCGCCTGAAGCTGGCCAGTTACATGAGCACCGCTCAGGACGAGCCGCTTCTGCTGATTTTCGACGAACCCACCATCGGGCTGCATCTGGACGACATCCGTAAATTGCTTTCGTGTTTTCAGGAGCTGGTGGAGGAGGGACACAGTGTGCTGGTGGTCGAACATAACCTCGACGTGGTGAAATGTGCGGACCACGTGATCGATCTGGGGCCGGAAGAAGGGGAACGGGGCGGTGATATCGTCGTGACGGGGACGCCGGAGGAAGTGGCGGCCTGCGACGATTCATACACGGGGCAGTATCTGGCCGAGGTGCTGGAACAGGACTGACAGTTTCCCTGAAATAAGCGTTGATTAGGTTTGGAGAACTGCGGAATGAAGACGTATAACAACTGCAACATCAGGACCGTCGATGACGGCACTTTCGAAATCGAAGCCCCGGCCGGGACCGATTATTTCATCGACAATCTGAACCAGATCAAAATCGCCAACGCTCCTCTGGCGTATGAGGAGGTGAGTGCTGATTTTGATTGCCGCGTCCGTATAAAGCCGGATTTCACAACGCCAGCCGACGCCGGGTGCATCCTGATCCGGGATGACGATGAGCGCTGGGTCAAAAGCGCCTTCGAGTTGACGGATCTTGGATATACCTCCGTCGTGACCGTGGTGACGGACGGTGTCTCCGATGACAGCAATGGGGAGCGAGTCGAGGAAGACGCTGTGTGGCTACGAGTCCTGAGAAAAGGAGCGGTCTGGTCTATTCACTACGCACTGGATGGCGAACGATGGAAAATGGTCCGGTATTTCGAGCTGGATCTCAGCCGGACGGTGAAAGTTGGGGTCAGTGCCCAGTGTCCTCGTGGGAGCGGGTGTACGTCGAAGTTTTCCCGTTGGCGGGTGGAGGACAACGCGTGCGACAATATGCGCAACGTACGGTAGCTCCGGGCAACAAATGGACCCGGCCCGTTGTTTCACCGCGGAGAAAAGGTTTGACCGGCGGGCGGGGCGCCCAATTGCGAGCCCGCGCTTTTTCACGGATAATATTTTTGGCTGCAGTTGACCCGGTTTCGCGAAAAATTATGCGGATGGAGGAATGTCATGATCGAAAGGAACATCGGTTTTGTCGGATCGGGTGTGATGGCGGAGGCTCTGGTCCAGGGCATTATTGAATCGGAAGTGATCCGAGCACGGGATGTTTTTGCGAGTGATCCATCGGCCCACCGTCGTGAGGAGTTTCACGAACTGATCGGCGATAACACTTTTGCCGAAAACGGGAAAGTGGTCGAGAACGCCGAGGTGATTGTGCTGGCGGTGAAACCCCAGGCCCTGGAGATCGTGGCGGATGACATCCAGCCCGAACTCACCACCGATCATCTGGTGGTGTCCATCGTTCCCGGTGTCACCCTCAGCTGGCTGCACGAGAACTTCGGAACGGCCCGGTTGATCCGGGTTATGCCCAACTCCCCGGCGCTGGTGGAGGAGGGGGCGTCGGCGTTCTGCCGGGGAAGCCGTGCCAATGAAGCCGATGCCACGCTGGTGCGCAAAATGCTATCGGCCGTGGGAACGTGCGAAGAAGTCAGTGAGAAGCTGATGGACGCGGTGACGGGGGTGAGTGGGAGCGGTCCGGCTTACGTGTACATGATCATCGAAGCACTGAGTGATGGCGGAGTGAAGATGGGATTGTCCAGAAAAACAGCCACCAGACTGGCCGCACAGACTGTCAAGGGTGCCGCCGAGATGGTTGAGGATTCCTCCATGCACACGGGGGCGCTCAAAGATCAGGTCACGACGCCCGGTGGGACGACCATTGCCGCCGTGCACGCGCTGGAAAAAGCCGGGCTCCGATCGGCCCTCATTGACGCCGTTGAGACGGCGACCGAGCGAAGCAAAGAATTGGGTGAAAACTGAATCTGGAGAGCAAACATGAACACGCACCATCTCCCCATCGGCGTCGATGATTTCAAAAGATACAGGGACATTAATGGATATCTGGTCGATAAAACCCTTTTGATTCGAGAGGTGCTTGACGGGAGTCATGCACTTTTGCTTCCACGACCGCGGCGGTTCGGCAAGACGATGAATTTGTCCATGCTGAGGTATTTCTTCGATCAGGATGGGGCAGATACCGGCTATCTGTTCGAGGATCTGGCCATTGCTAATGATTCCGATGCCATGTCCCACCGGGCGGCCTATCCGGTCGTCTATCTCACCCTGAAAGACGTCTCGGGAGGAAGCTGGTCGGAAGCCAGGGAAAAACTGTGTGAAACCATATCCCGTGAATATGTGCGACATGGCGAAGTAGAACAATCCCTGCGCACAAAAATGGAGAAAGGTTCGTTCCAGGAATTAGTGGATGGGGAAGCCAGCGACGCAGCTCTGAAATCGAGTTTGAAAAATCTGATCATATACCTCCATCGACACTATAAGAAGCCAGTGGTTGTGTTGGTTGACGAATACGACAGTCCCGTCATTGAAGCATACGACAAAGGGTACTACGATCCGATGATCGATTTTATGCGCGCCTGGCTGGGTGGAGGGTTGAAACATGAAAGGGGGGGAGCCGTCTTCCGTTCGGTTGTCACGGGCATCATGCGCGTTGCTCGTGAATCCATATTTTCCGGTTTGAACAATCTGAAAGTCCATAGCCTGCTCTCACGAGGTCCGTTTTCAGACAAGTTTGGTTTTACTGAACAGGAAACGGAGCAAGTGCTGGAGGATTTCGATTTGCGCGGGCAGATGGGCGAGGTGTGCGAATGGTATAACGGCTATAAATTTGGCGATAGAGTGATTTACAATCCCTGGTCAGTGCTCAATTACGTCGTTGATTATCCCGATCCGGCGGGCCCGAAATGGCTGAACACCTCCTCTGATGCCCTGGTTCATGCGGAGATGAACGCGGGTGGCGTGGAGCTGAAACGTGATCTGGAAGCACTCCTGGCGGGGGAGGAGTTGCGGTACCCGATCAATGAGAACATCCGTTTTGCTGAAGTTACCCGTAACCGGCAGAACATCTGGAGTTTTCTGACGTTTTCGGGATATCTGCGGGCGGAGGATCCACAGCGCGATCCGATTACCGATAGTCTGGCCTACCGGGTGTCGATTCCCAATCGGGAAGTGCGCGAGGTGTACAAAAGTTTCGTACGAAACTGGTATGAAGACCTTGAATTCCAGGAGACCGACGAACTTCTGCGATCCCTTGTCGGGGAGGAGTATGAGGAGTTTGACCGCCTTTTGAATAAACTTATGCGAGGTTTGCTCAGTTACCATGACGGGGCGAGATATCCAGAGGTTGCCTACCACGCTTTTTTCCTGGGATTGCTGGCAAACCTGCGGGCGATCTACGAGATTCGGTCCAACGCGGAAAGCGGTTACGGACGCGCTGACATCATTCTGCGGCCGAAAACCGAGGATTATCCCCACGGTTATGTCATTGAGTTCAAAGCAATCGACGATGCTGATCGGATGGATGCCGAAGTCCAGGAGGCGTTCGATCAAATAGCCGATCGTGATTATGCCCATCAGTTGAAAGAATCTGGCGTGCGGAAGGAAGACCTGCGGCTGATGGCCGTGGTGGTTGCTGGCAAAAAGGTGGAAGTGCAATGCCGGGTGGATGGTTCTTTGCCGTGCTGAATCGGAGCTTGTGAAATAAGGATAATCGATTTATATTGCGTAGTGGAACTAAAACGAAGTGTCGATGGGAGAAAAAAGATGACAACAAGAACGCTCAGAATTCAAATTCCCGAGGAAGATGCGGAATTCGTGGAATCGTATGCGAAAAAACACGGGAAATCCGTTGATGAAATGCTGGACCAATTTATAAAAGAGTTGCAACAACAAGAATCACGCCACCTTCATCCGGAAGTCCAAAAAATCACCGGAATCTTGCCCGAAGATGTTGACGTGAGAGAAGAATATTATCGTCATATAAGAGGTAAGCATCAATGAAAGTGATGGTTGATTTGAACGTATTGCTTGATGTGATCCAGCATCGTGAACCTCATTATGAAGATTCTGCTCAAGTCGTCGATGCCATTGTCCGGAACCATATTGAGGGTGTGGTGCCGTCCCATTCTATCACAACACTTTACTACATTATTGATAAGGAAGTATCAGGCAAAAAGTCTCACGAGGTGGTGCGGTGGTTGCTCAGACATTTTGACGTGGAGTCTGCGACACACCTGGCTTTTAGCAGGGCTCTGTCACTGGGGTATAGTGACTTCGAAGATGGTGTAGTGGATGTGCTGGCAGAGAACGCTAATTGTGATTATATTGTCACGCGGAATGTGGCGGATTTTTTGAGCTCGGAATTGTCGGTGCTGACTCCGAAACAGTTGTTGTGCGAGCTGCGGTTCTCTCCGTGATGTATTCGCATTAGTCTTTATCCAACAGCACCACAGCCTGTGCTTCTACTGCTTCCTCGCGTCCCACGGGGCCCATTTTCTCCGCGCTCCGGGCCTTCAGGCTGACGCGCTCAAGGGGGATCTCCAGCAATTCTGCCATTCGTTCACGCATGCGCTTTCGGCGGTCTCCGAGACGGGGGTATTCGGCGATGATGTTGGTGTCCACATTATGCACCCGGAAACCCCGATCGTGCACCTTATCAAGTATGTCCTTCAGTATAACCGCGCTGTCGATACCCGTGTGTTCATCCGTGGTGTCGGGAAAATGCTGCCCGATATCGCCCATGGCCGCCGCCCCCAGGATGGCATCGGTGATGGCGTGCAGAATGACGTCGGCGTCGCTGTTTCCCTCAAGACCACGCGCACCGGGAAACTCCACGCCACCCAGCACCAGCCGTTCTCCTTCCACCAGCGGATGAATGTCGTATCCTATACCTACCCGCATGATTGTTATCTCCGTGATTTATGGTTGTCCGCCATTATTGTTCATCGAGTTTCTAACCCACAACTCTTAACTCACAACTCACAGCTCACCTCCGCCTTGCCGCCGCACCGTCGCCGTTGCTAACATATCCATGCACGATAATAACTTTTTCCGGGCTCAACAACCATGTCGAAGTCGGTGCTTCACATCTA
>CAZXYF010000092.1:0-11903 GCA_964644705.1 uncultured candidatus Brocadiaceae bacterium | reverse complement strand
TTGCGGCGAAGTGTCCTCGTAGGTCAGCCACAGGACGTTCGGTCGATCGGGCATTTCAGGCTCCTTTGTGGATTGTTCTGGAAGATGAAGCATCAGGTTCGGCGGCTGATGGGACACAAAAAAAGTCCGTTCCGGTTTCACGTTGAGTCATGACTTTTTCGGGTGATTATAATCATCGCAAGTATTGCGGCCCCGAGTCCGCCGACAATTGCCGCCATTTTCAATACTGCCAAAAGTCCGCTGCCTTTTTCCGGGTCGAGTGTTTCCCCGGTTTTACCACTAACTCTCTTTTCCTGCCGTTTACGCGGTATGATCTTTTTGATCGGACGATATTTAGGTGGTCTGTTTCGTCTGGCCTCAAGTTTTTTCAACAGTTTTAGTTTCGAGAGGGTTTCTGGTTTTTCATCGATGCGGAGGGTCAGATGACTTTGTTCCTCCCGCAGTTTTTGTTTGCCGAGGATATACATGATGCGCGGCGAATCGGCGTTTATATCTTTTCGGGGTCTGAAATACAGTTCGTATCTCCCGGGAACCGGCGTAATGACGAATTGGTTGTTGCCCCGCGGTATACGATACGTGCCGGATAGGTGACCCGAATCGGCCGGAATTATCCACAAACCGCCACCTTCGTTGAGCAGGTTAGAATATTTGCCCACAAACTGGACTTTGAGTTTTAATTGTGGCTCAAGCTTTATAGGCACCCACATTCCGTTGGTTGCATTGGCCGAAACCGCGCGCAACTCTGAAAACGTTGTTCTGGAGAACTTGTCCCGGGAAATCCGGAGAAATATTATGTCTTCGTTCTCCACGTTACGCGGTAGTAGGATTTCATAATGACCATGTCGGTCGGTCTGGTCCCGGCTTCCCGCTCTTCCATGGTAATTATCAGCGTCATCGATGAGGTACTTGGCGTCTATTGAAACCCCTTTAGTCGGCTGTCCTCCCGTACGCACGACCCCTTCCATAGTTGGGGATTTTTTATCAAGTGTAATCTGTACACTGTTTTCCCCTTTCTTCACTGCAAAGTTAACTTTTTTCGGAGGAAACAGCCTGTGACTGATGATAAACGTATATTCGCCAGGATTTAGTTTTCGCTTCAGACGTCCGTTTTCATTGGTCCGGTTGTTTTTTCTAACCGATTTCCTGTGTGCACGCTCGGGACCTTTTTTTGCAATTTTTGCGTTCGGCAGCGGGCCATTCTTATCGCCATCCACAACGTGAAACGTCACGGGGACGTTGCTCTCTCCGGGCCAATAAAAGACCATTCTGGAGGGGCCGACCAATTCACCATTCTTAATACGTATTGTGTTTCTTGCACCTGCGGGTTTGAGTGTGTTTCCTTTATAGAATAGCTCGGCCTTATAATTTCCGTTTTCAAGATCGTATAGTTCCGCTTCACCATTTTTGATCGCCGCAGCAGAACAGTGTTGTCGCCCAGGGATTGACCGGAGAAGTAAACTGATCCCAGGGACACATCGCCTCTCTTCAAACAGTTTTCTCAGGCCCTCCTTCATCGGTAAAGTTTCGCTCTGCGCGCGGACAAGGCACTTAATCGTTCCGTTGAGCTGTTCCCGTTCAGCTTCCATTATCACGGGTTTGCCCTTCTGCCACCGAGGAAGGGCACGCTCCATAGGAACAAGTTTCTTCATCTTGACGCGTTTCCCGAGGCTTATCGCATCGAACAGGGTGGGTAATGCGCCTACGTACTTAAACTGCACGATTCCTTGATGGTTTGTTCGTTTCACCTGTTCGTCGGATTTCGTGTTCAAAAAACGCCCGTCTCCTCGTTCATCTCCCTGAAAATCATAAATCAGTTTGATCCGGCAATTGGGGACGGGCTTGCCGGCCGCATCCACGATTTTTAGCTGGATTGAATGGACGTGGGCTTTTTTTATGAGCAATCGGACCTTCTGGGTATTTGGTACCTTGAACTTCTTCACAGCCTCAGTGTGTCGCACCTCTTTATCCCAGTCTCCCAGTTCAGCCCTCACGCGGTATTTTCCGGCCACCAGTTTGCTGTAGAATGTTTTGCCGATTTCTACACGTTTTTCCCAAACCTCCTGCCATTTGCCCTCTGTTCGTTTGTACACTGTAACGTTACACCGGGCCTCATCAGGTAGGGATTGTTCCGCATCCTTGATCTGAAACCGGACAGAATGCTTTTGTTCTATACCTGATTTGTCTATAGCCCAAGCGCTCTTTGCGCTGCAGGCAAGCAACGCCACCATAAATACTCCCGGCAAAATAAATACTGACTTGCGCATCATTTTCGCGCTCTCCTGTTGTAACTTATAGTGTATATATCCATAGGCAGTCCGAACACGCCCCAGCATAAATGCTGGCAACTGTGCTGGCCAAGGGGACAGGCAAAACTATTGCAGTAGGAACGCAAAGCTGGGCAGTAGGGGCCATCTATTTCCTGCCATCAGAGGGCCCATATTTTATGCCTTTTACAGTCAGCAGATAAGTGATAAGTCCTGCGGCAATGATACCGGCGAGCGTCAGGATGACAGCCTGCCACCCATATGATTCCGGATCATTTTCCGGAGTTTGCCGAACTGCCAGATCCCGTCGGGCTCTGAGCTCTTTCTGGAGTTCGTTACCCGGTCGGGATTCCGGTTGCTCATCCAACCGTATAGTCAGATTCTCCTGGCCCTCATATAACTCATATTCTCCCAAAACATACACGGGCGGGGCCATTCTGGTGTTGGGCTCTGCGTCTTTTGTCGAGATGAAATATATTTCGTATATGCCAGGAACCGGATTTATGGTAGCCTCCCCCTGTGCGGACACTCGGTAATTGCCGGCCATGTATCCGGCATCATCTGGGAATATCCGCAACATGCCGCCCTCGTCGGCCAGGTTGCTGTATTCTCCCGCAAGCTGGACTTTCACATTAAGTTGTGGGGCACAGTTTATATCGGCCCGTATCTTTTCCGTGTCATTGGTGGTTAACGCATGCATTTGCGCAAAATCATTTCGGGTAACTCGAAGCAGTATTTTTTGACCCTTT
The DNA here is from genome assembly GCA_964644705.1 of uncultured candidatus Brocadiaceae bacterium. GTDB lineage: Bacteria > Planctomycetota > Brocadiia > SM23-32 > SM23-32 > CAZXYF01. Next base: position 8,890 of record CAZXYF010000092.1, on the reverse strand, counting down.
TTCGTTCCCCGGGGTAACTTCCCCTGATAGTGGCCCTGCTTATCAGTTTTGCCCAGACTGATGGGCTTTCTCCTGGCTCTGCCATCGCTATTATCAACGACAATGGCGTAAACTCTGGCGTCTTGAACTGGGTTGCCCTCACAGCGCACGTATCCCCGCAGAACCGGATAGGCGGGTTTTTTTTCCAATACAATGTTGCCCTTACTTCCGTTTTCCGTAACTTCGAACTCTATCTCCTTTCGTTCATACCCCTGATGGTAGAGTTTAGCATGGTACTTGCGCGGGGCCAGTTTTGTTTTTACAAGGCCCCGTTTATCCGTATGTTTCACTCGGTTTTTTAAAAAAGGCATGCCGATGTGGGAGTATCGGGCGATCCCCAGTTTGACTCTTGCGTTTGGAACGGGTTTTCCCTCACCCCGTGGTCCGGCTATCACCTGAAACTCAACAGGTACCCTGTTTGCCCCCGGCCAGGAAAAGACTATGTTCCGAGGCCCGGCCAGTTCACCATCCTCAATGCGTATCGTTTTTCTTTCGCTCGCTGGAAACAGGTATCTTCGCCCTGTTTCTGCCGGCGTCTCTATCACAACAAGATACTCTCTGTTTTCAAGACCACACAACTGTGCTTTCCCGTCCCGGATAAATACTTGGTAATGGGGACCTCCACTGCCTCGTCTCTGGGTTTCGAATAGAGTTAAGACGCCCTCGGAACCCTGATCATAGGCATCTGCGCGCAATAGTGTTTTGAGGCCTTTTCCCATAGACATGATTTCCTTCCCCACACGCAGGCGACATTCAAGGGTTCCGTTGATCTTCTTCCTTTCCGCCTCCAACACATACGGTTTGCTTCTCTGCCAGCGCTTCCGGGCCCTGACGGTGTATAGAAACTCAGACAGATTTATATGTCGCTTCGGGCATTTGACTGTGAACCGGCCAGGGAGTTTTGAGCCAATAAACTTGAATGTCACCCGGCCCCGTTCATTTGTCTGTTTTTTTTGCGTTAAACCACCATTCACCAGACGCCCGTTTCCGTTATAATCCGGTGCGTTTTGCTCCAATATGATCGGAATATCGGAAATGGGGTGTCCATTTTGGTCGGTTATTTGCAAAATCATCGCATGTATGGGGGCCTTTGTCATCTCTATCTGTATTTTTGCTGATCGCGGTACCTGAAACTTCTTAGTAGGTTCGGTGTAATGTGCTCTTTGGATCCAGTCCTCCAGTTCAGCCCTCACGCGATATTTTCCGGCCGCCAGTTTGCTGTGGAGTGTTTTGCCGATCTCCACACGTTTTTCCCAAACCTCCTGCCAATTGCCCTTTGTTCGTTTGTGCACTGTAACGTCACACCGGGCCTCATGAGGTAGGGATTGTTCCGCATCCTTGATCTGAAACCGGACAGGATGTTTTTGTTCTACAGCGGAATTGTCTATAGCCCAGACACTCTTTAAACTGAAGGTGAGCAGGGTCAGTATAAATATGCTCAGCAACGAAATTACTGCCTGGCGATCCATCCTACATTCTCCTATCTATACGATATCAATGTTGTTCGTGTGGTAATACGAGATTGCAACCTGAATGCATCTATTGCGGGTATATTATCACATGTTAGTAACAGTACTGCTATGCTTTGGTATGACGCTCAGATATGTTGCAAGCGGACAATCCCAAGTTCACTTGTTGTTGGGCCACGTTATCTTGACAGAATGTGCACCATGGCAAAACAACCCCGCGTAGGTTCTGGTCCACAGCCAATTGGAGGTGAGCGACGTATCCCGGCAAGTAACAGCACCACTGAGCATTCCTGCCTCTACCTCCCCCACATTTACATCATATTGCAGCGTTCTTTCAGCCGCCGGACATTCCTGAGTTGTTGACCTTTCTTCAATATTGCTATATCCGCTGATAGTGAGTGGGTACGTTGTACCTCGAGTAATCCATTTGGATTCTCCTTTGGGTGAACTTAACTGCGTGGTTTCTAAATAGACGGTAGCATTTTCCGGTACACCCGTAACGGCCTCCAAGTCAAGTAGCAAGTCGCCAATAGCAAAACTTATACCAACGGGGCCACCTTCAGCATAAGCCAGTGCTATGCTGAAAGCATCCGGGGCCAGCAATTCCCAAGGATTATCGACGGTTTCATCGGCAACTGCTTGAGGGGTTAGAACAAGGTCAGGATAGGCAATATGTTTCATGCGTCCCGATGTTTTGGTCAGATCAACGACCCAGCTGCCTTTCACCTTTTTGCGACCGTAATAAACATGGAAGTGATATCCCTGCCGCGTGTGGGTTTGTATCCCTTCCAGGGTAAGTCCTCCCATACCCCCGGTGTCCGAGAAGTAACCGTCACTTAACCCCACGTACATATAAAAGTTGCTATAATGCCGACGGGAAGCACCACTCGTGAAATTCATCAAATCAGTTTCTCCCCCCACTTCCCACCGTTCATCCGGTGTGTTTAGTTCCCGCAGAGCCGACACTCCTTCGTCCCACCACCCCTGACCTCCTACATAAATCTCTTCCTCTTTGCCTATTTCGACGCATTCCACTACCGAATCGGCAAACAACTCGAGCGTATGAGAGACGCTACATGGATCGCCTCCGGGATTAGACATCGATAACGCTATATCATAACTAACCGCTGTGCTCTTGTGTGTTGAATCCGTTACCCTTATCGGATCATACTTTGTCTCAGGTACCAAAACAGTAAAAACATCCCCTTCTGGATCCTCATCGTTGGCTTTGTTGCCTTCTATAATATCATCAGTGGTCACATCGAGCTGGTGGTCGTCGCCGGATATACCAATAGATAGATCAACATCGGAAATATCAGCCGTGGTTACGTTCACATCGCCGCACACAATGTTAAATGCGATTGGCACGTCAGATTCCGCATCGGCCATGACCTTCGGGGGCGTTGCAACTACATCCACCTCATATAGCCGGACCGTGTCTTCGTCGTTGTCCTGGTCCTCCGGATCGATACAACATCCGTCCTCGTCCACTTTGTTTTCACCGTCGCATTCCTCACAATTTTTCACTATCAGCTCCAGCGTATTTTCTCCGGGATTGTACACTTGCTGGCCTTCCGGGCTGGCGATATAGAAAACGATGCTGCCCTTTTTGCAGGGGCCTATTTCCATTTTTTTTCCGTGATATTCTCCATCGCGATACAGTCTTCCACTGCCTCCTGTTAATTTCACGATCCATTTCACGTTCACGTATGGGGTTTCAGCGTTTTCATTGCCGTCTTTGTCGATGAACGTGGCGTCACCCGTGAATCCTATACGATTCCCGCGGTCCGCACAGAATCCCCACGGAGTATTGTCTGTGGATTCGTTTTTGTGGAGGATTTTCACGGAATCAATGCAAAACGCCTGAGGCGCCGTAAACAGACCCAGAACTAAAATCATAATGAACATTGGCATCAAACCCAATGTTTTCTTTTCCGTCAATTCTGCGATGTTCATAAATATTTTCCTCTTAGCTAGTAGTAAATCTGTTGTCTTTCGAAAAACTATTGTGGTATTTACTTATATGTATGAGTCTGGTCTAATAAGTCCGTTTTACCCATTTTTGTGAAAATTCGGACGCTAAGACCCCCGACTTTGGCACGTTCAGCGGCTGCCAATTCCAGATTCGGCTCTCTTTTGGGTTTTTAGGTCGGACTCAAGTATAGCGTGTCTCATGCCAAATCCTTTTCCCTGCTATTTCCAGTGTCATTCACCTGTGTTCAATCTTTTGCATGTGTCGTTTGGCTCTTCTGCGAAACGCCTTCAAAGTCTTAATTGACATGTTGAAACTATCGTTAGAATAGTCGTGATCGATCAAACTGTTAATCACTGACACACACTGTCTGTAGATTGCCGGGTTGTCGGACCTCTGCGCTATGCTGTACAGCATCCTGAGGGCATATGATGAAAATCTTCCGTCGATGGAGCCCACAGCGAGGCGGCGAAAGATCTCTGCGGCCTTGCCGTATTCTTTTACTTTCTTGTAATGTCGCCCCAGATAACCGGCGGCTTTGCGACGTATACTGGAGGTAGGTCCATTGTTCATCATCTTCCGGATTCGTGGAATGGCATCATCCTCATGACCCGTAAGCAGGCTGAGCTGCCATCGGCAAGTCAAGGCCACTTCCTCGTAACCATACCTGCCAGCGATCCCCGCACTTTTGTTGTCACGGCAATGGGCTAACGAGTAATCATACATGTCCATAGCCACCTCATAAATATGATCATGATTCTTCACGTAGTTCTTGAGGCTCCAGTGCTCAGTTATGTTTTTGGCAAAATACACTGCTGCCTCAAAACCATTGAATGAGACCATGGGGTTGGGGGGACTCTCATCGAACTGTCCCTCTTTGCTAAGATAACCGACCTTCTGGCAGAGGAGGAACATCGGCAGAGCACGGGCAGGTTCTCCCCGGTGGGCGAGTCTTTTACCCGCAACAAGGGCTGTTCCTGAATCCACCTCGATCCCCCTGTAACCCCGCCACTCGATCATGTAGGCGAGGATGTCGGCGACTGGATCGCAGTAACCTCCCAGTGCCCCAACTGTCCATGTGAGATGATTTTCCAACCGTTCGGTCGGCCAGTCGGCGAATCGCTTATGGAGTGGTTGTTGCGCATCCTCCAGCTGATGACGCGCTTCGCGGAACGCATTTTTTATATTTTTCTTTTGCTTCGCAGTTTGCACCGTCGCCTTCAGGCCTGCCCGCAATCGCTCTACCATCGGGGCGTATATGTTGGCAATCTTTTCTTTTTTGATTGTTTCCAGTGCAGCCTTGGCTTTTTTGTGATCCCCGCGAATCAGAGCCAACTGGAGGGAAACTGCTTTTGGACGTGTGTTCTGACTTGATCGTGCGGTTTGCCCGGCCGATGTTAAAATGGAATCGAGCTCGGTGGGGAAACCGGCGGAGTTTGCGGAGGTTGGTCTGTAGTTGACTCCTTCTTCCAAGAGAGTATCCAGCTGATTGTACTCTTTCCCCAGCCAGTAAGTGGCTGCCAGTCGACTGACGGCCCGGTGGAGCTTCTTCGATTTTGCAAGGCGGAGATTTGCTTCGGCAAAGGTGACCGCTGCCCGAGCATCCTCGCTCACGACAATTTTGCAGGTGCTACGAATTAGCCTTCGTAAGGAATTTTTCAATGTTAGCGTTTCGGGTAACCTGTTGCGGAACGCTCCCAGCAGATTTGCATACGAGCGCTTTTTTACGTGCCATCTCTGGTCGCCCAAAGGAGGCGGATTCTCGACAGGTAGCCGGTTTTCGGCGGCCAGGGGGGGGCGTCAAGGCGATAGGTGCCGAATGGAATGCGCTCACTCAGCATATTCGCAAGTGTGCCCGGTTCAACCGGAGGCTCGTATTCGAAGGGATATGGACCTTTCATGTGATGCCCAAATTTGTAATCCCTTTTCTGAGGTTGGACGCGGGGCACTGGCCTGGATGGTGGTGGAAGCTTGAGCTCCCGTTCAAAACGGTAGATGTAGACAAAAGCCCCGGTCAGGACCAAAACCGCGGCACCAAGAAGCGCCATTGGTCTCGGAATTGTTCTGTTTTGTTCAGCCGCATTAGCGTTTGAATCGTTTCGTTTGTCTGCCATTTCTCATCCTTCAGTCTCGGTGCGTGATTACTGAATACGTCCTTGCATCAAAAAGGGTCGAGTGTATTCATTGTCACGACATACGGAAAGACAGTAACATTATGCCCTCCGCATCGTCAAGTGTATTCTGTAGTAATATCTGCTCATATTTGTTCCGGTCCGCGGGGCAGGGCTGAGGGTATAGTATATCGCCAACATTTACGTCTCCGGGCGGGGTGTGCGCGCGAGCAAGTCCTAATGTGCGGCCTAAGAATGGTGTATGTGGTAAGTTTTTGCGCACCAACGATATGTGCCCGCGGGGTTTTGGTCGTGTAACACTTATGCCCACGCAACGTTTGAGAGTTTCGAGTGAAAAAATACAAACAGCACTGGAGATCGTGCTGGTGAGGTCTGACGTTTCCTCAATCACTCTGGCACAATCGTGTTGCTGGACTCCGAGAGTGGGAGCTTTAATTGCACTATGCTTTGCTGATTGCACAATTGCTTTATAAATCGCTCGGGCCGCGAAAGCGCCACCGGCCCGCTTTTCTATCCCAAGTTCCGCAGTTTAGACAAAAACAGAAAAAACGATTTTTAAATCGCGTTGAGGTGCCCTATTGTAGGGGCAGCGGCCGTAGTTTCGAAATTATGGGCATTTATGTCTGCTGGAGGCGATGTAGTGTAAACTTAACGCTTTATCAGCCAATGACTTACGGGCTATAATATGCCCATGTTTATTCGACCAATCAAAGTGCAGAAAAACGGCAAGACCCACAAGTACTGGGCTCTGGTAGAGTCACGTCGCACCGAGCGTGGTCCCCGTCAGAGGACGGTGGCTTATCTGGGGAAATTGCCCGATAAAGTGCGAAGGGTTACAAAAGAGCGGCCGAATCAGAACCGTGCTCCGGGCAGACCAGACTGTTTGAGAAGGAACAGCCAGCGGAGTGGGTGGAAGCGGATGTGTCCGCAGTGAAGGTGGAGCGATGCCGCAACTATGGAGGTCCCTGGTTAGGTTTACAACTTGCCGACAAACTCAGGCTGGGAGAGTTTTTGCGGAAAACTCTCCCGCGGGGACAAGAGGATGTTCCGTGGGCGGAAATGGCTCTGGTGTTGGTTTTGTCTCGATTATGTAATCCCTCCAGTGAACTGCGCATTGCTGAGCACACCTACCAGCACAGCGCCATGGCTGATCTTCTTGGCATACCGCCGGAAAAAGTAAACGATAACCGTCTGTACCGTGCCCTCGATAAACTTTTGCCCCATAAAGAAGAGCTGGAGAAGTTTTTGGTCGGGCGGATGGGTCAGCTTTTTGATCTTCAGTATGATCTATTGCTTTATGATATCACTTCCACGTATTTTGAGGGGAGACAATCCGGCGGAGATCTCGCCCGCCGTGGCTACAGCCGGGACAAGCGCCCCGATTGCAAGCAGGTTTGTATAGACTGGTGGTTTCCCGAGGCGGTATGCCCCTGGGGTATGAGATATTTGAGGGAAACCGCTCTGACTCCACAACTGTTGAGCATATCGTTGAGACGATGGAAAGGCGGTATGGGGCTGCTAATCGGGTGTGGGCGATGGACAGGGGAATGGTCAGTGAAGAGAACATCGAGTTTCTCGGTGATGGTGATCGTCGGTATATTATCGGTGCTCCCAAAAGCAAGCTAAAATCATTTGAAAAACACAGCTGCTTCAGCAGCAGTGGGAACAGGTGCGGGATGGAGTCGAAGTGAAGCTCCATCAGGAGGCAGGGGAGACATATATACTGTGTCGGAGCCGCCAGCGGAGGGAGAAAGAAAAAGCGATTCACAGGCGATTTGAGCAAAAGATCGAGCAGAGACTCCGCAAAATGGAATCCTACTGCGAGAAGCGCAACTACCGGATGGAGACGATAGCGGAACGGATTGGTCGCATGAAGCAGAAATACAGACGAGCGGCAGGTCTTTATGAGATAAATCTCGAGGAGAAACTGGGGGCGGGGTCCGCCTCGAGTGGAGCAAAAAACAGCCTCAGGAGGACTGGGCGACCTTCAGCGATGGTTGTTATTTGCTCCGTAGCAACATAACAGACTGGACTGCCCAACAACTGTGGGAAGCATATATTCAACTTACCGAAGCGGAGGCAGCTTTTCGAATACAGAAATCTGATCTCAGTATCCGGCCGATCTGGCACCAGAGGGAGGATCGCGCATCTTCGGGTAGTGCAGAAGTACGCCTCAACCGGGATAAGCCCGGCAGCAGGCCCATCTGGAATAACATGGTTCACTGAATGCTTACGTCCTGCCTCCGGGGAGAGTATGGGGGATGAGTCAGCAGCGTTAGATTTTGTGTCGCACACGACGCAGAATACCCCGCAGCTGTTCACTGACAGCCTTCAGATCGGAGTCGTTGGGTCGCCCGCGAATATCGCCCAGCCGGCCGCGCGTGTTGAGCGGCTGACGCTCTTCGGCGTGAAATTCTCCCACCACGGGCAGCTCATCCATCACCCGGATGCCGGCGTGCTCCAGAAACTGTCCCATGTAAAGCAACGAGGGAAGTGCCTCGCGGACACCGGTGTGGGGTCCTCCGTAGGTGCAGAACACAACGCCGAAATGTCCGGGTTTCTCCGGGCACGCCGCCCGGACGTCTGAAATAGAGTCCTGGTGGGCGTTCAGGAAATCCTGGACTGGTTCGGGGGGGAGGAACTGGTAAACGGGAGCCCCCAGGAGAACCAGATCATAATCGTAGTAATTGATCGAAAGATCGGGTGATATCTCTTGCAGCCTGGCGGTGAGGTCCGCCTGTTCAAGGGTGTCATGTAAGCTGCGCGCAACACGGGCCGTGTTTCCGCCGCTGCTCCAGTAGAGCGTGATAGCTTTCATGGTGTTGTGAGACATCCTGGAATTACTCCGTGAAAGTCCGTTGAATGGAAGGGCCGATGATGGACCGAATCATGCTCACCGTTCCGGATATTACGGATACCTGCATTCTGTTCGAGCTCGAACGGAGGAGCAAAGAAATCTTTCCGATATCCTTTTTGAACACTATTTATGGTGGGGGAATCGGAAAAGTTTGTCCAGTCAGGCGGAAAAGAGGCTGCCTGCATCTTATGGTCACAGGCTCTGGCGCAGGGCGAATATGGTCTGATTCGGGTTTTGTGTCTCGCGTGCTCTTGCGTTTAATTCCAGACAGCGACGGGACGAATAACGTAAACTTAATTTGATACCAATCCAGAGATCATCCGTATATGATTGAATAAAAGATTCAAAGATCCCAGTTGTAGTCGGAAGTATTCGGTAAACCACGTTATTTCAGAGGGGCCTACTGCCGGGCTTGTCCCGG
>CAZXYF010000091.1:0-12091 GCA_964644705.1 uncultured candidatus Brocadiaceae bacterium | reverse complement strand
CTACAGGGACAAGCCCGGCAAGTAGGGCATCACAAAACGCACGTGGTTCACCGAATACTTACGTTAGCGGCGGACCTCCCAGCTCAATCATCCTTCCGGTGAGGCTCCAGTCAGCTCCACGCTGGCTGGAGCCTTTCCATTTGACTTGCCTGTGCGGGCCGATATAATCTGCCCCTTCACGTAGAATTGGGATTATGATCGCGATTCTTCGCCCACTTCTCACTACCTTTGTTCATCAGTTAGCTCAGAGGTTCGTTTATGCAAGTTCCTCAAGAAGAGAACGCCCCGCAACCGCTCTGGTCCGCCCGTCAACGACAGTGTTTCCGCCCTCCGATCTGGGCGGTGCGTCCCTGGGACTCGTCCCATGGGTGGAACAACGCCGCCTCCGCCCCACTATTCATTGATCCCCTCGGAGACCGCGTCAACAACACTCCCCACGCCGATGTTCGGCTCGCCCTGGACGGTGATGATCTGCGGCTCCGCGCCATCGTTGATGAACCCGACCCAACCCGCAGAACGGATTCACCTTTCGCAGCCGGTGAGTTCTGGCAACAGGATTTGATCGAATGGCGACTCCTGCTGAGCGACGATGGTGAACAGCTCCAGATGGGACTGTCCTCACACGCAACCGTATGGGACGACATGGGGCTGGCGAACTCGGGTGCCCTCTCCGTTAGCCAGCTCGACGTTGATACGGGATGGGGAATCGAAGCTCGATTGAATCTCCCCGCTGCTGGCCTGCCAACCCCTCAACACAGCCATTCACTGGACCTCTATGGCTTTCTGGGTAATATGTGGTGGGACGACGGGAGGCCCTACATCAGTTCCCAGACGGCCGCGGAACACTCTTTCAGGCAGATCGAACGATTCGGTATCTTTCGGCTGTTCCCGGATGCCACTCAGGCCAGCCCCGTCATCCTGCGGAATATCCAGATGGCGCAGCCCGATATGCGGGAAGGAGCTAACGACGCCTCAGTCAACCTGCAATCCTCCACGAATGGCCAAATTTCGGGCCGTCTTCATGTCACCCATGAACTGGGCGATAACAGCAACCGTAATCAGGTGCTGCCGGTCACCATTCCACCAGAAGGGGAAACTTCTGTACCCGTCACGTTCAACCTGCCCCCCCGGGCTTTCGCTCGCATACACCTTTCCTTTGAAGACGACGCCGGACGTCACACGCTTGGTTCGGTGAGCCTCCGGGCACAGCCGGGCGCAGAACCCCTGCAGATCGATCCAGCGGAACTCCAACACCCTTATTTGCTCGCCACGCCCGAGCATCTCGCCGACTTCGACGCCAAACGCGAACGCTTCCCCCAAATTTTTGGTGAGCCCGAATCGAAACAGAATGCCTCGAAACCGGATGAGGACTCTGATACACCAAAACACCAACGCGTAATCAATGCCCTGCAACATGCTTATCAGCTGTGGCGCGATGAGCGAGAACTAACCGGACTTGATCATCTGGCGGAGGTGGCGGGCGGTATTGGTCCCGAATTCACCGCTGAGGGTACCGAATCCGAAGAGGGGTTTACTAACCACCTTTCCTTCGGCATGACATGCGCCGGCTTCGGCATCGCTTACGATGCCATGAAACCTCATATGGATGCGGATACGGCCGCTGCGGTAACACGCGTTGCTCAACAGGCCCTCGAAAACTACGTCTCCGACGCTGAAGAGCGCGCATGGTGGGTCACAACCAACGCCAATGCCAACGCCGTCTGCAACGGAGGTGCCGGGCTGCTCGCCCTGGCCATGTTGAAGGAGGATCCCATCGCGAAAGAGGCCCTCTCCCACGCCAGGCGCTGGGCGTGGCGATTCATGAATTACGCCCAGAGCGATGACGGTGGCAACACCGAGGGAATGCAATACTGGGAATACGGCCTATCCTTCATGATGCGTTTCGCCACCATGCTGGAGCAGGTCACGGGGAAAGACGATGGCCTGCTGTCTCACCCTTCAATCCAGAGACTTTCCAATATGATCCGCGTCTCACTCTGTCCCGACGGCGCCCCTCACGGGATCAACGACACAATTCCCGCCCCGGTGGGAACGGAACTGTCCTACCTGGCCGCGCGTCGCTTCGACGACCCGCTGGCACTGTGGTACGGTGATCACGCGGGCAGATGGTTCCAGGCCCGGGAGGAGGCCGGCAAACACTCGCCAGGCCGCATGTTCGGCCAGTGGGCAACGCTCTATCGACCTCAGCTGCCCGAAGCAACTGAGGCTCCCTCCCTCCCAACTGCCTTTGCACTGCACAGCATTGAATTCGGTATACTCCGCAGCGCACCGCGTTACGACGTTCGCTGGGCCGCCGGTTTGAAAGGCCACCGCGCCCCCCACACCCACCATAACCAGCAAGACAGCGGGGCGATATTCGTGCACCTGCACGGTGAACGTCTCCTGATCGATCCGGGATACAATCTGGGGCAGCCAACGAACCATACGCTGCCGGTTATCGATGGCACCGAACCGGATCAGGGCGGTGATTATCCCGCTCAACTAACGGAATGTGCGGACCATGGCGGCTACCGCGTGATGATATGCGATTCCACCAGAGCGTACGGCGATGCGGCCACACGTGTTCGCCGCATCCTGATGATGTGGGACGGTGGTCCGCTCCTCTGGCTGGACGATATCGTTCCAACCGATGACGGTCAGATCCGTGCGTATTACCAGTGCGGGGGAGAACCTGAGTTCGAAGCCGAGGAACCCTCATGGACAATTGAGGGAGAATCATCTCAGATGCGCGTGGATCTGGTGGGGGGGCCTGCACCGGAGCTGAAAAAACTGCCTGAGGTGGAACTCGATCAGTGGGGATACTGCTTTGCCGACTGTGAACTCCATCCGCTGGTTGCCAGCTACGAGGCTGACCCCGCTCAACCCATGGTTACGGTCTGCCAGGACGTCACCGAGACCCCTTCACCCCGCCCCACATGCATAAATGAGGGAACCGAACTCGTGGTCAAACTGGCAGATGGACATTACGTGCGCTTCTGCCAGCATGATAATGGCTGGATGGTTGCCGAAGCCGGGATGAGCTGTACGAGGTGACAGCTTCTCTGACGCGCCAGCTGCCCTCATCCGCATCGTCGGTCAGTTCAACTTCTATCCGGGCCGTTGGCTCGTGGCATAACATCCTCAATCTAGGGGGAACAAACATTTTCCATAAATCCATGTTGTCAACATCCATCAGCTGTGTCATAGTGTAGCAGGGCATGGGCTGTCTGAAAGTTCAAAATCCAGGTTGTCATCTCGCAAGAAAGGATGTCTCTTATGCTTCGTCTGGGAAAACACTCGATCCTGATTCTGATCACATCCCTGATCTTTGTGCGTGGGGCTCTTGCCTGCACCACCATGATTGTTACGAAAAAAGCGAGCCGCGATGGGTCGGTTTTCGTGGCCCACTCCGACGACGGTGAGATGTTTGATAGTCGTCTCATGTACGTTCCTGCCGCGGATCACAAACCCGGCAGCATGCGCCCCGTCCACTATGACGCATGCGCTCTGGGACATCTCCCCAGATACAACAGCTTTACCTACAGGCGCTACGTGGGTCCTGCACGGGGTCCGGACTACGTCGATCCCGATGCGCCGCAAAGCGTGCCCATCGGATTCATCCCTCAGGTCGAACACACTTATGCCTATTTCGACGCGAATTATGGCATAATGAACGAGCACCAGTTGATGTTCGGAGAATGTACGAACGGTGCTAAAAGATCGCACGTAAAACCCGATGATTCACGACTCTTTTACAGCGCCGAGCTCAGCCGCGTCGCGCTTGAACGATGCAAAACCGCACGAGAAGCCGTCAAACTAATCGGGCGCCTCATTGATAAGTATGGCTATTACGGTACCGGCGAAACGTTACCCGTCGCTGATCCGAATGAGGCCTGGGTTATCGAGATGATGCCCGGCCCGAAAGGATGTAAGGGGCTCTGGGTGGCCAAAAAAGTGCCGGACGGAACCGTCTTCGTGGCCGCTAATGAATTCCGAATCCGGGAGGTCAAAAAGAATGATCCGGACATGATGTATTCCGACAATCTTTTCCGTGTAACGCGCGAGAAAGGCTGGTGGAATCCCGAAGAAGGTCCGCTGGACTGGCTGAAGGCGGTAAGTCACGGTGAATACTGTCACCCCTACTACTCACTGCGGAGAGTCTGGCGGTTATTCGACCGCATTGCCCCATCGAAAAACTTCAGCCCCTGGGTGGAAAACGGCTACACGAAAGCATACCCGTTTGCGGTAAAGCCGGATGAAAAACTGTCCGTCCGCGACGTGATGGACCTCTACCGTGACCATTACGAGGGGACTCAATTCGATCTGACAAAAGGCCCCGGTGCTGGCCCCTTCGGATGCCCTTACCGGTATCCTGGAGACTATGATCCCCACGGTGATGTAGCAGAAATGTCGATCCCACGTCAGGGATCGTGGGAACGCCCCATATCGATTTTTCGATGCGGATATTCATTCGTGTGTCAGGCACGGGCTAACCTTCCCGACCCGATCGGAGGGATTCTCTGGTTCGGAGAGGCGGCTCCAGCCGAAACATGCTACGTGCCATTTTTCGCGGGCATCACCGATGTGTCGGACAAATTCACAACACAGGATGCACGGAAGTTTTCGCTGGATAGCGCGTGGTGGATATTCAATCTCGTGGAAAATCTCGCGACGATGAAATATTCATACATCATCAAGGATATCAACAAACTTCAGAATGAGATCGAGCATGCGGAAGTAGAAGCCATCAAAAAGGTGACACGCCGCGCGGTAAGATTGTACAAGAAAGATCATGGTCGTGCCCGGCAATACCTCACGAAATGGAGTAACAACAATGCCAACGAGGTAGTCGAACGCTGGTGGAAATTGGCAACGCGGATCATCGCCCGTTATTCGGACGGATACATCAACACTCCTAAAGCTATGGCTCAGGAGGTTGGTTATCCCAAAAAATGGCTGCACCGCACCCGATGGGAAGAAGGTCCGGTTTCATACGAAAAGCCAACAAAGAAAAAGTAGGCCTGGAGAATAGCCGCACCCGGATAACATTTGATTGCCATCCGTCATTATCCGCATCAGCCCATTCCAGCTGTTACGTCTGCAGCTTGCCCGCTTCGGGCGCGGACCACGTTGAGAAACATAAAAATATGGGGCTGCAGACTATTTTCGCCAATTTACCCGGGCAATTCGCGGGCCGTCAGTGCGCCATCTGTAAAAACAGACAAAAGCGCTCGTGTTCTTACACCGCAACTGCTGGCTGTTCTTGTGGATGTTTGCCGTACGGCGCAAGTGACAGCTCGGTCGGAAACCAAACCGGTGTCGTATGGGTCGTTGAAAACACCCTGTGATCAGGAATTGCCCTGATTGTCGATATTACTTCTGGCTGAGGCTGCTTTTAGAATAATTCACGCTCGATGTTCGTGAAATGTTCGGATTTATGCAATTTTCGAGCTATAAGAAGATACGCCATACGATGGATGAGGCTACGCGTACATAAAAATAGCGGGCGGATAAGAGTAAAATCCGCCCGCTAAGGGGTTGCTGTCATGGAGGGGGTACTCCGCTGACAGCACACGGTGCTATATATTGGGTAGGAGCACCGTGCTTATTGGGATAGGCAGTTGGTATTATACTAACATGAGTGTTGTGTTCGAACAAGTGAAAAAAACAATTGGCAGGAATATTGCGGAATGCATCGCGAGGGAGCAGGCAAATCCCTCGTCTTTCTGCTGTGTGCGACTGCATATTCCTAGTCCCAGTCCAGCAGGATGGGGCTGGCGATGTAGATGCTGGAGTAGGTTCCCACCAGAATTCCGATGATCAGTGTGAATGCCAGTCCCTGCAACTCTGCGCCGCCGAATACATACAGCGCAGTTACCGCAATAAGTGTCGTCAGTGACGTGAGAATTGTCCGGCTCAGTACCTGGTTGAGGCTTTTGTCAACCAGTTCCCCCGTAATGGCATTTTTGCCCGCTTCAATCGTGTTTTCCCGGATTCTATCGAACACCACGATTGTGTCGTTGAGGCTGTACCCCAGGATTGTCAGGAACGCAGCGAGCATGCTGAGGGTAATTTTTATATCACCAACCGCGCCGCTCCAATCCGCCAGCGCGATAATACCCGCGGTAATACACACATCATGCATCACGGCTATCACAGCGGCTATTCCGTATTTGACCGCGTGGAACCGGAACGCCATATAAAAGACGATAACGACCGCCGCACATAACACCGCAAGAAGCGCACGTCCTTTCATCTCCCGCGCCACAACCGCGCCAATACTCATTATCTGGCGAACCGGATGCGCTTCTTCAAACGCGCCCATGATCAATTTTTTGGCCTGCTGCACCTGGGACTGAGGCATGCGCAGAACCACCGTGCTCAGCTCCGTCGCCGGATTCTCCGTTTCGGTCACCAGCAGGTCATTGATTCTGGCTCCAAAACCCGCTTTTTCGAGATAATACTTTATTGCGGGCATGGTCAAAGCCGGGGACATGCGCATCTTCACCCGCACTTTCTCGCCCTCCGTAGATGCATCCTTCGCCACGCTGAATTGATCGATCGTGACGCTGCGCCCGCCGAGATCCGAAAACAGTTCGTTCAGACGGGTCTTGATCGGCGCCTGGCTGACCTGCAGGATGTACTCGGCACTTCTGACACCACGGGGAACAACATACAAATCCTCCATCCCCTCCTGATCCGCAAAAGCCCGGATGTCGGCTTCGGTATATTTTTCCTGCAGTTTTGCCGTAATTCCCGGTCCTTCAAAGGTCACATCCGGAAGATTGACAGTCTCCGGCATTTCATCCTTCAACCGCTCCAGCAACGTTTTCGATCCGACGAGGGCAAAACTCTGTGCTGGTTCATCTTTGCGCTCGACCGTCAGCTCACCAAACTGTCGACGGTCCAATTCAATCCCGAGACTCTGCCACTGGATTTTCCGGCCAGTTTTCGCCTCGATCTGGAAACTCTCATCGTCCCCGCCCGCCGGCTCGATATTCCCCAACTGCAGTGCACATTCTCGGCGGCTGACGCGGGCAAATGCAGCCACACGCAGCAGATCGGACCAAATCTGTTTCATATCCGGCAGCGCGGGCAATTCCGCCAGACGGATGGTGTATCGATCACTTTCACCATCCTCCGTTGACTCGATCTTGCGTATATCCCCAATATCATACACATCGCCCTTCTCCCCGGCGATGGCGCGGCGAAGATTCAACTCCGTCACCTTTTCCGGCAATGTCAGCGTCAGACTCGCCCCATCGGCTCCAACCGTCAACGCTTGCTTCTTGACGGAAAGGTCGGCCGCATTGAGCTTTTTGAGCAGTTCCGGCTTGAGATTGTCCTGTAACCGCTTCCGCCCCACCCCCTTGATCCGCACGCGGAAATTCCGGCTGGCCGTCCTGTCCGTTGCTTTGTCCCCCTGAATGCTCTGGACCTGAGCATCGGAGTAACCCGCTTTGGCAATTCGTGAACGCACCTTCTGGGTGGGCACCGGATCATCAAACGAGAGATACACGAGGCTGCCCCCGGTAAAATCCACACCGTAAAGAGCCGAACCGCGTCCGAAGAATGAGACCAGTCCGACAACCAGCACGATCCCGGATACAGCATACGCCACGCGACGACCATTAGAGAACGAGATATCGGTATCGCCGACAATGGAAAACATTGAAAACTCATCCAGCCACCCGCGGGAGATGGACGTTTCCAGCGCCAGCCGGGTCACATACAAAGCCGTGAACATACTGAGGATGATACCGGCGGACAGCGTGATGGCGAACCCGCGTACGGGACCCGTTCCGACCAGATAGAGGATCACAGCAGTCAGCAGTGTGGTCACGTTTGCATCAATAATCGTGCTGTAGGCTCGCTCGTATCCGTTCCGCAATGCGACATGAACCGTTTTTCCCGCTCCCGATTCCTCACGTATCCGTTCAAATATGAGCACGTTGGCATCGACAGCCATTCCCACTGTCAGTAATATACCGGCAATACCCGGCAAGGTCAGCGCCGCTCCCAACAATCCCAGCACACCGGTCAGAAGAACCAGATTCAGTATCAGCGCTCCGTCCGCCACCAGACCACAGCTGAGGTAATACCCCCCGATAAACAACAGAACCAGTAATCCCCCGACAGCAACCGCACGGAGACCACGCTGGATGGCATCCTGGCCCAATTTCGGTCCGACGGTCGTTTCCTGCAACAATTTAAGATCAACAGGGAGGCTACCGGCCCGCAGGATCGTCACCATGTCTCGCACTTCCTTCATGGTGAAATCACCTTCAATGATACCTCGACCCGCAATACGCGATCGTATCCGGGGAGCACTTTTCAATTCACCATCAAGAACAATGGCCAGACTCCAACCCTGATTCCGCTCGGTGATGGAGGCAAACTGAGCGCGTCCCTGTGAATTGAACTCAAAACCAACCGCCGGGGCACCCGTTTGATCCGTGGTGATATTGACCGAACTCAGCAACCGGCCGGTAATCTCAGGCTTCCCCTCTTTCACCAGGAAGAACCGACGTTCGGGATTGCCCTCGACATACATTTTGTCGTATCCGTCAACCTTGATGCCCTGCTTCGCCTTTTTGTATTTACTGGCATATTTTGAATTCCCCCGTGGCAGAGCAAGTTTGAATTCCAGACGTCCCATGCGTGTGAGGCGATTCTTCAGGCGTTTCACTTCCGCCTGCGTGGCGCGGGGGACCTGGATCAGTATCCGGTTTTCACCGACCTCCTGTATCCGAAATTCTTTGACATTCTGGGGGTCTATTCGCTGGCGAAGAACGCTGATGGTGTCCCCCAATTCACCGGATTTTTCCTGTCCCTTACGCGGTTTCAGCTGGTAAACAAGCTCGGTGCCGCCCGCGATATCCAGGCCGAGTTTGATGCGCCCTTCCACGTAAGTGGTCTGCTTTTTGACCACGGTACCATCATCCTTAACTTCCATCACGGTCGTTTCCTGTGATCGTTCCCCGAGCGCCAGAGGCAGATAAGTGGAATCCACCACGGTCGTCTCAGGCTTTTCTCCCCCCGGTTTCTCAACGATCTTCTTTGTTTCAACAGGCACTCTGACCGGCGGATATGCGGCGTATAGTGCAACAATCACAAGGAATAAAACAAACAGCCATTTGGCAACACGACTGGACATAACTTAAACTTCCTCAAATGCTATGATATGGAGAAATTTCCCACCAACTGCACGAATGGGAAAAGAAAACGTCACGCCCCACAATTGACCTGACAAACGGCAATGATATCAGTAGAATCGCGTATGCGTCAAGCGGTTCCCGTCGTCAGGTAACTATGCCGGCGGGGCTTACATACATATCGGACCATTTCACTGGAACCTCTCGGAGAACAATACCTGCCAGGAGACATCATGACAAAACTGTGCGTATCGCTGACCCACAGCAGTTACGACGAACTCACCACCAGCATTGATAGGTTGCCTGAGTGCGTTGACGCTATTGAACTCCGCCTTGACCTCCTCCACGATTTCAGATCCGACTGGCAGCGCTGTGTGCGCCACGCAGCGCAAAAAACGGAACACACCACCATCGTCACCAACCGGCCAACCCGCGAAGGAGGGCATTTCGAAGGCGAGGAATCCCTTCGCCTGAAGTCACTTCGTCGATCGGCCGAGCTGGGAGCGGACTACGTCGATATCGAACTGGAGAGCTGCTCCCGACTGGGCGTTCTCTCCGCGGGAACCGGACGGATCGTTTCCTATCACAACTACGATCGCACACCGGATGATCTCGACCTGATATATGATCGTCTGCTCGACGCGGGAGCGGATGTGCCGAAAGTGGCGGTTAAGGCAAATGACATCACCGATTCGGCCCGCATCCTCCAGATGCTGGACAAATACAGCAGTCACACCGATCTTATCGCGCTCGCGATGGGCGAAGAGGGGCAATGCACCCGCATACTGGCCCCTAAATTTGGTGCTTTTCTCAGTTTCTGCAGCGTGGACCCCTATCACACCTCCGCTCCCGGCCAGGTCAGCTACCGACAGATGGAGAAGATGTACCGGTTCGATCGAATCGGTCCCGACACCCAGATATTCGGGGTTATTGCCAACCCCGTCGCGCACAGCATGAGTCCTGCCATCCATAACGCTGCGTTTGCGGAAAAGGACATGAACGCCGTTTATTTGCCCCTGAAAGTGGCGGATCCGGCTTCCTTTCTCGATTATTTCCAGCAGTATGACCTGCGCGGACTCAGCGTCACCATACCGCATAAAGAGACAGTCGTTCCCCTGATGGATGAACTGGATGAGTTGAGCAAGCGGATTGGAGCCGTCAATACGATTGATATTCGGGATAACAAGCGTTTTGGATCAAACACCGATGCCGCCGCCGCACTGGGCGTCCTTGAAAATGCGGCTCGAACGGCGGACATGCTGCCGCTGGCCAAGCGCGAAGTCCTGCTGGTGGGTGCAGGCGGCGCCGCTCGGGCACTGGCTCATGTCCTGGCCGACAAAGTTGGCAGACTCGTCATCAGTAACCGGACGCATGCGCGCGCCGTCAGCCTCGCCGAAGACGTCGATGCCGAGACATGTAAACTTGAGGCGGTGGAAGAAATGTCGCCGGATATTCTCATAAATACCACTTCAGTGGGAATGCATCCGAACGTCGACCAGATGCCGGTTCCCGTCGGCATGCTGCAACCGGACATGGTCGTTTTTGACGCAGTTTATAACCCCATCCAGACGCGGCTGCTCGAAACGGCCGAAGAGACCGGATGCACCACGGCCAGCGGATTCGAATGGTTCGTCTCCCAGGCAGCTTCGCAGTTTGAAACATGGACGGAAGAATCCGCCCCACGATCTCTCATGGCAGATGTCGTGAAACGTGAACTGAACAAAAGGTAACTACGGGCAATCCCGTGACTTCCAGAATTGGGGTGAACAATGCACCTGACAAGTTTGCTCACCAAAAATCATGTCTTCCCGAATCTATCGGCTGATAACAAATCCGAAGCAATCCGGCTTATTCTCAACGGGCTTCAAAACAGGGGAATGCTTTCTGGTGGAGGGGAAGGCGATTTTGACCCGGGTACTCTCCACGACATGCTAATGAAACGGGAGGAAAAAGGCAGCACGGGACTGGGATCGGCCGTCGGCTATCCGCACACCCGCATCGACGGATTCGACGACGTAGTTGTGGCCGTCGCCACGTTTCCCGATGGAGTTGATTATCAGTCCCAGGACGACCTGCCCATTCAGCTGGTCGTGATGGCCATTGTCCCTCCGGAGAAAAACAACCTGCTTCTCGGTGTAATGACGTGCGTGTCGCGACTGGTTGCTAACAAACAGCTGGTTGAGACGCTAGTCAACACCGACGAACGGGAAGCACTGTGGTCTGAGCTGAATGGCGCCGATCTGGAGATCAAAGAAAGCCTCACGGCAGCGGACATTATGAAACAGAATTATGCCACCGCTCACCCGGACATGACGCTGGCCGAAGCGGCCGTCCTGATGCACGAGGAACACATGGACGCTCTGCCGGTTGTCGATGCCGCAGGCGCCCTGATTGGGGATATCACAGCCCGCAAACTGTTTGCCACGTGCGTTCCACCCTATTTTTCAGAAATGCCATCCATGCGGTTTGCACGGGACTTCGATGCCTTCGAGCATTTTTTCGAGGAAAAGGCGCATCAGGCGATCTCCGATGTCGCCAATGAAAACTGCCCGGTGATTGAGCCTTCCGCCCCCCTGGCAGAAGTCATCGCCCTCCTCACGCACGAGGGGCTGACCAAAGTCTATGTCGTAAAAGACAAACAGCTCGAAGGCATCATCGACAACTTCAGCATCATCGATAAAGTCCTGTCCATCTGAGGTTCACTTCAAATGTGGTACGCCATCGCCATTTTCCTCCTCGCCTATGTTGTCATCGCGTCGGGCAAACTGCACAAAACAGTTGCCGCTATCCTCGGGGGGACCATACTGGTCGCGGTCGGCGGCGTTTCGGGGGAAAGCGTTTACCAGCACATCGATCTGAACGTCATCTTCCTTCTGATGGGCATGATGATCATCGTCCATACGCTGGCCGAAACTGGATTTTTCCAGTGGCTGGCC
>CAZXYF010000090.1:0-12223 GCA_964644705.1 uncultured candidatus Brocadiaceae bacterium | reverse complement strand
CCCCCGGCACAGGGCCGAGGGAGGGCTTCTGCTGGCCATCGTTCCACTCTTGTTTGTATCGAATTCAGGTTCCTTATCCCCAAAAAGGTGTCAAATCATTTTCCACTGTCCTGCTTTTGACAATAAGGACCGCATTACGGGCCACCAGAGGCTTATTCGGTTTGGTCGCCCCGGGCATTTTGGCAATAATCATAAAGCGTTCGGGCGACGACCTTGATCGCCTCAGGGTCGTCGGCAACTTCGATGATGTCTATGCAGAGTTTTTCCACCCGGGCCGGTCGGACGATGTTGTCACAGATTTTTTTGGCCAGGCGATGATAGGCTAATTTGTCGGTGCTGTGGGGGAGAGCCTGTTCATACAGCTTTTCGGCCCAATCCGCGTCCTGCAACGTTTGTGCTACATGTTCGGCGAGATCCAGGCATTGGATGAAGATTTTTGCATGATCATCCTCAGAATAGGCTTTTTGTTCGGCGGCCTCGATCTTGCGTTCGGCCAGCTGAAAAATCCATCGGGCTGTTTTTTCTTCCCCCCGGTTGGCGTGCAACAGCGCCATATCGGTCAGTTCATCGGGCTCGGCTGTTACGTCTTTTGTAGCGTAGTTGAGAAGATGCGCTGATGCGTGGGGCATATCGGTTTTATGGATCATTCGGGCGGCGAGAACGTAGTCGGAAATGCGTTTCAGGACATTGCTACGCGTGAGGGTGGCGCATAATTGTTTTATGCCATCATGGCCGTGTATTCGCGACGCGGCCATGAAGATGGAACTGCGCAGATCCGTAATCCACTGGACTGACCGGGCGGCCTTGTTCAGCACTCGAATGGCCCATCCATTTTCGCCTGCTTTATGAAGTTCTACGGCCAGATGAGCAAGCTGTGATATTTTTTTCCATCCAAAGTGTTGAACCGCTCGTTTTTCAAACCGCTCAAACTCCTCTATTTGCTGGGAACTCAAGGTGTCTTCCGTGTTTTTAGACTGACTCATGCTTTTACCTCTTGTCAACAGGTGGTTAGCTTCCTCTGTATCCACTGACTGTCTTTCTGATATTGTTGCACGGTCATCGTGAAAATGTCCTGCTGAGGAAAGGTTCTTGGCTCCTTGCTTTCACTTTTATATACGCGAAAAAAAGTGGGATCTTCCTGAGAAAAATGGTTTTTTGCTTGTGACAGGGAACAATTGTTGTGACGCGCATGGGAAACCGCTCCTTCGAACGGTTATACATGAACGGCCGGTTGGGAGGTGTTTTTTATGCAGAGAGAGGAAAATACGGGGGGAGCATAGAACGAATATGTGTGTGGCGTAACGCATCGAAAAAGCGCACAAAAATATTGAATACTGCATGTCGATGTGGTAAATAATATAGACGCGTGCCGTGGGAATGTGACGGTTCGAAAGACAGAATCGACTCAATGTGTAGGGGTATTGCGTGAAAGGAAGCTCCAACCCAGTGCCGTTTCCATCCACCCGGTGGTCGTCCATTTACAGGGCGAAAAACAACCGGACGACGATCAGGCATGAGACGCTCGAGCGCGTTATGCGGAGATATATGCCTGCTCTGAGGTCGCATCTGATTTACGAACTGCGATATTCTCGTGAAAAAGCGGATGATATGCTCCAGGGGTTCATCGCCGATCAGGTTCTGGAAAACAAACTGCTGTCACGGGCGGACCCGGAAAAGGGCAAGTTCCGCACGTTTGTCCTGAAGGCCCTTGATAATTATGTGGTGAGCGTCGAGCGAAAGCGGTGTGCGCAAAAACGACGGCCGGACAACGCGGGCAGTCTGGAAAATGTCAAGTTTCGCCTCTGCTCCTCCACCGTGCAGAGTCCGGGTGAAGTGTTTAATCGGGAATGGGCTCACGCGGTGATTTCCCAGGCCATTTCGGCTGCCAGGAAGCACTGTGATCGGATCGGACGGTCGGACATCTGGGGGGTGTTCAAAAACCGCATACTTGATCCCCTTTTTTCGGATCAAAACGCTTTGCCCTACGGAGAGCTGGTGGAGCGTTATGATCTCCGTTCTCCATCACAGGCATACAGCATTCTCGCGAGCGGCAAGAGAATATTCAGGCGGTGTCTGCGGGAAGTGGTGGGGGAGTATGCAGGCGGGGAGGAAGAGGTGGAGCGGGAAATAAGGGATTTGAAAAACATTGCGGCCCGATGTTCCGGTCCCTTTCCGCGGGCAATTATGGATGATAATGCGGAGGAAGAACCGTGAACCGATCGGTCTCACTATCAGACCTATTTGACCTCCGTGCTGATGATACCGAGTGGGAGGATGGGGAACTGAACGATATCCTGGAACATCAGCTGTCAGTCCCACTGGTGCAGGAGTTTGGGGAGTCAGGGGATCAGAAGGAGCTCAACCCGGTGGGAAAGGCTGAGGGCGGGGATCCGGTTGATTCGGCCCAAACCTTTCAGGATGTGTTCGAGGCCCCGGAACCTGATCTGCAATGCCTGCAGAGGATCAAAGTCTTCGCCCAGCGCTCCCGAGCAAGTCGGGGTGGTCCACTGCCCGATGATGTGGCAGCTGTTCTGTATTACGCCAGCATACTGATTGCTTTGATTCGGTGCGAAAAGCGTATAACTTCGCTGAGTAACCAGGAACTTGCGAGGGGAGTGCGGGGTTTGCTCAGCAGAGGCTGGCTCAATACTGACAGGCGGGAATGGCTGGAAAAAATACGGGAGGCATCCGCCCGCAAAATGGACTCATAGAATGCTCCTATTCGGGAACCCCAACATTTCACGAGTCGTCAGTGCGCCATCTGTGCGAACAGACAGAGGCGCTCCTGTTCTCGTACCGCCACTGCAGACGGATGAAAATTGCATAAAGAACAACGAAAGATGTACGCATAAATCGTGACTGTTTGCTCCGGGGTGAATATGAATAATATTGCCATAACATTGATTTTAGCATGCATGGGTGCATTCCTGCTTTCATGTGCCAGGGCACAACCAGAGCCACTGGAGATCCGAATTCCAAACGGTCTCGTTGCGGCAACCAGTGAGCAGGAAAACTTCATTGAGGGGATAAAGGCTTTGACTCGAGGCATGTCCCTACAGGAAGTAAAGGGGCGGGTCAGGGGAAAACGACGAATGGAGTGGGGGATATAAGATAATCCGAGGGCCTTTGCGGGGGATGATCCCAAGGCTCAGAGCCTGCACCAAAAGATTTCCAGAAACAAGTGAACAAAAGCTTGGCCAATCACACAAAGCATAGTGCGTCGATAGGAATGGTGGTGGTCGCAACGTGCAATGTTGGAGGATTGCAGATGGTGAGAATGAAAGATTATCGGCATGCACCGTATGAAACCGGTCTTAAACCTTGCATCGACGCGGATATATCCGACACTGAATCCGTACGGGACCGGATTTTTCCATTCTGGAAGGGTATGTAATGATTGCATGGAAGCGATTGATTGTTTCTGGATGTATCTTGCTGGTCGTGTTCATCACGGGATGTACAATATCCCCGGCGATACCGGAGAGTCGGAGATATCCATCCTCCCGGCTTCTGCCCCCGCGCAGCGGGTTACGGTTGGGTGGCGCGCAGGATGACGCTGAGGAGTTGCCGGAACTGGGTGAAAAGGCGACGCTGAAGGATTATCTGGAATATGCGGCCCTCAACAATCCCGGACTTGAAGCGGCCTGGCGACGCTGGCGCGCGGCGATGGAGCGGATGCCGCAGGTGACCGCTCTGCCCGAGCCGATGCTCCAGTACGGGTACTACATCGAGGAGGTTGAGACCCGCGTCGGCCCCCAGGAACAACGCTTCACCCTGTCGCAGATGTTTCCCTGGTTCGGCAAGCTGCGTTTGAAAGGGGAAATGGCGGCGCTGGCGGCGGAGGCGAAATGGGAACAGTATCAGGCCAAAAAACTCAAACTCTTCCACCGGGTCAAGAAGGCTTACGCCCGGTATTATCTCCTGGGGCAGTCCATCGACATCACGGAGGAGAATCTGGAACTTTTGAAGTATCTCGAGGAGGTGGCGCGGGAGGCTTACCGCACCGGCAAGGCGAAGCACTCATCGGTGGTGCGGGCGCAGGTGGAAATGGGCAAGCTGGAGGATCGGCTGGAGACGCTCCGGGAACTGCGTCGGCCCAGAGCCGCCGCCCTCAACGCCGCGCTTGGTCGGCCCGCCCGGTCGCAGATACCCATGCCCGACTCGTTGCCGGAGGAACGCATGGCAGCCCGGGAGGAACAGCTTCTTCAGTGGCTCGAGGACGCCAACCCCCGGCTCCGGGGGCTGCGTCACCGGGTGGCGAAGGCGCAAAAGTCCGTCGAACTGGCCAGAAAACAGTATTTTCCTGATTTCACTCTTGGCCTCACCTACATCGAGACCGGCAGCGCGGTGATGCCCACATCCGAAAGCGGCAAAGACCCGGTCATTGCCATGGCGGGCGTCAGCCTGCCCATCTGGTGGCAGAAGTATTCGGCCGGGGTGCGCGAGGCGAAATCCCGCGTGCGGGCCGCCCGGCGGTCGTTGTCGGATGAATACTACAACCTGCAGAGCGATCTGAAACAGGCGCTGTTCGGTGTGGAAGATGCCCGGCGGAAGATGCGGTTGTATGAGAAAACGCTCATCCCAAAAGCGGAGGAATCGCTGAAGGTGACCCGGACGGGTTTCCGGACGGGCGAGGCCGATTTCATGGATCTGCTGGATGCCCAGCGGACCCTGCTTGATTTTCAGCTCACCGCCGAGGAGGCCCGGGCCGATCACCTGTCGCGTCTGGCAAAACTGGAAAGACTCATCGGCCGGGCGGTGCCCCGCCTGGAGAACAAGAAAAAGGATACGAACGAGAAACGTCCCGGGGAGAAAAAGAACATGGAAGATGGAGATGAAGATAGTTCTGAACAGTAATCAAAAAAGAGTCGCAGAGTTAGAGATTCGGGAACCGGACGGTCCGGAAACGTTGTTCTGTGAGAAAGGAGATCCTGACGTTGGACACTGAGAAACTGAAAAAAGTAATGAAATGGCTTGGCTCCAAAGCGAGTGTGCTGGCGCTGATTCTGCTGGCTCTGGCCGCCGGATACCTGTTTCATGCGGTGGTGCGGGGCGGAGCCGGTTCCGTGGAAACGGGAACGAGCGCGGGAGCGGCGGGAGAGGAACAGGCCGAGAAAAAGATCAAGTACTGGACCTGCTCCATGCACCCGCAGATCAAACAGCCCAATCCGGGAGATTGCCCCATCTGCGGCATGGACCTGGTCCCGGTGACCGAGGGAGAAGGAACCGGAGCGGCGGAGGGGGCTGGACCGACCCTCACGATGTCCGAACATGCAAAAACGCTGGCCGAAATTCAGACCAGTCCCGTTGAGCGACGCTATGCGGAGGCGGATATTCGGCTGGTGGGTAAAGTGACCTACGACGAGACTCGTGTGAAAGACATCAGTGCATGGGTGCCGGGGAGGCTGGATCGGTTGTTCGTCGATTACACCGGCGTGCCGGTGAAGAAGGGCGACCATCTGGTCTCGATCTATAGCCCGAAACTGATCTCCGCCCAGGAGGAGTTGCTGCAGACGTTGAAAACGGAGGCCAGGCTGAAGGATTCCTCCAGCAGTGTGCTGAAACAGACCACATCCGGCACCGTCAGGGCGGCGCGGGAAAAACTCGAATTGCTGGGGCTGACCCCAGCACAGGTGCAAAAGATCGAGGAGACCGGCGAACCCATCGATCACCTCACCATCTATGCGCCGGCGGGGGGAATCGTGGTGAAAAAACACAAAAAGGAAGGGGCGTATGTCAAAACCGGCAGCACCATCTACACCATAGCGGATCTGTCGCACGTGTGGGTGCAACTCGACGCATACGAGTCCGACATGAGGTGGTTGCATTACGGTCAGCCCGTGACGGTGCAGGCCGAGGCTTATCCGGGCAAGAGTTTCGAGGGACGTATCGCCTTCATCGACCCGGTGCTGAACGAACGGACGCGTACGGTGAAAATCCGGATCGATGTGGATAATCCTGAGGGTAAACTGAAACCGGGCATGTTCGTGCGGGCGACGGTTCGACCGAAACTGGCGGCGGCCGGGCGAGTGATGGAGCCGGAACTGGTCGGCAAGTGGATCTGCCGCATGCATCCGGGCGAAATATCGGACGAACCCGGGGAATGCTCGGTCTGCGAAATGCCCCTTGTGAGCACGGAGTCACTGGGGTACGTCTCGGTGGAGAAAAAAGCCAAACCGCCTCTGGTTATCCCCGCTTCCGCGCCGCTCATCACCGGGGAACGAGCCGTGGTCTACGTTGCCGATCCCGACGCGGACCAACCCACATACGAAGGTCGCGAAATCGTGCTGGGACCGCGGGCGGGTGATCACTACCTGGTGGAATCCGGTCTGCGTGAGGGGGAGAGGGTGGTGACCCGCGGCAACTTCAAGATCGACAGCGCCCTCCAGATTCAGGCAAAGGCCAGCATGATGAGTCCGGATGACGAAAAGGCGGGGGAAAAGGGTAATCTGGAAAAATCTGCCGCGGAACCGGGAGAACCGGCGCCAGTTGAAGTGCCGGCGGAATTCGTGGCCCGGTTGAAGTCGGTGCTGGGCCGGTATTTGGAGATGCACGAAGCGCTGAGTTCCGATGATGCGTCGGCTGCGTCGGCGGCCGCATCGCGGTTTTTGGATGCCCTTGCGGACGTGAACATGGATCTTCTGGAAACGCCGGAGGCGCATAAAGCGTGGATGCCGCTGGCGTCGGCGCTCCAAAAGGCAGCCCGGAACGTGCAGCAGGCCGGCAAAGACATCACTGCCCAGCGGGAAGCGTTCTCCGCACTCTCGGGTGACATGCTGGAGCTGATCAAACGTTTTGGTCCACTGGCTGAAGATCCGTTGTATGTGCTGCGCTGTCCGATGGCTTTTGGCGGCCGCGGGGCCCGATGGTTACAGAATCGCAAACAGACCAGAAATCCGTTCTATGGCTCCGCCATGCTCAAGTGCGGGGACGTCGTGGAGACGCTTGCCAGCCAACACGAACACACAGAGTCACCGGAGGACGACGCTGAAAATGAGTGAATCTGACGATCCAACTTCTGCGCAATCATCCCCGCCCCAAGACGGGCTTCTGGGATCACTGATCTGGTTCTGCCTGGAAAACAAGCTGGTGGTGGGCCTTCTGGTTCTGCTCACGGTGGGGCTGGGCGTCGTGTTCGCTCCATTCGATTATCAACTGGGCGGCATCCCGCGCAGCCCGGTTCCGGTGGATGCTATCCCGGACATCGGTGCGAACCAGCAGATCGTCTTCACCAAATGGATGGGCCGTTCTCCCCAGGACGTTGAGGATCAGGTCACTTATCCCCTCACGGTTTCCCTGCTGGGGGTGCCGCAGGTCAAGACCATCCGCAGCTATTCCTATTTTGGGTTTTCCTCCATCTACGTAATTTTTGAGGATGGCGTCGATTTTTACTGGTCGCGCAGCCGGATTCTGGAGAAACTCAACAGCCTGCCCTCGGGCATCCTGCCGGAGGGAGTGCAACCCAGTCTGGGGCCCGACGCCACGGCGCTGGGGCAGATCTACTGGTATACCCTGGAGGGCCGTGATCCGGATGGCAACCCCGCGCCCGGTTGGGGGCTGCAGGAGCTGCGCAGCATTCAGGACTGGCAGGTGCGTTACGCCCTCATGTCCGCTCGTGGCGTCAGTGAGGTGGCGTCTGTCGGCGGCTACGAGAAAGAATACCAGATTGACGTGGATCCTGACGCCATGCGTGCTCACGATGTGACTTTGCAGGAAGTGTTCCGGGCGGTCAAGAAGTCGAATATCGACGTGGGAGCCCGCACAATCGAAGTCAACCGGGTGGAATATATCATTCGTGGGCTGGGTTTTATCGAAAATCTGGATGACATCCGGAAGACCGTCGTCAAGACGACCGAGAACGTTCCCATTTACGTGAAGGATGTGGCGCATGTGAGCACAGGGCCGGCACTGCGCCGGGGCGCGCTGGACAAAGAAGGGGCCCAGGCGGTCGGGGGAGTGGTGGTTGTGCGCGACGGGTTCAATCCTCTCGAAGCGATCAAAAACGTTAAGGACAAAATCGAGCAGGTCTCGTCGGGACTTCCCAAAAAAGCGGTCATTGATCACGACGTGGTCAGCCGGGACGAGGTGAGAGAATTCGCCGAGAAACACGGTTTCCAGGCCTATGCGGATCCCGGTCTGAATCAGGACGCCTGGCAGACGTGGTTGCAGGAAAATCCCCCGGACAGCTGGCCCGAATGGGTAACGACCAGCAAGGTGACGGTTGTGCCTTTTTACGATCGAACGGGGCTCATCTACGAGACGCTCGGTACGCTCAGTTCAGCGCTGACCGAGGAAATTCTGGTCACCATCATCGTGGTGATCGTTTCGGTGATGCACCTGAGGAGTTCCGTGCTCATCTCCGGAGCCCTGCCGCTTGCCGTTCTGATGTGCTTCATTGCCATGCGGGCTTTCGGGGTGGATGCCAACATCGTGGCTCTCTCCGGCATAGCGATTGCCATCGGAACCATCGTGGATATGAGTATCATCGTGTGCGAGAACATACTTAAACATCTGCAGGAGGCGGGGGAGAATGAGGATCGAATGGGGGTGGTGTACCGTGCCTCGTACGAGGTGGGAGGAGCGGTGCTCACCGCTGTTTTGACCACCGTTATCAGCTTCCTGCCCGTTTTTACGATGACCGGTGCGGAAGGGAAGCTCTTTCAGCCTCTTGCCTTCACCAAAACGTTTGCGCTCATCGGGTCCATCATCATCGCCCTGACCATCGTGCCGGCCGGCGCCCATATCCTGTTCACCGGTGGACTCAGTTCGCGCATCTTCAAACGCATCGCCATGGTGGGGCTGATCCTGGGTGGTGTTGTGGCCGGGTTTTTGCTGAGCTGGTGGGTTGGAGTGGTGGTGGTTGTGCTGGGTGCACTGAATCTGATTGAGGATCATCTCCCGGGTGTACTGGGCAACATTGGACTGTTTGCGACGGGACTTGTGGCCGTGGCGTTCGTGACCGTGCTGCTGACCCAACGCTGGCTGCCCCTGGGACCGGAAGCCGGAGTGGTGCGCAACCTGATTTTTGTGGGCGGCCTGATCGGCGGGCTGCTGGGTTTCTTCTACCTCTTCCGGCGCGCTTACGGGCGTGTTCTGCAGTTATGCCTGGTGCACAAGATAAAATTCATGGTCATTCCCGTGGTGCTCACCATTTTCGGAGTGGCATTCGTATGGCTCGGTCCGAGCACATTTTTCGGACCGGTCAATGCGGCCGAGAAGGGCGCGTTTTCCGCCGGGGAAGATGTGCAGAGTCTGGTGGACGCCAAACTGCTGGAAAAGCGCGGACAGACCCTCCTGTGGACACGTGACGCGCTGGGCATGGAAGAATCCGCCCTGAAGAGGAAACTGAACGAGCTGCAGGTTCAGCGGAGCGACCTTGTCCTGCGCGACTGGCGAGGGGCGCGCCGTATGTTGCGGCTGCAGAAACGCCCCTGGGGCACCGAGGACGAGCCCGGCCCGGGGGCCGTGCGGCGGGCGGACCTGGGAACGAAGTTGCAATGGACGCTCGCGCAGGGATGGGACGGATTGGGCAAGGAGTTCATGCCCCCGCTGGATGAGGGGTCGTTCCTGCTCATGCCCACCACCATGCCCCATGCGTCCATCGGTGAGGCGCTCGACGTGCTGCAAAAACAGGATAAAGCCATCCGGTCGCTGCCGGAGATCGACAGCGTGGTGGGCAAGATCGGCCGGGCGGAAACCCCGCTGGACCCCGCGCCCATCTCCATGGTGGAGACGGTCATCAACTACAAGTCAGAATACATCACGGACAAAGACGGTCATCGAATACATTTCCGTTACGACGCGGAGAACGAG
The DNA here is from genome assembly GCA_964644705.1 of uncultured candidatus Brocadiaceae bacterium. Classification (GTDB taxonomy): domain Bacteria; phylum Planctomycetota; class Brocadiia; order SM23-32; family SM23-32; genus CAZXYF01. The sequence goes on along the minus strand of CAZXYF010000090.1, from coordinate 2,410 downwards.
GAGTTCGTCCGGGATGACAATGGGAAACTCATCCCCGACCCGGACGGGCGTCCGTATCGTCAGTGGCGGGATCACATCAAGTCGCCCGATGACATCTGGCACGAGATCGTGGAAGCGAGCAGGTTGCCCGGAACCACTTCCGCCCCGAAGCTTCAGCCCATCGCCGCCCGGCTGGTGATGCTCCAGAGCGGCATGCGTGCGCCGATGGGAGTCAAGGTGAAAGGACCGGACCTGGAGAGCATCGAAAATGCGGCACTGCAGATTGAAAAACATCTCAAAGACGTATCCAGCGTCCAACCGGCCACCGTGATCGCCGATCGTATCGTGGGCAAACCCTATCTGGAGATCGACATCGACCGGCAGGCCATCGCCCGGTATGGCGTCAACGTGGGAGAAGTGCAGGACGTGATCGAGGTGGCGCTGGGCGGCAAACGTATCACCCGCACGGTGGAAGGTCGTGAACGATACGGAGTGCGCGTCCGATACAAGCGGGAGTTGCGCGATGAGATCGAAACTCTGGGGGAGGTGCTGGTGCCCGCACCGGATGGGTCTCAGATCCCCCTCGAGCAGATGGCCGAGATCCGTTACGAACGGGGCCCCATGGTAATCAAAAGCGAGGACACCTTTCTGGTGGGATATGTGGTTTTCGATAAAAAAGCGGGATTTGCGGAAGTGGACGTGGTCGAACAATGCAAGCGTTATCTGCAAAGAGAAAAAGAGGCGGGGGACTTTGTTCCCGGCGAGGGCGTGAGCTACGAGTTTGCGGGGAACTATAAAAACCAGATTCGCGCCCGACGTACGCTCATGGTGGTTCTGCCCCTGGCCCTTTTTGTGATCTTTCTGATTCTGTATTTTCAGTTCCGTTCGGTTTCCACGACGTTTTTGGTTTTCAGTGGCATCGTTCTGGCGTGGGCGGGCGGGTTCTTGTTGATCTGGCTCTACAACCAGCCGTGGTTCCTGGATTTCACGGTGTTTGGCACGAATCTGCGCACGCTCTTCCAGATGCCCCACGTTGATCCTCGCACCGGCAATCTGGTGGAGCAGATCAACCTCAGCGTGGCGGTCTGGGTGGGTTTTCTCGCTCTGTTCGGCATCGCCTCCGACAACGGCGTGGTCATTGCCACCTATCTGGATCAGAGTTTTGCCACCCGACGGATCGAATCGGTAGAGGATATCCGCGAGGCGACCATTGCCGGTGCCGTGCGTCGGATACGGCCCTGTTTGATGACCTCGGCCACCACGATCCTCGCTCTGCTGCCGGTGCTCACATCCACCGGGCGGGGTGCCGATGTGATGGTGCCGATGGCCATTCCTTCGTTCGGCGGGATGCTGGTGGTGCTGGTCTCGGTCTTCAGCGTTCCTGTGCTCTACTGCGCAATCAAGGAATTTAAACATCACACTGGATTGAACAACCTGACGATCGGTCTGATCGTGTTCTTCACCGGCGGATTGGCCCTGCTGGGCATGGCCGTTTTTTGCGGCGCGCGGGATTGGTTCGCTCCGGCGATCGCCGGTGAATCGTCGTAAACTGGCGAATAAATTGTCTGTTGGACGTTTCTTTACTTTCGTTTTGGAGGATAACCATGCGGTTATTTTCAAGACTGTCAGTCGTTCTGTCGGCCGTTGCAGTACTCGGATTCGTCGCTCTTTCATCAGTGCAGGCCCGCGATAAACACCACAAGGGCATGCACAACAAAAAAGACAAGCACGAGATGCACAAGAAACATCATGGGAAAAAGGGAGCATGTCCCATGCAAGTCGGCACCAAAAAGGGCAAAAAGTGTGCCCGGGCAAAAGCGTGTAATAAAAAGGGCAAGCACAAGAAGCATAAGAAACATCACGGGAAAAAGGGCGCATGTCCCATGCAATCTGGTTGCAAAAAGCCCGAACAATGTCGCAAGAAGATGCACAGCGTCATCGAGGATCTGGAATCGGCGCAGGCTGCACTGGAAGATGGCAAAAACGAGGCGGCTTCCAAAAAGCTGTCGAAAGCCATCAAACAACTCAAACAGATGAAGGGAATGATGCACCAGCAGGGTGAGTCCAGTGCAGAGCCAGTCAACACCCGGTGTCCGATTATGGGCAGAAAGTTGGATCCGGAGAATACACCGGAGGAACTGACGCGTCAGTTCCAGGGCAAGACGGTTGGCTTCTGCTGCGCGGCGTGTCCGAAAAGATGGGATCAGCTCAGCGAGGAGGAGAAAAAAGAAGCACTAAACAAAAGTAAATAGACAAAGTAGTACGAGAAGTGGGTTGCCACCGGGTAACCCACTTCTCTCCATTTGGACATCGGACGGGTAAAAGGGAACGATTGTCGGGACGTGCTGAAAAGGCTATACCCACGGCGATGGGCCGGTGTGGTTGAAGCATTGTTCGGTCTATTGCGGACCGGGCCACGACAAAATGCACG
>CAZXYF010000089.1:0-12259 GCA_964644705.1 uncultured candidatus Brocadiaceae bacterium | reverse complement strand
CACGTGGTTCACCGAATACTTACACGCGGAGAGCCCGTGCAGTAACCGAATACGATTTGAATGGAGAGACGGGAGGGACCATACGATGCGACCGAGCCCGGTGCTCGTGCTGGGGAGTTACAAGGAGCGCAAACTCAACGACGCGCTCGCGGACGCCGGTTTCACACCGGTGGTGCGCCGAGATATGGATGCTGCTCTGCACAAGATCCGGCACGAGGATTTTGCGGGAATTGTGGTGGAGCGGGAATGGGTCGATGTGGATGCCCTTGAGTTCGTGTTAAACGTTCGAGATTACGAACAGGCAACCCGGATCATTGTCGTTGGAAACTCGGGTGAGACGAACACGGATCGGACGCTGGACCAGATGGCCCGAACATTTAACGTTGGGCGAGTGCAAGACGCGGAGCATTTGAAGGACGAGATACAGAATATACTGGAACCCCAGGCAGAATCATCAGGAGGAAAAGCGTGACTGTTAGTGAAAAAATCAACCGGCTGACGCAGCGAGCGAAAGAAGCTTCAACCTCTGTCGCTCAGGCAAGCACCGAATCGAAAAACCAGGTCCTTTCCCATATGGCGACGTTGTTGGAGAAGCGATGTGATGACATCGTTGAGGCCAACGCAAAAGACATGGAAGCGGCCCGGGAGAACGGACTGGCGCAGAAGTTGGTGAATCGGCTGAAGTTCGGCGAACGGAAGGTGCACAGCCGGGTTGGATCGCTCAAGAAAATCGCGGACCTGCGCGATCCCGTTGGCCAGATTTCGGAGCTGGAAAAGCGCCCAAACGGCATGCAGGTGGGGCGGATGCGCGTGCCACTGGGTGTGATTCTGATGATTTACGAAGCGCGGCCGCATGTGACGGTCAATGCCGGTGCTTTTGCCCTCAAAAGCGGTAACGCCATTATCTGTAAAGGTGGTTCGGAGGCCGAACATTGTAACGAACTTCTGGGAGGTCTCTGGACCGAATCACTGGAGCAGGCCGGCCTGCCCGCCAACGCCATCCAGGTGCTGAGTCTGAGCCATGACGAGGTTGATGTGCTTCTGCAACAGGACCGGGACGTGGATCTGGTGATGCCCCGAGGCGGGAAGAAATTGATTGAAACCGTGAATGAGAAGTCGCAAATCCCCGTGATCAAGCATTACGAAGGGGTCTGCCACGTGTACGTCGGACGCCAGGCCGATACCGCCAAGGCATTGCCGATTATACTCGATTCCAAAACGCTCATGCCCTCGGTTTGCAATGCCGCGGAAACTGTCCTGATCGATAAGGAAATGATCGGCTGGATCCCGATGTTGGTCTCGTCCCTGCAAAAACACGACGTGGAAGTGCGTGGCGACGCCACCGTGCAGGAACAGGTGGCCGGAGTCGAACCGGCCACGGAGGAGGACTGGGATACGGAATACCTGGACAAAGTGCTTTCACTGCGTGTTGTTGATGGCGTGGACGCAGCAGCAGAACACATCGGGAAGTATGGTTCCGGGCATACGGAGTCAATTGTGACGGAAAATTACAGCGATGCGCAGCAGTTTATGAAACGGGTCGATTCGTCGGTGGTCATGGTGAATGCATCAACGATGTTCTGCGACGGAGAAAGCCTGGGGATGGGGGCTGAAATCGGAATATCCACCGATAAGATTCATGCCCGCGGCCCCATGGGACTGGAGGAACTGACCAGTTACAAACACGTGATCATGGGCGATGGGCAAGTTTTAGGTGAGCCAAATGCTTGATAAAACTCTTACGGTGGAGGGCCACGCCGTTCAGACTACTACGCCAACTACGGAGAACGAGTCATGAAAGAGATTTACGAGCATTTTGAAAAAGGGTTCGACAACACCGATCACCAGGCAGAGGGAAGCGAGCGTCGTATCGGCGCGGAACTGAAATTTCCCCTCGTGCATCCCGACGGATCCTCCGTCGATTATAAAATGATCCAACGTCTGTGGGAACATCTGCAGAACCTGGGATGGGAACCGGTTACCGACGATATGAGCGGGAAAGTCGTCGGCGCCAGCAAATCGGGACCACAGAACGACACCCTGGCATCGTGCGAGACGGGGTTCAGTAAGACCGAATTCTCGCTGGCGCACGTCGCTAATCTCTTCGACCTCGAAGAGTCCATCGACAGGTTGCGTGAGGAGCTGAAGCTGTTTGCAGAAAAAAATGACGTGCGTTTTCTGGGATACGGTATTCACCCGGTGACGCCGCCTGGAGAACATCTTTTGATGGAGCAGAGTCGGACGAGCGTGTGGGATAAGATCTTCCCCTCCAACGAACACATACCGGAACACATGGGGGACGATTTCCACCTTTTCACCATCAATTCCGCCAGCCACGTTCATGTAAGCGTAAGTCGCGATGAGGCCATCCCCATGGTGAATGTGTTCAACGGCTTCGCCCCCGCACAGATCGCACTGACGGCTAATTCCAGCGTCTGGCGGGATGGGGTCGGTGAATACGATTGCGTCGCCGAGAAGTTCTGGGACTGGTGGATGCCCGAAGAGGGTCGTGTGGGTATTCCGGAGGAACGTTTTGAGGATCTGCGCCACTACGCGGATGTGATCGGAGGATTTCGACCGGTCTATGTGAAGCGGAACGGAACGCCGATTGTGTTGAAAGATTATGATTCTTTCGCCGAGTACTACTCCGAAGATACCGCATGCGGCCTCGATCCGGAGGGGAACGAAGTGGAGATTACCCCGCAACGCAAGGACGTGGATTTGCACAGCACGTGTTACTGGTTCAACGCCCGTCTCTCCCATTATTACACGGTTGAGGGACGGTTGAATGATCAGCAACCGCCAGAAGATGTGATCTGTATCGCCGCTCTGACCCTGGGCCTGGCCGCGGGTCTGGAGGAGGGCCGCGAAGCACTGGATTCCTATGACTGGACGGCCCTCCGTGAAGCGCGCGAGGCCGCCTGCCGCGATGGTATTGAGGGTGCGACGGATGATCTGAATCTCGCGGAGTTGGCCGAGGAAATGCTTGCTGTTGCCGAGCAGGGATTGAATAAGCGTGGGCTGGGGGAAGAGAAGTTCCTCGCGCCCCTGTACGATCGCGTGGAAAATAAATACAGTCCGGCCCACGAGGCGGCAGAAATTTACAGTGAAGGCGGCATGGAAGCACTGGTGGAACAGCGCAGTTTGTGAAAAAGAGGGTGAGACGTGCAGATACCCATGACAGCCCCTCGGAGACAAATGAGGCCAGTAGAGAAGCGTTATGGGACCGTGTGGGGCAGATGTAAAACAGGCATCATGCCTGTCCACAGTCATCGTCAGGGAAGCGGCCTGTTGAGAACAGCCCGGTGGGTGAACCCGAGCTGAGACCCGTGATACCGGAGCCATCTGTTCTGGAAGTATTGCTGTCCATCACTTTGAGTTGTTCTGAAGAAAGACGCACCGAAAGTCAGAGCAGGACACGTTTGACGGAAAATGAATTCAACAACCGATGATCAACGGAAAAAGGAGTGACATTATGGATAATCTTGCCGAACCAGGTATGAAAAGCTCGCTGTATCAACCGCTCGATGAATCGGATCGCAAGAAAATGGCCGATTCGGCCCTGAAGGTTCTGGAAGAAAGCGGGATGGCGGTGTACAGCGAATCGGCTCTGGAGGCCTACAAAAATGCCGGCGCGGAGGTTGATGAGGAGGAACAGCGCGTGCGGTTGCCGCAATCCATGGTGGAGGACGCCATTGATTCCACGCCATCCAGTGTCACGCTCCACGCCCGGGACGACCGGAATGATGCCGTGCTGGAGAAAAACCGCGTCCATTACGGGACCGGCGGGACGGCGATATATGTGCTTGATCCCGAAACCGGGGAACGGCGCGAATCAACGGCCGAAGACGTGGTTCTGAACGCGCGGCTGGTTGACGAGCTGGATAACGTTCATGTTTTCACGATCAACGTGTTCCCCAATGAAATCGATGCGAAGGACGAAATTGATGTCAACAGGTTCTACCATTCACTGAACAACACGACCAAGCATGTGATGGGCGGCATCTACTCTCTGGAGGGCAGCAAGAAGGTCGTGAATATGGCCGAGATGATCGCCGGGGGGGAAGAGGAGCTTCGGCGCGAACCATTCGTCTCATTCATCACGCTCGTTATCAGCCCGTTCAAAATAGACAAAGATTACGGTGAAATGACCTGCTTCTTTGCGCGCAAGGGTCTGCCTGTGGTGGTCCCCACCGAACCGATGTGCGGGACCACATCTCCAATCACTCTGCCCGGGAACGTGCTGGTGCATACGGCCGAAACCCTGGCTGGCATCACCCTCGTCCAGGCGGTGAATGAGGGAGCGCCCGGTATATGCGGGAGCGTGGGGTCCATCAGCGATCTGCGCGATATGGGCAACCTCGCCGGTCCGATCGAACGGGGCATGCTGAACGCGGGCGTCGCCCAGATGGCGCAGCACTTTGAGATACCGTTTTACGGCACCGCCGGCACCACCGACGCGAAGGATGTGGATGTGCAGAGCACCTATGAAAGTGCTATGTCCAGCATGCTCGTGGCCATGTCCGGCGCAAACTATATCCATGATATTGCCGGTCTGATGGAGTTCGACCTCACGGTATCCTACGAGAAGATGGTGATTGACAACGAGATCCTGGGTATGACCCAGCGGGTGCTGCGCGGGATGGAAGTCAACGATGATACTCTTGGGCTGGATATGATTCTCGATAAAGGTCCGGGAGAAAACTACATCTCGGAACCGCATACGGTTGAACACATGCGCGATGAATTCTTCACTCCCGAGCTGTCCAACCGGTGCGACAGGGAGGCTTATTGCCTGGATGATAATGCGGAAGCCCGTGCGCGCAAGGTGGTTGAGAGCGTGCGGTCATCGGAGAAGGAAAGTCAACTCTCGGAGGACGTGCGTAGTGAGATTGCGGAGAAATTCCCTGAACTGCGTGAGGAGACATCCTGCGCCTGAGGACCGTAATTCAGCAAGGGATAGAGTAAAACCGAGGTTTATCAATGATTACAGATAACCACTGGTCGGCCCCAGAAACGGTCGAGGAACCATTGCAGATTCCGGACTGGTTGCGCGATTCGGTCCGCGCGGCTCCAGTTGTCTATGTCCAAAATGACGGACGCGATCTCTGGAAACCGGATGCGGAAACAACGGCTGCCGTGAATGAGGCTCTGGCGGAGGCGATGGAAATCGTCCATCCCGGGGGCACGGGCCAGTCCGGGCTGGTGAAGGTGCACGTCGGAGAGCCCAAATGCCATACGCGAATGCGACCTGAGTATGCGGATGGGGCCACACGGTTCCTGCGGGACGGCGGAGCCAACAGCGTGGTGGCCGGCGATACGACTGTTGCCTATACCGGTCGTCGCGGTCACAAACGAAATCCGCCCGGCGATACCGAAACTTACGAGGCGCTGGCGCGGGAACAGGGCTGGTCTGTCGATGGCCCGGCGGGGATTGATTTCGTGGTACTGGACCGCCCGAAGGCCACGCCCGACGATAAACTGGCGTTCGAGGAGCAACATCGCGAGACGATCATTGAAAATGACGGTGCATTCCAGGATTTCCATCCTGCCGGGGGATATCTTGCGGCCGACTGTATGGTTAATTACGCCCATCTCACTTTACACGGTCTGGCGGGGGTGGCGGCCTGTGTCAAAAGTATTGCGATGGGGTGTGCATCACTCCCCGGCAAATTACGCATGCATCAATCCCTTCGTCCCCTCTTCGACGACGAACTCTGCACGCGGTGCGGGCTTTGCGTGGAGAACTGCCCCGAGGATGCTCTGAACCTGCCCGATGACGGATCGACTCCGGCTGTCGGGGCTGATCTCTGCATCGGATGCGGTGAATGTGAGGCGATTTGTGCTTCGGGAAGCGGTGCCGTGACCCTGAAAGGACGTGAAATCGATGATTGGAGCCGCGGTCAGCAAACTCTGCCGGTACGGATGGCGGATTATACCGTCGGGTTGATGAACGGCCGATGGGACGATTGTGTGCACGTCTTACACATGTATTCGATGACGGAACGATGCGATTGCCTGGACATCAAACAGGAACCGATGATCGGACGCGATCTCGGATTTCTGGTGGGGCGCAACCCGTTCGCTGTGGACCGACTCGGTGGTGAACTACTGAAGAAAGCACTGGAAGAGGATGAGGTTGAGATGGATCCAGAGTTGTTGCGGACGGCCGATCAGGTGGCCCGACATGCGGAAAAGACCTACGGAATTCTTTCGGAACTGGACATAAGCAAAATTGAGCTGTCGAAATAGGAAGGACGTAACCATGGAAAACCAACGTGAAGGCGTGCTGGTCGATGCCGAAAAACGTCTGTCGGAGAATCAAATCAAGCTTATCGATGGAGTGTCCCGTGATTTGCTGCAGGACCCGGGACTGCTGTGTTACAACGAGAAGGCGGCGGAACTATACAGTGAAGCCGGCGCCACCGTGGAGGATGCGCAAGAGGGTTGCGCACGTGTGAAGATCAGTCCTGACGTGCTGGATAAAGCCCTTGATACGGCACCTTCACGCGTGGTGCTGGGGGCCCGCAATCCCGAAAATCGACTGGTTCTGGACGCGCATGAAACGCGAGTGCGTTTTGTCAGCGGAGCCGAAACAAACGTCTGGTTGGATGTTGATTTTGACGACGGACAACCCGTGTTTGAGCGAAAAGAAGGCTCGATCGAACGTCTGTGCTGCGCCGCACACCTCGCGGATAATCTGGAGAATCTGGATTCGTTTATCCGGTGTGTCAACATTCGCGACGGGGAGGTGACGGGTTCGAATAAGGATGTAAACAAACTGCTCGCCAGCCTGAACAACATCACCAAACACGTTCAGGCCGGGCTCACGGATCTGGGCTCGCTGGATGATGTGTTGAAGATGGGGCGGATCATTGCCGGTGGGAAGGATGCTTTTGAGGAAAATCCGGTGGTCTCCTTCATCACCTGTGTCATTAAAAGTCCTCTGCAGATGGTCGAGGATACGACGGACAAGATGATTGAAATTGCAAAACGCCAGGTCCCGGTGGTGATCTCCAGTTCGCCGATGGGCGGAACGACCGCTCCTTTTGATGAGTTCGGCATGGTGGCCCAGATCAACGCCGAAATTCTGGCCGGAGTCGCGCTCACCCAGCTGGTCCAGCCCGGCGCGCCGGTCCTGTACGGAAGCGTACCCGTGCGCTGTCGTCTGGATACGCTGGACGACATGTACGGAGCGCCGGAGTTCAACCATTACAACAAGAGTTGCGCGCAGATGGCGCGTCATTACGGGCTGCCGTGTTATTCGACGGCGAATGTTGGCGACGCTGAGGAACCCGGCATCCAGGCAACGGCGGAGAAAATGCTGACCATGATGGACGTGCCGAAGAGTGGAGCCCAGTATGTGCATTATGCTTTTGGACTTCTGGAACGCACGAACGTCTTCTGTCCCGAGCAGGCCATACTGGACGACGCACATGTGGGAATGTTGAAGCATGCCATGGCTGGATCGGATATTACTGAGGATAAACGTGATGAGGTGCTTTCGACCATCCGTGAAGTGATGGAAACCGACCATAAAACCTACATGTACCATCTTCCCATGCCGACCCGGGAAAAGGTGTATGCCAATTATCCACTCGAGGATGAGGATGGAGGGGCTCTGAAAGCGGCGCATGATCAATATCACGAGATCATTGAATCGGATAGGGATCAGCTGCCGGAGGATGTGCAGGAAGACATCCGGAACGAGGTGCCCGGCGTTCTCGATAAGAGTCTTGAGTTGTGAGTTGAGAGTTGAGAGTTGTGAGTTGTGAGTTAACGTTTGAGGTGGACAGGTTAAATGGGGATGCTGAGGCGAGCTTGGTCCACACAGCCCTCAGTGTCCACCAGGTTCACTGCAGAAAACTGCGAACGAGCCAACAGAGGAGAGTGGAAGATGACTGAACACGATTCCGATGAACAGATGGAAGCCTATTCACAGGCCGTTGATAGTGGACTGTACGCAAAAAAATCCGGTTTGACCGGGAAATACGACAACGTTCGGCGCTACTGGGAAGACGAGATGACGCGTCAACAGCTCCGCCCCTTTCTGCGAAAACTCATAGGGCATGCGCGAGAAAACATGGAGCGGGTGCGGATTCTTGATCTTGGTTGCGGCAGCGCCGATGGCTACGAGATGCTGGCCGGCATCCGCCAGCGTGATCCCAATCTCCGTGAGGATGAGGTGGACCTGCTGCGTCCCGAAGTTCTCGGAGAATACCGGGGCATCGATTTGAACGGGGATTTGCTGGACCAGGCACGTGAAATATACGGCGACAATCCGAAAATGGTGTTTAATCAGGGCGATTTCACGGAAGGACTTCCCCTCGATGAAGAAAAGCCGTATGATCTGTATTTCACCTCGTTCGGCACATGTTCCCATCATAACGAAGACGAGACGTTTGTGGATATGCTGGCAGACATTGCCGAGTCCTGCGAAGATTATAGCATCGTGGTCTGCGATTGGTTGGGACGCTGGTCGTATGAATGGCAATCGCTGTGGACCAACGATCTGGATGAGATGCGGAACATGGACTACGTGGTTTCCTACATCTACGAAGAGGAAGAGCGGGAACGTCGGCGGGATGAGCTTGAACATCTGACGTTGCGTCTGATGTCGCGTCAGGAGGGTGAGGATCTCATCAGGCGAGCATCTGAACGGGCGGGAGTGGACATCAAGCCGCTGAACTGGTTTGATCGTTCGGTCTTCACCGGCCGGCATATGGACACGGGAGATTACAACCCGCAGGCCCAGCCCATCCGCAAAGCCGTCAACGGCCTGCACGAGGTGAATCACCGGACGGATCTGGATTCGCTCATCGTTGATTACGTCCCCAAAGAAGATTTCCAGTTCCTCAACGATTATTTTGCACGGGTGCAGATGTGCTGGAACACTCTGGTCGAACAGACAAAAAGTTTGATCAACAGCTACAGCATGGAAGCGTCGGATTTTGAACCGGCTCTGGAGGATATCCCGGCATCCTACCCGGCTGGACTCCATGATATGGTTGAGCGGATGCGATATGTGGTCAAAAATGTTGGCTGGATGGATACCGGGCTCCCCCGCGAGAATATTATTGAACCCCAGCTGGGTTATGCTCTGCGGTATCTGGTGAACCACCTGCAGGACGGCCAGGGATGCGCACATGGACTGGTGGGGGTCTTTGAGATCGATAAGACCTGAACGGTTCGGATAAATCGTCAACGGCGTATCATTGAACATGTTTTCGGGAGCGTTTCCGTGATTGAATTCAAAAATGTGTCCAAAATGTTCGGAGATATTACCGCCGTTCAGGACCTGTCTATGCGGGTCCGGGAGGGGGAACTCCTGGTTTTGCTGGGCACGAGCGGTTGCGGAAAAACCACGACACTCAAAATGGTGAATCGGTTGACCGAGCCCTCCTCCGGACGCATCACGATCGACGGTACCAATATCGAGGACGTCGATGAGATTGAGTTGCGGCGATCTATCGGATACGCAATTCAGCACATCGGTCTGTTCCCGCACATGACTGTGGGGGATAATATCAGCGTGGTGCCGGAATTGCGGGGATGGTCCAGTCAGCGCATCTGTGATCGGATCGATGAGTTGCTGGAAATGGTGGGGCTGGCTCCCGCGAAGTTTCGGGACCGGTATCCGGCGCAGCTCAGCGGGGGACAGAAACAGCGTATCGGCGTGGCCCGGGCGATCGCCGCGGATCCGGATATCGTTTTGATGGACGAGCCGTTTGGTGCCCTCGATCCAATAACCCGGGAACAGTTGCAGGAGGAGTTCCTCCGGCTGCAGGAACAGCTGCAGAAAACGATCGTGTTCGTCACCCACGATGTCTTCGAAGCGGTCAAACTGGCGGACCGGGTGGCGATTCTGGACGAGGGACAACTTCAGCAGTTGGATACCCCGGCTAAAATCGTGGAAAATCCCGCAAATAAGTTCGTTGACCGTTTTCTGGGGGAACACCGGTTCCAGCTGATGCTGCTCACCCGCGATGTGCGCCCGCTCATGGATGAGGATCGGGAGTGCCCGGCGGATCTGCCGCAGGATGCGCGCCTTGGTCCCACCGCGAGCATGGTGGAGGCTCTGGACGAGTTCAAACGCACCGATCTGGACATGCTGCCGGTCTATGATGAACGGGATTATCTCGGGGCACTTCGGCGAGAGACCGTGGTGGATGCCATTGCCGATGCCATGCGCCAGAAAGCCGGTGCGGATGAGACAGCAACTTCGGACTGGGAGAACAGCTGATGGCCCAATCAGGGAAAAAACGAAACTCAGTGTACCGCCGAATTATGTACGGTGCGGGAATACTTCTGGCTCTGACGGGGATCGTGGCGCTGGCGTCCTGGATCTACCCCGCCTTTTATGAAGCGTTGCGTATTCAGGCGCGGACGTTTGTGGAACAGCGCCACCAGCTCTGGAAACAGCTCAAACAGCACCTCCAGATGGTCTTTCTGGCCATTGGCCTGGCCATTGTGGTCGGGGTGAGTGTGGGGATACTTCTGACCCGGTTGCCGCGCCTGGCTGGACCGGTTTTGGGTGCGGCCAGCATTATCCAGACGATTCCCAGCCTCGCGCTTGTGGCGCTGATGTTGCCCATCTTCGGGGTGGGAATGAAGCCCATGATCGCCGCGCTGTTTTTATACGCTCTGCTCCCGATGGTGCGGAACACCTACACGGCCATCGACGAAGTGGAGCCGGCCGTGATTGAGGTGGGACGGGGGATGGGGATGACGCAATGGCAGATTCTGTGGCGTGTTGAGGTCCCGCTGTGCGTTCCCGTCGTGATGGCCGGTATCCGAACCTCGACCGTCATCGGTGTGGGTATCGCCACCCTCGGCGCCTTTGCGGCCAGTGGGGGACTGGGTAATACCATCTGGAGCGGCATGCAGCAGACCGGTATGCGGGCGACGGCGAAAATTTTAGCGGGGGTGAGCGTCGCCAGCGCGCTGGCCCTTATTCTGGACGGGCTGGCAGCACTTATCCAGTCGATTTTGACGCCGTACGGATTGAAAATCGAATCGCAGGGATCCACCTGAGGAAAGGAGAACCAGTATGCGCAAACTGATAATGATCATTGTGATGGTTGTGCTTGGAGTCACCTGTATTTCCTGTGGAGAGCAGGGCGGAAGCAAAAACCTGACGGCCGGATTCGATCATGAATATGTGGATCGGCCGGAGTACAAGCGGTTTGAGAAGCGTTACGGTTTCCAGTTCGACAACCCGGAGCTACTTGATCCGGCGCTGGTTTACCGCGCCATCAACGCTGGCCAGGTGGATGTGGTGGATGTGTTCACAACGGACGGGCGAATTGAAGCATATAATTTGCGCGTGCTCGAAGACGACAGGAATTTGTTTCCCCCTTATGACGCCTGTGTGCTATCCCGAAAAGACGTTCTCAAACAGCATCCCGGGTTGCGAGAAGTTCTGGATAGGCTTGCGGGGGCAATTACTCCGAAAGCCATGCAGCAGATGAATTACCGCTACAGCGAGAAGGCGGTTGACCCGGCGGCAGTGGCCCGTCAGTTTCTGAAAAACAATGGACTTCTGAAAACGGAAGGACAGCCCGGGGCGCAGGACGGCGACAAATCACCGGTTGTCGTGGGATCAAAACATTTCGGTGAACAGAAGATACTGGGCAATATGCTCGCTATACTGATCGAGGCACACACTCCCTACACCGTGAAAAAGCGGATTGGATTGCAGGGAACCAAGGTGTGTTTCAGTGCGCTCCGCAACGACGAAGTGGATTTATATGTGGAATATACGGGGACGGGTCTGGCCAACATACTGAATGAAAAATACGATCCCTCCCAGAGCAAAAAAGACATATTGAACCACGTGCGACAGCGATTTGACAAAAAGTGGGATCTCACCTGGCTGGATCCGCTGGGTTTCAACAACTCCTATGCGCTGGCCATGCGGGAAAAACATGCCGAAAAACTGGGAATCAAAAAAATCTCCGATCTCAAACCGTATGTGAAATAGGAAATGCGACGGGCTGCAAGCCCAATAAGTGGTGGCCCGGGCAGAAGCGGTGTGAAGTGCCATGGAGGTCCGGGTTATGGCTCGGTGAGCAAATCCCCCGTGGGGACGACCGGTTGGCGCCTTCACGGCGTGCGCAATGTATGAGGCGATTACCAGGTCACCAGGGGGTAATAGAATGAACCCATTTACCCCGGAAAAGTCAGGACACCGATCCAATTATATCGTCTCATCTCTCAGGTGATCGCGCCAATTGCCCCTGATCGCCGGAGGCGATCT
>CAZXYF010000088.1:0-12295 GCA_964644705.1 uncultured candidatus Brocadiaceae bacterium | reverse complement strand
GCACGGGCATACGCCTGCGCCCTGGTCAGGTCAATACTCAGGTTTCACCTATCGGGAAATATACGGGATAGTAGTTCGACAGAAATGTTTCACACACCGATCCGACGCTTCTGCGTTATCTTTATCGCGCTGTGATGTCGTTCACACTATTGAATTCATATACTCTGTATCCTGTGCCTGCACAATGGCTTAGCGGATGCATATAATGTCCGCATCCTAATTTACCCCGCTTTATGCCAGTTTCCGCCTTGACATTTCAGAGCTCAACCGCTACGATCGCGTTACTGAGATAACACCGTGTTTATATTCACAGGAGGGTTCGACGTGGCGAAAGACAAAGGTAAGCCGTCGGGACGGACGATTGAACGACTCAGTATGTATCGAGCTGTTTTGAGCCGATTGCTGGATGAGGGCGAGACGCATGTGTTCTCCCATCGCCTGGGCGAGCTCGCCGGTGCGACCTCAGCCCAGGTCCGGCGGGACCTGATGCTTGTTGGCGGTTACGGCACCGCTGCGCATGGATACGATATTGAGAAACTGCTGGACGGCATACAGGACTTTCTGGACGCGCCCCACCCGGTGAAGGTGGGTGTGGTCGGAGTCGGGAATCTTGGCCGCGCGATACTGTCGTTTTTTGCAAATCATCGCCCCAACATGCGCATCGTGGCGGCCTTCGACAAAGACAAACGCAAGATAAGTGGTCATTTTGATGGAGTGAACTGTCATCATGTGGACGAAATGGATGAAATCGTGGAGCAACGCGGGATCGAAGTGGCAATCCTCGCGGTTCCGACTCCAGCCGCACAACCGGTCGCCGATGTGCTGGTGGAAGCGGGTATTCAGGGGATTCTTTCACTCGCTCCCGTCTGTCTCGAAACACCCGATGATGTTTATGTCGAAACCGCCGATCTCGGCGTTTTCGTGGACAAAACGATCTATTTTGCCTGCCACCAGACCGAAGAAGACGATCCATAACAATAACCCGGAACGGTTCCGCTAACCCCGTTCCGGACAGAACGGAGGAGTAAATTCAATGAGCACGATACAGGCCAAACAACTGAGCACACATGCTGAAGATTTTATCGATGATGATCACCTCAACAACCTGCTGGAGATGGACGATCCGGACCCGCAACGGGTGCGCGATGTCATCGCCAGGGGAATGGACAAGGAGCCCCTCACCGTTGAGGAAACGGCCGTGCTTCTGCGAGCATCGGACCCGGGTCTGGTGGAAGAGATTTTCGATGCGGCGCGACGTCTGAAACGCGAGGTCTACGGCAACCGTATCGTGCTATTCGCTCCTCTCTACATCGGCAACAAATGCATCAATGACTGCCGATACTGTGGCTTCCGTGCCTCCAACACCGACGCGGTCCGTCACACCCTGACATCCAATGAAATGCGCGAGGAGGTCAAGGCGCTGGAACGCCAGGGCCACAAACGCCTCATCATGGTCTGGGGAGAGCATCCGGAATACACCCCCGAACATATCGCCGATCGGGTTCGGAAGGTCTATGATACCCGCACGGGCAAAGGGGATATCCGCCGGGTTAACATCAACGCCGCGCCGCTCGACCACGAGGGCTACGAAATCGTCAAAGAGGCCGGCATCGGCACCTACCAGATCTTTCAGGAAACCTATCACCACCCAACCTACGAAGCGATGCACCCGCCCGGAACTCAGAAAGCGGACTACCTGTGGCGCCTGGACGGATTACACCGGGCCTTCGAGGCCGGCTGCGACGACGTCGGGCTGGGCGCGCTGTTCGGCCTGTATGACTGGCGATTCGAGGTGCTGGGACTTGTAAAACACGCCCTCCACCTCCAGGACCGGTTCGGCGTGGGCTGCCATACCATCAGCTTCCCCCGCCTGCGCCCGGCTTCCGGTGTGGGATTGGGAAACGATCACCTGGTGAGTGATTACGACTTCAAGCGCATCATCGCCATCCTGCGCATCGCCGTGCCCTACACCGGATTGATCCTCACCGCCCGCGAAAATCCAGAGCTGCGCCGCGACGTCATGGCGTTTGGCGTGTCTCAGATCGATGCCGGCAGCCGCATCGAGCTCGGCGGCTACACCGCGGTGGAACAGGAACAGCAGATGGACCGCGAACAGTTCAGCCTGGGTGACGTGCGCCCGCTGGATGATGTCATGCGGGAACTGATGGAAGATGGCTACGTGCCCAGTTTCTGCACGGCCTGCTACCGTTTGGGACGGACCGGCGAGGAGTTCATGGAATACGCCATACCTGGTTTCATCCAGGAATACTGCACACCCAATGCGCTCTCCACGCTGCAGGAATACCTCGTCGATTACGCTTCGCCGGAAACCCGGACGGTGGGCGAACAGCTCATCGCCGGAGAAATGTCTAAAGTTCCGGAATATATTCGGGATGAACTGCGGGATCGGCTCGAGCGGATCCAGCAAACCGACGACCGGGACCTGTATTTCTAACGCACCACTCAAACCAAACGGAGCAGACCCATGCCTCAAAAAACCCCCAGAGGATTCCGACTGCACATCGGCCTATTCGGACGGCGTAACGTGGGCAAATCCAGCCTTCTCAACGCCATCACGCGTCAACAGGTCTCCATCGTCTCCGAGCACGCCGGCACAACCACCGATCCGGTGGAAAAACCGATGGAACTTCTACCCCTCGGGCCGGTGCTGTTCATCGACACCGCCGGCATCGACGACGCCGGGGACCTGGGGGCCATGCGCGTGGAGAAGACCCATAACGCCTTCGATCGCACGGATCTCGGCGTGGTGGTCAGCGACGGCCAGTGGGGCGAGTTCGAGGACGGCATTGTGGATGAGCTCAGTGAGCGGGGCGTTCCTGTCATCGCCGTTCTCAATAAAGTGGATCTCTGGACACCCCCGCCGAAACTGATAAAGAGGCTGGCCGGCAGAGACATCCCGATCGTCCAGACCGTGGCCACCGAACGGGAAGGCGTGCTGGATTTCCGTCAGGCGCTGCTGGACAACGCCCCGGCCGATTTTGTCAATGACCGCCCCATCCTGTCGGATCTGATTCCGGAAGACGGTATGGCCATGCTGGTCATCCCGATCGACAAGGAGGCACCCAAGGGCCGGCTTATTCTCCCGCAGGTGCAGACCATACGGGATCTGCTGGATGGGTTCCGCTACTGCATGGTGGCGAAGGAGAGTGAACTCCGGGCCGCACTCGACCGCCTCGCCGAACCACCGGACATCGTCGTGACCGACAGCCAGGCGTTTAAAGCCGTCGCCGACATGACACCGAGGGAACTCCCCCTCACCAGCTTTTCCATCCTGTTCTCACGTTTCAAAGGCGACCTCCGTACCCAGGTGGAAGGCACGCTCGCCATCGACGATCTGAATCCGGGCGATAAAGTGCTCGTCTGCGAGAGCTGCAGCCACCATCCGATCGAGGAGGACATCGGACGGGTCAAAATTCCGCGATGGCTGCGACAGTACGTGGGCGGTGACCTGGATTTCACCACCTTTCAGGGCCATGATTTCCCCGACGATCTGGACACCTATCAGATCGTGATCCACTGCGGAGCCTGTATGTTCAACCGCCGGGAGATGCTCAACCGCATCATGCACTGCCGCCGCGCGGGAGTCCCGATATCCAACTACGGGCTGGTCATCGCGCGGAGTAACGAAATCTTTGAACGGGCCCTTGAGCCGTTCCCTGAAGGACGGGAGGCCCTGACAACCAGGGAGGACAATTATGCCGTTACATGATACCGGTCTCAGAGCCCATCGAATATTGAGATGGCTGCGGGAGGAGGATCCCGACAGATTGACGCAGCTGTGGGATCGCGCCAACGACCTGCGTAACCGGGTTGTGGGCGATGGGGTCCATTTGCGAGGTCTGATTGAGATCTCAAATTACTGCCGCCGCCCTTGTCTGTACTGCGGACTTCGCTGTCCCAATGACCGAATCACCCGTTACCGCATGACAACGGGGGAAATCCTGGAGCGCAGTCGCCGGGCCGCACAACTGGAATTCGGCACCGTTGTGCTGCAATCCGGGGAGGATCCCGCGCTGGATCCGGGCGAGATCGCGGATGTCATTCGCACGATCACAAGTGAAACGGAGCTGGCCGTGACCCTTTCACTGGGCGAACAACCGAAAGATCATCTGGCAAAATGGCGAGAGGCCGGCGCCGACCGGTATCTGCTCCGTTTTGAAACTTCTGATCTCGGCCTGTATGCGGATCTTCACCCGGATGCCCCGACTGGCCTGCGCTTCCGACTCGAACAACTCCGTAACATGCGAGACATGGGTTACGAAATCGGCACGGGCGTTATGATTGGCATCCCGGGTCAGAGCTACGAATCTCTGGTCTATGACATTGATTTGTTCCGAAAAATGGATGTTGACATGGTCGGTCTTGGGCCGTTTATCCCCAACGGGCAAACCCCACTCAGCAATGATTTGCCTCCGCTACAGAAGGGAAAACAGGTGCCCGCCACCGAACTGATGGCGAGTAAAGCCCTGGCGCTGACGCGAATCGTGTGCCCGGAAGCCAATATCCCGGCCACAACCGCACTGGCGACGATCGACGATCAAAACGGTCGCCGCAATGCGCTGCAACGCGGAGCGAATGTCATCATGCCGAACCTGACCCCGACGCAGTATGCAGAACATTACCGAATATACCCCGCAAAATCCGAAGCAAGCAAAACGGCACGACCGGAGCCCGGATGGATGGACAAACGGCTCCGGCAGATCGATCGATACGTGTCCGACGGGCCGGGCAACCGGGTGCACCGCTCGGGAAACATCGGATCGGACGAATCGGCGCCGCCACGACAAACAAAGTGGCCATTGCCGGAATAAAAACAGTCACGCTCACTACCATTTGCCATTGCACGATGGAACCCCAGCACAAGGAGACACAAAATGCCTGAAACCGCTCAAATACCGGCTGAAAAAGCACGCAAGTTCCAAAACGTCTGCGAAATACTGGATCACCATGATCGACTCCCCGCGCGGATGGTCCCCATTCTGCAGGACATCCAAGAGGAATATCGCTACCTTCCCGAGGAAGTCCTGACCTTCGTGGCCACCGCCCTCGATGTCTCGCCCGCCCGGGTTTTCGGGGTGGCGACCTTCTACTCCCAGTTCACGCTGGAGCCACGTGGGAAATACATTGTTCAGATATGCGACGGAACGGCCTGCCACGTGAAAGGGTCCATGGACATCCACGAAGCGCTGACCGACCATCTGGGACTGGATGAGGGGGAGGAAACCACGTCCGACCTGCTCTTCACCGTCGAAACGGTCTCCTGCGTGGGAGCCTGTGGGCTGGCCCCGGTCCTGACCGTGAACGGAGACGTCCATGGCGAACTTTCCCCCGAGGACGCCGTGGAACTCATTGAAAGCATCAAACAGGAAGAGGAAGACAATGACAATGACTGAACCAACAGCATGCACACAGACGACGGTTATCGGCCTGGAGGAGATCGCCGATGATTACGAAAACGCCACGGAGAATCTGGATCGCCGCATCGTTATCTGCACCGGAACGGGCTGCGTCGCCAATGGTTCTCTGGATGTGCGTGATCGATTCACGGACGAAATACGTGAGGCGGGACTCCAGGTCGTCGAAGAAATCAGCGATGAGTCCGTCGGCCAAACCGACGGAACGACCACGCATGTCTCCAAAAGTGGCTGCCAGGGATTCTGTCAGATGGGCCCCCTCGTCACCATCGAACCGGAGGGCCTGATGTATGTCAACGTCACCCCCGAGGACGTGCCCGAAATCGTGAAGGAAACCGTTCTGAACGGGCGTGTCGTGGAACATTTGCTCTATGAGGAACCCAATACCGGCAAACGCTGCAAAGGCACCGAGGATATCCCCTTCTACAAGCTTCAGACCCGACGCGTGCTGACCGAATGTGGCCGCATCGACCCGGAAGATATCAATGAATACATCCATCTCGGCGGATACACGGCGGCTCGCAAGGCGCTGGAGATGCCGCCGGGAGCCGTGTGCGAGGAAGTGGCCCGTGCTGGTCTGCGCGGCCGCGGCGGCGGTGGTTTCCCGACGGGTAAAAAATGGGAGCTGACACTCCAGGAGGAGAGCGACGAGAAGTTCGTGATCTGTAACGGTGACGAAGGTGACCCCGGGGCCTTCATGGATCGAAGCGTGATGGAAGGAAACCCCCATGCGGTCATCGAAGGCATGATGATCGCCGCCCGGGCCATCGGGGCGAACAAAGGCTATATCTACGTCCGTGCCGAATACCCCCTCGCCGTCCGGCGCACGCGGAAAGCGGTTCGCGACGCGGAGGAACTCGGCCTGCTCGGCGAGAACGTCTTTGGAACGGACATCAGCCTGGACCTGGAGGTAATGGAGGGCGCCGGAGCGTTTGTATGCGGCGAGGAAACCGCACTCATGGCGTCCATCGAAGGCAAACGCGGCATGCCGATGCCCAAACCGCCATTCCCGGCTCAGTCCGGTTTGCAGGAGAATCCAACCGTCATCAACAACGTCGAAACACTGGCTTCGGTACCACGCATCATTCGCAATGGCGCCGATGAGTTTCGCACGGTGGGAACCGATGATTCCCCCGGGACCAAAACGTTCGCCCTGACCGGATACGTGGCCAACACGGGCCTGATCGAGGTGCCGTTCGGCACCACGCTGCGTGAGATCGTGTTTGACATCGGAGGCGGCGTCACGACGCAGGACGGGGACATCTCCCAGGACGCGTTCAAAGCCGTGCAAATCGGAGGTCCCTCCGGCGGATGTCTGACTTCCGAGCATCTGGATCTGTCCCTGGATTTCGACAGCCTGCAGGAAGTCGGTGCCATGGTTGGATCCGGTGGACTGGTCGTCATCAACGAGAACAGCTGCATGGTCAACATCGCGCATTTTTTCATGACCTTCACGCAGGAAGAAAGCTGCGGAAAATGCGTCCTGTGCCGCGAAGGCACCCGCCAGATGCTCTCCATGCTCGATGACATCACGGAGGGGGAAGCGGAACCGGAGGATCTGAACAATCTTGAGCAGCTGGCCAGAACGGTCCAGAAAGGATCACTCTGCGGACTCGGCAAAACCGCCCCGAGCCCGGTCCTGTCCACCATGCGGTATTTCCCCGATGAATACACGGCGCACGTGGACCAGAAACGGTGTCCGGCGGGCGAATGTAAAGCGCTGCAGATGCCGGAGATTGATCCCGACAAATGTAAAGGCTGCACGGCCTGCGCCCGGAAATGTCCCGTCGATGCCATCCAGGGTGAGGTGAAAGAACCCCACACGATCGATCCGGAGCTCTGCACACGATGCGGAACGTGCGCTGAGGTCTGCAAATTCGACGCGATAACAGGCGTATGACCGAAAAC
Organism: uncultured candidatus Brocadiaceae bacterium; assembly: GCA_964644705.1. Classification (GTDB taxonomy): domain Bacteria; phylum Planctomycetota; class Brocadiia; order SM23-32; family SM23-32; genus CAZXYF01. The sequence goes on along the minus strand of CAZXYF010000088.1, from coordinate 4,952 downwards.
TCCCCCTTACTCCCCTCAATCAATAAACGGAAAAGAAAATGACAACCACCAAACAACAAACCGTGACGATCGACGGAATGGACGTTCCGTACGACGGCGAGGAGAACCTGCTGGACCTCTGCCGCAAAGCGAACATCGACATCCCCACCTTCTGCTACCACTCCCACCTGAGCGTCTACGGCGCCTGCCGACTCTGCCTGGTGGAAGTGGAAGGTCAGGGCATCGTGGCGTCCTGCTCCACAACGCCCCAGCCGGGCATGAGCGTCACCACATCCAGTCAGGAAATCCGCGAGATGCGACGCGTGGCGCTGGAGCTGCTTCTGGCCGACCACGACCAGAGCTGCCCCACGTGTGCGAAAAGCGATAGCTGCAAGCTGCAGGACCTCGCGCGACGGCTGGGCGTGAACGAAGTGCGCTTCGAACGAACGCACGAACCGGAACCGGTGGACCACTCTTCCCCCTCCCTCGTGCGCGATCCAAATAAATGCGTGCTCTGCGGAGACTGCGTCCGGGCCTGTTATGAAATCCAGGACATAGGAGCCATCGATTTCGCCTATCGCGGGGCTGAAAGTGCCGTGCTTCCGGCGTTCGGACGGGATCTGGCCGATGTGGAATGCGTGCACTGCGGACAGTGCGCGTCCGTCTGCCCCACCGGCGCCCTCCACCCGGCGCAGGAAATCAACCCAACGTGGGAGGCAATCGATGACCCGAACACAACGGTCGTGGCGCAGCTGGCCCCCGCCGTCCGCGTGGCCCTGGGTGAAGAGTTCGGGGAAGACGCCGGCACGGTCAGCACGGGGCAGATCGTAACCGCCCTTCGGCGCATCGGTTTCGACCGCGTCTATGACACCTGTTTCGCGGCCGATCTGACCGTTCTGGAGGAGGCCGAGGAGTTCGTCCACCGAAAAACCGAAGGCGAAGAGCTTCCTCAGTTCACCAGCTGCTGCCCGGCATGGGTCAAATACGCCGAACAGTATTATCCCGAACTGCTGCCCCACCTGAGCAGCTGCCGGTCCCCGCAGCAGATGTTCGGCTCCATGGCAAAGGAACTGCTTCCGGAGCAACTCGGTATCGAACCAGAAAATCTCGTGGTGGTCTCCATTATGCCGTGCACGGCCAAAAAATACGAAGCGCAGCGTCCTGAATTTGCGGAGAACGGACAGCGCCACGTCGATCAGGTGATCACCACCACCGAACTGGCGCGGATGATCCAGGAACGCGGCCTGTCTTTCGACAGGATCGAACCCGGCTCTCTCGACATGCCGTTCGGCTTCAAAACCGGTGGCGGCATCATCTTTGGCGCCACCGGTGGCGTCACCGAAGCCGTGCTGCGATGCGCCACCGAAAAGATCACGGGTGTCATTCGCGATGTCGAATTTCATGAGGTGCGCGGGGAAGATGACCTCCGCGAGGCCACCGTCCACGCCGACGGTGTGGAACTGAACCTGGCCATCGTGCATGGTCTGCGCAATGCCCGCCAAATCGCTGAACAGGCGGTCGAGGGCGAGTGCAAATACGATCTCGTGGAAGTGATGGCATGCCCCGGCGGATGCGTCGGCGGCGCCGGACAACCCATCACCCGGGACGTATCGGACCGCATTGAGCGTGCACGGGGCCTCTATGACACCGACAAAACGCTCCAGCTCCATAAATCTCAGGACAATCCGGAGCTTGAGGAACTGTATGAAGAGCATCTGGGGGAGATCGGTGGCGATGAAGCCCACAGACTTCTCCACACGTGTTACCAGAGCCGACGACGGATGCAGGAGGCGGACATCTCCCTGCTGGATGGAGAGGGTACCGATCGTCTGCCCGTGAAGGTCTGCGTCGGAACCGGCTGTTTCATGCGCGGATCCCAGGATCTGCTGGAGGCTCTGGTGGGGCTCGTCGATGAGCGTCAGCTCGCCGACCGCGTGGATGTGCAGGCCACCTTCTGTTTCGAAAACTGCGACGCCGGTCCGAATGTGCAGATCGGCGAACGCCACATCGAAGGGGCGGAGTTTCAGAACGTGGTGGACGTGCTTGAGGAACATCTGACGACCACTGCCAGTGCGGAACAATAAGCTCGGGAGGTCTATTCATGACCGCTCAAAACAAAGACAACCAGGTCGTTTTCACCAACCAGGCGCGCTGCCGGGACTGCTATCGGTGCGTGCGCGTCTGCCCGGTGAAAGCCATTCGGCTGAAGGATGGCCAGGCTCAGGTGGTTCAGGAACGCTGCATCGCCTGCGGCACCTGCATCCGAGAATGTCCACAGGAGGCAAAAAGTTTCCGGAACGACATCATGATGGCGCGGCAGCTTGTGGATGGCGATGCGCCGGTTGTGGCCAGCATTGCTCCCTCTTTCGCGGGAATCTACAAACCGTGGCAGTGGAAACGCCTGCCCTCCGCGCTGCGCATGCTGGGCTTTGATCGGGTGGAGGAAACGGCAATTGGGGCCTGGCATTCCGCGCAACGGACCACCGAGCACGTGCAATCCAACCCCGGTCAGCAACATATTGGATCGGCATGTCCCGCCGTGGTCTCCTGGATCGAACGGTATTGCCCGGAGCGCGTCGACGACCTCGTGCCCGTAATGTCTCCCATGCGTGTTCACGCGGCGCTGATTCGCCGTGAAAACGGGAAAGATACGCGCGTGGTCTTCATCGGCCCCTGCGTGGCCAAAAAGGATGAGGCCGACCGGTCCGACGGTCAAAACCTGGTCAACTGCGCCCTCACATTCTCGGAACTGGATGAATGGTTCCGCGACGAAAAGGTGAATCTGGCCACATGCGAGGAAAGCGGTTTCGACGGTGCCCCCGGAACCGATGCGCGGTTTTATCCCGTCGAAGGAGGAAGCCTGCGCACTTCCGAGATGGCCACTGACCTGCTGACCCGTGAGGTCATGGCAGTCAGTGGTATTGTGGAAGTAAAAGAGGTGCTTCAGGACGACCCGGATGGCTCCATACGATTCGTCGAACCGTTGTTCTGCACGGACGGATGCGTGTCCGGCCCCGCGGTGCCGGACATGAATTCTGGCAAAAAGCGCCGGCTTGAGGTGCTGCAATACGCTGATGACAATCCCGGTAACGAGATGAACGCGGTCGCCGATGGTCTGAACGCATGTTTCTCTGCGGATCGGAGCGGACACCGCGGCAACTATTCCGAGGACCGCATACGCCAGGTGCTGGAGAAAACCGGCAAAAGCGATCCGGAGGATCAGCTCAATTGCGGCGCTTGCGGCTATGATTCCTGCCGCGAACAGGCCATCGCCGTTCTGGAGGGGCTGGCCGAACCGGAGATGTGCATCCCCTACATGCGCCGACTGGCCGAGCAGCGCTCAGACCGCATCATGGAGACCAGTCCCAACGGCATCGTGATTGTGAACGAGCAACTGAAAATTATGCAGATGAATCCCGCGTTCCGAACGATGTTCAAATGCACCGACATGGTCCTGGGCCGCCCGATCTCGTATCTGATGGATCCCGAACCGTTTGAACAGATCGTCCGCGGCGAAACATCACTGATCGAGACCGTGGTGCGACATAACTCCAACAATCTCCTCTGCCAGCAGATCATGTATCCGCTGCCGGATGAACAACAATATGTTGGCATCTTCGTCGACATCACACGCAGCCGCAAAAATAGGGAGGAGCTCGGACGTCTCAAACAGGAGACGATTGACCAGGCGCAGGAACTGCTGGATCATCAGATTCAGATGGCGCAACATATGACTCGAGTTCTGGGCGAAAATACGGCCCGCGGCGAGGAGCTGGTGGGCCGCCTGATGGAACTGGCGGGAGAGGAAGAAGACGATTCCTCCGGCCGGGATGTGCTTTCTCGCTATTCAACGGAATCGTAAAAGTCATTCCAGCGCAGGGTTGGCGAACAGATACGCGTGCTGGCTGCCCGCGATTACGATCAGTTCGAGCAGAGTGCTACCTCATTCACCGTTCCTCGAGTTTCACCGAACCCATGACATACATCCATCCCGACATCGAGCAACTTCAGAGCCCCAAACATCCGGGCCAGCCCTGCGGTGATGTCTTCTCATGGCGACGCAGCCCGGCGGGCACCCTCCTCATCCTGGCCGACGGGCTCGGATCCGGCGTCACGGCCAACCTGGATGCGACTCTCTTTATTTCCTGGCTGCGCAAACACCTTGAAGACGGCATTTCACTGCGTCAGGCAATGGAGCGCGTAGTACGGACCTCGAGGAAAGCGCGAACCGAAGACGTGCCGTTCGCCGCTATATCGACGGCCCGCATTCGACCGGATGGATCGGCGGTCATCCTCGGCTACGAGGCCCCGCCCCCACTTGTAGTGTCCGACCGCTGCGCCACTTTACCCAGGCACCACACGCTGACGATGGCCAATGAAACGGTTCGGGAATCCCACTGTCATCTCCACGCAGGTGACGCGCTTTTCCTCTTCAGTGACGGCATCACTCAGGCAGGCCTGGGCGCGGAACATCCACGGGGGTGGACAATCAACGGCGCCCGTAAACGCATACATCACCTGGCGCAGTCCGGGAAGACGTTCGAGGATATCGCTCACATGATTCACGATGAGGCCCGTGAAATGTCCGATGAAGGACACGATGACACCTCCGTCATACTGGCGCGCTGCCGTGAGGGCGGCGTGGTCAACATCTTCACCGGCCCGCCTTCGGAACCGCACGCCGATGAGGAAATCGTGCGCCGTTTTTTCCAGGCAGACGGTCACCATATCATCTGTGGAGGCACGACAGCCGAAATTACGGCGCGGGAAACGGGAGAAGTTATCGATATGGAGCAAGACCCCAACAGCCGCATCACGCCCCCGCGTTCCCTCATCGACGGCGTCGATCTGGTCACCGAGGGCAGCATATCACTCAACCAGCTCTACAACATCTGGGAGGAGGAACCAGAACGCCTGGAAGAGGAGAGCGCCGTCACCGACCTTTACCATTACCTGCACGATGCCGATCGTTT
>CAZXYF010000087.1:9561-12312 GCA_964644705.1 uncultured candidatus Brocadiaceae bacterium | reverse complement strand
CGAGTTAATCCCATCACGTTGCTGTCATTTATATATAAAGTGCGAGAAAGTGTCAACTTGTGCGCTCCGTGAACCAATTTGTTGAACCGGCCTTTGAATTTGATGAACACCCTTTCCTTGCCACGGTTTTAGCCGGTCGCTCAGCCACGTAGCAGCTTCCCGACAACAGCTACATATTTCGGATGATGGCACTGAGGGTTTGAGCGTTCGTTTTCATGATGTTGGTGCATGACTCAAAAGCCTGGTTGTATTTTTGATTGAGATTCTGCATTTTTGTTATTTCCATCTCGCTACGGCCCGCACCCGATTGGGAAGAAAGGTGTTTCATCTGTTGTCTGAGCCTGGCCTCGAGATTCTCACTTACTTTGTCGTGTGTGAAGAATACCAGATCCGTAATGGGAAATTCAGCAAGCGAAGATCCTGCTCCCCCCGATACCCGCTGGAGCTGTTCCTCGCTCAGTTCCTCGTTCGAAGTGGTCGCAATCTGAATGAGGAATTCGCCCAGTTCGTTGAAGTCCTCAGCTTCGACTCCGAATCCCCGTTGTTGCGCAGCTGAGGCTAAAGTTTCGGGGTCCTCTGTGTGAAACATCAGGTTTTGCAGTTCCTCATTGTTTTGAGCTGCTGTTAAAAAGTCATTCACGCCCTGTTCTGACATGGGTATGTTCTCCTCGTGGAATTAATCGGATGAACTCGTCATCACATCTGTGACACTGCACTGAGGGACTGATAATAAGTTTGAATGATTTGGGAGACTTCCTGGATCATCTGTTGGGTGAACTCGCGGTCGTTTTGCGCCCGTTCGCCGGCCTGTTGTGCGGCCCGCTGCATGGTCTGTTCCATCTTTTCCATCGTGGACTTTTGTGCTGCTGCCATTTGGGCTTCATGCTCGAAGTGAGCTACAGTTCCCATTGCGCTGGCGATCTGACCCAATCCACGATAAGTTATTTGGGTTTGTGTCCCGCTGCAGCCGCCTCCTGCAACCTGTTCCAATTGCTCTTCGTCAAGTTCGTCTTCCAGGACTTCCTGTGCTTTGCCCATTACCAGGCCGAGCAACCCAATCTCCTGAGGCGTAATGTCGTACCCTTTCTCCTGCAGTTTGTCGGCCAGCTCTCTCCCGTCCGAATCCCGTTTGCACATTTCCTGAAGTTCTGGTTCATTCGCAAGATCTTCTGAAAATCTGTGGACATCTTTCTCAGACATTATAAGCCTCCGTTTTTGAGCGTACTGTATGGTAAAGAGGTTTTTATTGTTCCGGTTTTTTGCTTGTTGTAGAGCTCGCGGGGTTCTGGATGTAATTTTTGGTCCAGTATCCGCCGAGCGCTCTGTGCAGTGAGATGCGTGCCAGATACACCGATTGGCGTGTGTTCCATAACTGTCGTTCCAGCTCCAGCACCGTGCGGTTAGCATCAAGAACGGAGAGGTAATCCGAGGCGCCGTTCCGATACCGCGTCTGGACGCCTTTGAGCGTTTCGCGGGCGGTCTGGAGCTGTGCTTTCTGGTCCTCGAGCAGCTGTTTTCTCGCTTTTTCCTGGGCCAGCGCGTCTTCGACCTCTTTTGTAGCCTGTTGGACGGTGTCACGGAGTTTCAGCCATTGGCCTTTCGCCTGAATGTTCGCGCGCTCTGTTCGCGCTTCCCGCAGACCGGAGTCAATAATGGATTGTGTCAGTTCGCCGGTGAGCGACAGCACCCATGTGCGAAAAATTTTGTCGAGCCGGGGACTGGAAAACAGGGCGGACGCGTTGATTTTGAGCGTGGGGTATTGATCGAGGCGGGTCGATTCTTTCTCCATCCATGCGGCCTTCCAGCGCGCGAAGGCGGCGCAGATGTCGGGGCGAGCACTGAGCAGACGGTAGGGAGTACCAGGAGAGGGAACGACGGGCAGGTCAGGGAGTTGACTTGCTTCCACGGACACGGATGTTCTGTTGGCCCCCAGCAGGGCGGCGAGACGATGCCGCTGGGTTGCACGTTTTTCCTGCAGGGGAGGGCGACGACTCTGTACGGACTGGAGGGTCTGTTTCTGGCGCGTGACGTCGACTTTTGCCACTTCGCCGTGCTCCAGCAGCGTGGTGAGCGATTCGAGGTATTTGCGCTGAAGTTTCTCCTGTCTGTCGATCAGGTCAAGTTTCCGGTCGATGACGATGAGAGAAATCCAGGCGCGGGCTATCTCCGCCGAGGTGGTGATAGCGGCGGTGGCAACGTCTTTGCGCGCGGCTTTTACGGCGTGTTCCTTCGAGCGAGTCTCCGCCGCAAGACGTCCCCATAAATCGACCTCATATTGACCAACAGCTCGTAAGCCAAGCGTCTCGGTGTTCTCAATATCTGATTCACGTAACAACTTGTTGTAACTTTTGGTCTTTCGTTCCTCGATCGAACCGGATAGGTTCAGGGACGGACCGTGTTGTGCCTTGACGATGTCCACAAGAAGCTGGGCCTGCTGGAGGCGATTGCGGGCCGTTTGAATGTCCCAGTTGTTGTCCAGTGCACGTTTAACAAGCGAGTCCAGTTCCTGGGATTCAAACGTTTGCCACCACCGATATGGTGATTGCTTTTGCGTGATGTCAGGCGTTTCGGTGAATTGTGATTGAAGCTGATCCTGGAAATCCTCGTCGGGAGGGACTGGATGTTGTGCGCAACTGCACAGAAATACACCCGCAAGGACTATTGCACTTATAATTGTTGTTTTCATGTGCGGATCTCCACTTTTTGCTGACAACCAGCCGGACTTCGTGTACGTCGTTGATGTTTTGGCTT
>CAZXYF010000087.1:0-9461 GCA_964644705.1 uncultured candidatus Brocadiaceae bacterium | reverse complement strand
GGCAAGCGCAGGGGATTTATTTCTCATCGTCGGGGTTCTGCTCTGATGGTGGCGAACCGTTGAGAAGGCGGAGTTTCCCATCTTCAAGGATGACAACTTCCATGGGGTTCCCGATCAAGTCGCCCGTCGAGTCAAAGGAATATTTACCGGTCACGCCGCCATAGTCCTCGATCCTCCCAAGCTCTTTGGCCACGTCGTGCGGTTGCGCTGAATCGGCTCGTCTGATGGCTTCGGCCAGGAGGTAAACGGCGTCGTAGCCCTGGGCCGCCCAAGCATCTGGTTTGTGACCGTATTGTTTTTTGAATGCTTTGACGAATTTCTGCGCCCGCGGATCATCCCTGTCGGGATGAAAGGACGTCAGTGTTATGATCCCGTTGGCATGTTCTCCGACTCGATCCCAGAGTTGGGTTGGATCGGTCGCATCACCCGTGTAGAGTGGGACATCGAAATCGTTCTCATGTATATGTCGCAGGAACTGGCCGGCTTCGTTTGTGTTGCCGGCGAAAATCACGGCGTCAATGCCCAGGCGTTTCCATCTTCGTGCGAGCTGACCGAAAAACGTGGAGTCGAGCTCTCCTGGCGTGTAGGATGTGCGATCCTTGGTGTTGATGTTCAGAGTTTGTGCATGTTTGTGAAAGGGGTTCGCAAGTCCTCGACCGTAGGACGATTCCTCATACAGTATGGCGACGTTTTTATGACCGTGTTTTTGCACAATACGACTTATGAGTTTTGCGTTCAATGCGTCGTTGGGGATAGAGCGAAACACGAGATCATTGTTGGAAGAGGTGAGGTCGGGGCTCGTGGAAGCCGGATTGAGCATGAGCAGATTGTTGAGTTGATAAATTGATGATGCGGGAATGGAGACGTAGGAGTTGTAATGTCCAATGACGGCGAAGATTTCGGGATTGTCCGCAAACTGTTGGGCTATGAGGCGGCCTTGCGTGACGTCACGGTGGTCGTCCTTGCACACGATGTTGAGCTTGCGGCCGTTGATTCCGCCATTCGCATTAATCTCCTCGACGGCCATCTGGATGCCTTCACGGAAGTGGCTGTTCATCTCCGAGAACGGCCACGCAACGCCGAATGTAATCGGTTGTTCGGGCGAAGTGGCCAGGTCCTGCCTCCGCGCCGTCGTATCCTCGAAATAGTCGCATCCAGAAACGAGAAATGAGAGAGTTAGGAGGCCGATCAGAACGCACAGGATTGTTCTTGTCTGCATTGGTGTTGAAACCGTTGTTGTTCGGTCAAAATGGAACATTTCATCACCTTTCATAATTAATCAGGCCAGTTGACGTCGTGCCAGCCTGTAGAAGGCACCTTCGTCATCCATCAACTGGTCGTAATTGCCCGTTTCGGTAATCCGGCCATCCTCCACCACGTAAATGCGGTCCGCCTGGCGGATTGTGCTCAGTCGGTGTGCGATGACGATGCGTGTGGCATCGAGCCGGTTGAGGCTGTCGGTCACCTGTTTCTGGGTCTTGTTGTCGAGCGCGCTGGTCGCTTCATCGAAGAAGACCACGCGGGGACGATGGACGAGGGCTCTGGCAATCAGCAACCGCTGCCGCTGGCCACCGGAGAGAGTCCCGCCACCTTCGGAAACGTGTGTGTCCATACCCATGGGCATTTCCTCGATTTCTTCGGCCAATCCGCACATCTGCGCCGCCTCCCAGGCCCGATCACGATCGTAGGGGCGAGCCCCGACGATGTTTTTGAATATGCTTCCGGTCTGGACCTGTGCGTTCTGCATCACGACGCCGATCTGGCGGCGGACGGCGCGGAGGTCCAGATTGAACAGATCCATACCATCGTAGTAAATCGAGCCGGTTTCGGGTCGTTCAAATCCCAGCAGGAGTCGCATGATTGTGGATTTTCCCGAACCGGAGGGCCCAACAAGAGATATCATCTGTCCGGACTCAACGTTCAGGCTGATGTCGTTCAATACCAGGGGGGAGTCCTCATTGTAACGGAAATCGATTCCACGCATTTCGATCTCGCCGCTCAGCTCTCCAGGTTGCTTGCTTTGCCGGTCGATTTCCGGAGTGGTCTCCAGTATGGGCTTCGCACGTTCATACAGGGGGATGATTTTGACCAGGCCCACAACCGTTGAGGCCAGGCTCAGTCCGGCGGAGAAAAACTGTCCGAAGGCCGACATGAACGCCAGAAATGTGCCGGTGGACAGTCCCTGGGAGTCGGGGGTGATTATGTAGTAAGCGACCACGGCGAAAATGCAGATTTTGCCGACCAGCATGAAGACCGAATCGAAAACATTCTGATAGTTTCCTATTTTGCCGGCCCGATAATGGTATTGTCTTTTCTCCGTGAAGACGTCTGCCCATCGCGAAAATGCTCTTCGCTCGGCACCGGCCACCCGAATCTTGGAGATTCCATGGATTAACTCCAGCACCCGGCTTGAGAGCTCACCGCCCAGTTCCGCAATTTCCCGGTTGTATTTGATTTTGAGGTAACTGAAGACGGCCAACAGAACAATCGATATGGCTGTGAGTCCGCTAGCCAGCAGTGCCAGCGTCGGACTGTAGTAGAACAGCAAAAAGAAACTGAAGACCGAAAACACCCCGGAGATGACGGTGGTGATGGTGGCCCCGGAAAGGGCCTGGCGGATCGTCATTATCCCGCCAGCTCTCTGGGCCAGATCACCGACTTTGTATTCGGAGAAAAAAGGCATGGGCATGTTCAGCACGCGATCCCAGATGGCAGGCTGGAGCCGCCCCTGCATCTTACCTTCGGCCGAAAGCAGGGCGAAGTTGCGGGTGAGGTCAAAAAGCATGCCGGCGACAGCGGCGATAAAAAGTCCGCTGATGAACACCAGTAACCTTCCGCGCTGAGCTCCAGGTATGATTTCGTCGAACAGCACGCCGGTAATGATCGGTGTGAGGGTGCCCAGCAAACCGCCGGCCGCTCCCATCAGCAGCAGCAGAACGAACTGTTTTTTGAGTCCCCGGGCGGAGAATTTCAGCAGATCCCAGGCGTTGAGCTCTTTATCGGGCAGGGAGGTGTAGATCATCGACGCCGAAGTCTTCAGTGTGCCCGCGACTTCTTCGTCCACCGGCACGTAAGACTGGTTCCGGGGATCATACAGCGTATAGGTTTCCTGGCCCGTAGGTATCAGAGCTACGGGGGTATCGTCTTCTTCTCTGTAAGCGATGGACGGTCCACTGTCAGTTTCCCACCACCGGCCTTCAAGTCGAACCCGGCGAGTGCGGAATGAAGAGTGACGGCTTAGAACGTCGATGGGGGTTTCCCTGGAATGTTCAAACAGGTCCGCGGTATCGTCCGGGAGACCCAGATCTATATTGAGAGTCTCATCCAGGACCCTGCACACTTCGACGATGGGGGGCAGACCGACCTCCGCATGCACGTGGGGTGTTTCCATGTCCGGATGGAGAATGGACGCGAGTTTTGCCAGAGTATGTTTGTTTTCGGCCCGGTCTCGGGTCCGCTTCTGTCTGCGACGTTGTCTTTCCCGCTCCCGGTGTTCAAGCATGTTATCCCGCCGGGCCGTGAGAGCGAGTGAATGGAATGTAGCGACAATCTGGGTCGGGTCGTGATCCCGAAGAATATCCGTCGTCGAAAAAGTTTCGATGTCGCACTGAGAATCGAATGTCAGCCAGGTGGGAGGGGGCACCGGGAACAGAGAGTCGGTAGCGGGCGTCGTTAAAGCATGCTGTTCGAGAAATTGCGCCGATTCTGATGACCGGATCCAGACGACGTTGTTCAGTGCATGGAGGGGGATGCCGGGTTCGGTCTTGATTGTGGTGCCGGGTTGAAGTTCCGTGAATTCTCGCGGTGGTTGTTGCTCTGTGATGGCTTCCGCCCAGGCGCCAAGCCAGGAATCAATGATGTTCGCCACGCGACGCTCGCAATCATCCGAGTCGAGCAGCGTCTGCAGGTCGGTCTTGTCCACAAAAACAACACGAGTGCCGGGTTTGCCCGACGCTCGCAGTTCGAGTCCGTCGGGGGCGTGTTGCGGGGCAATCGGCAGGAGACATTCGCCGCGTTCCTGGCGGAAGACGTGTCCTCGCTCGTAGATATCTTCCGTATCCCTTTGGAAGACGGAAAAGACGTCCACTTTGCCTTCCAGCACCACCCAGAGCCCCATCTGTTCAGAGATCAGTTCGAGCGGATTATTGCCGCTCAGATGTTGGACTTCTCCGAGTTCCACGAGCCGTTGTTCGAGGTTTGAATGTTCTGGCGTCATGGCGTTACCTCCTGTTTGGCCCGCGACGCATCGATGTCACTCTGTAGTAGTTCCGTGTAATGTCCATCCATGTCGTACAGCTCGTCGTGGGTGCCGCGCTCAACGATTTTTCCCTTATCAAGCACGATAATTTCATCGCAGTCACGAATGGTGCTCAGCCTGTGGGCGACGATGATGGAGGTGCAGCCGCGTCGTCGGATGTTGTCGTCGATATCGGCTTCCGTTGCGGGATCCAGGGCGCTGGTTGCCTCATCGAGCACGAGGATGTTCGGATTGCACACCAGGGCTCGGGCGATCTCCAGGCGCTGGCGCTGGCCGCCGGAAAAGTTGCGGCCATGTTCCTGAAGTTCACTGTCGTAACCCTCGGGGCGTTCGGCGACGACCTCGTGAATGCAGGCGTCTCGCGCGGCCCGGAGAATTCGCTGATCGGGGATTGTATTGTCCCAGAGGGTCAGGTTCTCCCGGATTGTGCCGGCAAACAGATTGATCTCCTGGTCCACAAAGGACAGGGATTCATTCAGGGTTTCTCTGGGGTGTTCTTCCCGGGGGCGTCCATCGAACAGGATTTCGCCCGACCACGGATGCAGAAGGCCGGTTATGAGTTTGGCGAGAGTTGATTTTCCGCAGCCTGAAGCACCGACCAGGGCCACGCGTGTGCCCGGTTCCATACGGAGAGAGAAATCGTCGATAAGCGGTTCATCCAGCGGGTTATAGCCAAATTGAAGGTCATTGACTTCCAGATGACCTGAAAGATTGAGCTCGTTCTCTGTTTCTGGTTCGGCTTCATTCTCAAAAAGGGGGTCCCGATCGTAACGCATAACATCTTCCAGCCGCTCCAGATCACCCCGGGCCTCCTGAAGCTGGGCGCCGAAGTCAACCAGGGTTTTGACCGGTCCCAGGAAACTGCTGGACAGGGTCTGGAAGGCAACCAGCATACCGACGGTCATCTCCCCTTCCATCACCCGCAGGCCACCGATGCCAAGAATGAAGGCGGCTGCCAGGGATTTGAGGAGTCCGGGCACAACGTTCAGTTTTTTCGTCATGATGGACAGCTGCTGGTTCTGGTTGACGAGTTTCGCAAAATAGCCCGTGCAGGTGGAGAAAAAGTCGTCCTCGCCGCCCGATGATTTCAGGGTTTCAATTGATTGGAGCCCTCCCATGACCGCGCCCTGGAGCTTGCCCTGTTCCTTTTGGAGTCGGCGGTTGGCATCCTCCCGACGGCGGGACACATAGCGCAGGGCCACAATATCGATGACAGCCGAAAGAATAACGATCAGAGTCAGGACGACGTCGTAATAGAACATCAGTGCGCCGTAGAAAACGACCATCACCAGGCTGATGATGTTGGCGGTAAACTGCCCCGTGATGACGCCGGATATTTTGTCGTTGATCCCCACCCGGGAGGAGATATCGCCGGCGTAGCGCTGTTCGAAGAAATCGATGGGTAGCCGGAGGACGTGCCAGAAAAAACGCGCGCTCTCGGACAGGGCCACTTTGGCGTTCATGCGCAGCAGATAGTGTTGTTGCAGCCAGTTGAGACCGGCCTGTACGAGCCCGGTGAAAAACATAAACGCCAGCAGGGGTTTGAGCCAGTTTTCCAGCCGTGCGACCAGGTAATAATCGACAAAAATGCGGGAAAAAATCGGGATGAGCAGGCCGGGAACGACGAGAAGGAGACCGGCCAGGACCGACATGAGCAGGCCTGATTTTACTCCGCTGAGGCGTTCCACCAGCGCACCAAACACGCTCCGCCGCTGGCCGCCTGTTTCAAAATCGTCCGTTGGTTCAAAAGTAAGAACAACGCCCGTGAACGACTTGGTGAAAGTCTCCCAGTTGACGGTTTTAGGCCCGCTGGCGGGGTCGTTGAGATAGACCGTTCCGTGTTTAAATCCTTCCAGGACCACGAAATGGTTGAAGTTCCAGAACAGGATGACCGGGAAATCCATCTCGAGGAGATGCTCCGGTTGCTTTTTGTATCCGTGGGCCTCGAGCCCGTATTTACGGGCTGCTTTCAGCATGTTGCTGGCTTTGCTCCCATCGCGGGAGACGCCGCATTCGATGCGTAGTTTTTCCAGCGGGACGATGCGGCCGTGGTAGCCGAGGATCGATCCGAGTGCGGCTGCTCCGCACTCGACCGCTTCCATCTGAAGCACGGTCGGAGTTTTACAGCGTCGGTTCACGCGTTCATGCGGTTCTTTGTCGCCCGAGAACAGACCCGATAATGGCATGGACTATACCCCCAAAAACTCTCGTATCTTGGGTATTACCAGGTTGATGGGGGGCTGCTTATCAACAGTCACTCGGACGCGGGCGAGCGTTCCAGGGGTTATCTCCACAGGGGGCCCGCCCGGCGACGACCACCGGTAGCCGCTCTGGGTGCTGGCATCCGGGACGAGGTCAACAAAAAACTGGATGGGAGCGGTCTTCTGGGATAACTGGCCGACGAGTTGTTTGTTATCGACGATCTGCATCATACCCTTGGGAGAGACGGGGAAGGGCGAGACGGCTTCCACTTTCCCGAGCATGAATCCGTATTTCTCCTGGCTAACCGTTTGAGGTGAAATTCTGGCGTCCATGCTCTGTTGTATTTTTTTGCCCTGTCCGGGATGCACATAGGCGACTATTTCGAGGCCCTGTATGGTCCGTCCCACCAGTTCCATGGCGATAATCGGATCGCCCCGCCGGACCATGTCGCCCGTGGAGGCCCGCAGTTCTATGACGCGTCCGCCCTGTGGTGCGGTCATCCTCCGACGTTCCTGCAAACGGTTGCGAAGCAGGTCCAGATGTTCCTCGGTCTGGCTGATTTTGACGTCCTGTTCGCGGAGCTGTTTTTGTTGCTTGTTGATCAGCTGAACCTGTTTGAGGTCCAGGTGGGTTTTTTCGGATTGTGTCTGAGCCATCTGGTCCTGGATCCGGGCAATCTCTTCCTCCATCGCCAGCACTTTCTGCCGCACGATCAGTTGTTTTTTATACAGCTCTCGCCGGGAGGCCAGCATCTCGCGTTTCTTTTTCAGCTGTTCTCGCAGGTTTTTGAGTCGGTTATCGTATTGCTGACGTTGTTTTTTGATGTATTTTTTCTGTTTGTTGAGACTTTCCGTCTGGAAAGTGGCCAGCATCCGGCGAGTTTTCTGGAGGTCACTCAGTTTGATTTCGGTTTCGCGGATTTTCTCCCGCAGTTCCGGTAAATCAATAAAGGCCACGACCTCACCCTGCTTGACGCGATCACCCACCTGGACGGTGATGTCCGCTACTTCGCCGGTCCCCGATGCGGTGATCTTCTTGACGCCACCGCTTTTTATAAACACTCCCTGAGCGGTGACGGTGGTCGGTATCGATCCCCAGATCCCCCAGGCAATTGCACTGATCACGACGATGCCCAGACCGGCGAGCGCGAACCATCCCTTTGGCCCCGTAATCTGCATCAATTTGTCCAGCTCTTCGGGGGAAGCATGCTCCTCAAGGGCTTCTTTTCTGTACATTGATTTCGGCAAACTGGCGTCTCCTCTGTCAGCGTAAATGCGTGCTCGGGGCACTGGCCGACATTTGTGTGAATGACCTTTTGCCAGAATAACGATGTGGAAAGGTCAAACCAACACCCAAAAGGAGCAGGATAAAGTCAAATGTGCGTAAATGCAACGCCCCCCGTTTGCTGGAACGCGCAACCGTTTCATGTTTTTTAATCGGTTGGCATGGCGTGGGCATCCTGGGGCGGGGCTAAATGGGTCAGTTTGAGATCGGGCTGCACGGGCTTGTTTGCATTTTTGGTTTTACCGTCCTTCGTTTTGCCAATCGTCCCTTGTCAGCCATCAACCGTCCGTCGGTCCTCATCCCAGCAGCGTGGCCGGACCGGCGTACCAGAGGAAATAGAGGATCAGGCCCCACAGGAGCATGCAAACGGCGGGGCGAATCATTCCGCCGACCGGTCGGTTGAGTGGCTCATCGAAGTGCTCGCAGGTGACAATCAGGCAGACGTGCACGGGGGAGAGAAGCATGCCCATGTAGCCGAAGGCATACGCCAGCACGACGATTCCGGTCAGATGCGTGAAGGACGCTTCCGGCGGGACAAGCTGAAGGACAATGGGAAAACTGGCGCCGACGAAGCCGATGGATAGCCCGGTGGCCAATCCGCTGACGAGGGGGAGAAGCATGATGACCGCCAGTAGCGGGATTCCCCAGCTCATCATCTCGGCCCGCATTTCCTCCACAAGCGGTGCCCCCGAGGGCAGATCCGCCTCGATGAAGGCTCCGTAGATCCGGACCATCGCCACGATGAGTGCCATGTTCAGCGTGCGGGTGGACAGTAAGATCTCTTTCCAGTCGTTCGGTTTCAGCGGTTTAATGGTCTGGAGAGTCTGTATCGCCAGAAATAACCCGATCGCCAGGGGAAGATACCGGTTCAGCGACGGCAGGTCGTAACCCAGTGATTGGACTGCAGGATATCCCAGGCGGATGACGGCATAGGTGGCCACCACGATGAGGATGGGGGACAGAGGGATCAGAAGACTGTCCCCGCCCGAGGTGCCGGCGGATTCATGGGGATGTTGTTCCTGCCGCGCGATGGGGCGGAGGATGAAAAAATAGCCCGTCAGGAACGCTCCAACGGTCAGGGGGAGTCCCATGAGAAACATCTGCCACACGTCCCATCCGATAATCTCCATTGCCAGAAGCACGCCGGGATACAGCGGCCACCAGTATTCCCAGACGTGACGGAACCAGTGGTTGGCCTGTGCTTTGAGACCACCACCGACGTTGTCGCCCGCGTCGCAGCTGTCCACCAGCGGGGCGGAGAAAAGCGCACCACCGGGCATGGGCAAAAAACCGATGACCGCCGGCAGAACGGCCATCGCGCCCTCGCGGGAGACCCGGGCTTTGGCCTCCAGCACCAGCTGCTCCATCAGTCCGGTCCTCGACATCTGCGAACTGAGCCAGATGACCTGAAAGATTATGACCAGAAGTCCCAGATTGTTGGTCGAAATCAGACGGTGGAGGGCCAGCCCGCCGATGGACTGCAGCGAGAATCCGCACCACAGGCCCAGGATCAGCGCCCCGATCCCCACCGCCACCGCCAGCTGACGAAAGACGGCGTTGCAGATCAGGATCAGACCAAGGCTGCAGAGAACCTTCACCAGTATGGGGGCAGACATTATCCAGTTGATCATGGATGTGTTGCGGAGGATTTGTAGGATTGTTGGGAGATCGACGCGGACACGCCTCACGTGCCCGAACGATCGCTGGCACGACTGAG
>CAZXYF010000086.1:0-12471 GCA_964644705.1 uncultured candidatus Brocadiaceae bacterium | reverse complement strand
TAACGACACAAGCGATTCGGTTTGTGAAATTTTCAGTCTGAGACACTGAAGGGGACCAACAGGCGCATTCGATTGTTTTTTTCGGCAGATATGACACCGGTACATTCCGCCCATCACACGTTGCGAAAAACATCTCGCACATGACGGTGGGTGGGCTCTCTGGCGACCTCTGTCACCACTCTGTGCCCTCCGGCGGGGTTGGGCTCGAATCGCGTCGCGCCGCTCATTCCATCGTTTTCAAATGGCTCTCCCTCCGGAAGCGGATGGTCGTAAAGATGCACGTTCACACGTCCGGACTCCAGTTCCACCAGATCCGGCTCAAACACCAGCGCGGTGGTCATGGGATCGGCCAGTCCCACTCCCTCCACCTCACGCACATCATACCAGGGCTGACATGATCGCCGCACGGGCTTGAATTTCTCGTCGGACAGAACATCATCCAGGAACGTGGCACTCAGACCTTTTCCCCGAACCGGCCCAATCGGCAACAATGTCAACTCGTCCATACGCTGCACGACAATGCCGGCCGCCACCGGATCCAGTATCACGTTGGTTTCCCCTTCCGGACTGTCCGCCGGATAGTTCATTTGCCCTCCCATGCAAACCACCTGATCCAGCATTTCTACCACTTCCGGATCAACCAGCAGGAGCGTCGCCAGATTGGTGAACTGGCCGATCGTGATCAGTGATATCTCACCGGGGGCCTCCGCCCTTATCCTCTTGCGGAGCCACTCAACGGCCTGATTGGATTCATATTCCTCCCGTGGTTGATGACGGGCATCTTCCGGCCATCGGCGTACAGGATTTTCCATCCAGTACTGGTTTGCGAACAGAGGCCGGTCCGCCCCGCCCACGATCGGAATCTCAGGTTTCCCCATCCGATCACAGATAACATCCGCCATCTCGGCCCGCCATCCAGAATGCAGTCCAACCGTGCTGATCCCCACCAGTTCACAATCCGGATTGGCCAGAAGATACGCCAGTGCCAGCGCATCATCGGGATCAGTCTCAAAGCCAATATCAGTGTCCAGAATTACTTTTCTTTTCATCGTAGGTCTTCCTCCGCAAAAACAGATCAGTCATCCGGTTCTCTGCATTGCCAATACCAGACTCCCCATCAGCGCCGTATCCGACCCCAATTCGCTCAACCGAACCTCCGGTGGGGCAACAAGCTGAAGACGGTCACGCATCACCTGCTGGGCCGACGAAACCAGTTTCTCACCCCGTCCGATTGCCACCCCGCCACCGAGGACGATGGTATCCGGGAGGTACACAGTCGCCAGGTTGCGCAACCCCTGACCCAGATTATAGGCGACTTCCTCCCATTCCTCCTCCTCCAGATCTTCGGGGGCTTTCCCGTAAACCCGACGAATGCCGTTTCCCGATACCAGCGCTTCAAGACAATCGGGAGCACCGCATTCACAGGCGATCTCGGCCGGATGTGCGCACCGGGTTGACCGGTAGTTGATGGATTGATGAGCGGGTTCGGGATGCCCGCCATCCGCGCCCCGGTAAATTTCGCCATCCACCAGTAAACCGCCCCCCATGCCCGTGCTCACAGTCAGATACAGCAATCGTGAGGGCTGCGAACTCCCAGAATAGTATTCGCCCAGTGCCGCCACGTTCGTATCCACGTCCACGGCAAATGGACATTGCCACCTGCGTTCCATGATGTGTTTGAGCGGCACCCGGTTCCACTCGGGTTGATGTAGCGGCGATACCACGCCCTTTTGCCAGTCAAGCGGACCGCCAACCGCCGCCCCCATCCCGTCAATCGGGGAATCATCAGTCACGGCAGCAATCATTTCATGCAGTGTTTCAAGACCCTCTTCAAGACCCCGCGGGGCCGGTTCCCGGACACGCCGCAGAATCTCCCCGTCCTGATCAGCACAGGCCACCAGAAATTTGGTCCCGCCGATGTCGAGTCCGACGTATCGTTTCATATCTGTCGTAAGAGATGAATTATAATTATTTTCCCCACAACACCGATTTCAATTCGGTCTCACCCTGAAACCACCGTAGCCTTTTTTCGAATCAAGAGTCAAACAACGTATCCCCTCTTCTGTCACACAGACTTCACCGCCGGCACGGTCCAACCCGAACCCGGCCTCGACCAGCGGTAAAACGCCGTTTTCACAGGCGAGCGCCGCAACGGCCAGATCGAACGCCGGCCCGACCGGCAGACTCCCGTAAACCGGCGTGCAGGCCAGCAGTGGCGCATCTTCCGGAAGATATCTCTCATACATTTTGCCGCATTCCGGATGGCCATCGGCCCCGATGATGACGGGACAGTCTGGAGCCGATGGCATCGACAGTTGATCCACCCATCCCACATCCACGTTTTCTATGCATCCGCTCGCTGCTGAACCATCATATCGACTCAACACGAGGAACACGGCCCCTTCCCCCAGGATGGCACTGTATTGATGATAGTTCAACGCCTGCATTCTCCGACGAGACTCGGTTCCGTACAACCGTTCATGACAGTACAACCGGGTCGCGCAATGCTCGTCCACGGCTCCCAGCAGAACGTGTCGCACCCGTCCCTCTCGCAGCCACTGGAGGGCATTCACGAGGGCCATCGGCACCGACATCCGAAATTCACTGACAGTCAACGCCGGGCCGGTCATTCCGAGCACAATGGAGATCATGGACTGAGCGACCGAGTGGGCCGAATTGGAGAACAGCGTCGGCGAAACGCATTCATCACCCTCTTCGTTGATCTGGTTCAAAAATTCAAACGTCTCGGCCGTCGGGCCGTATCCCGATGCCACAATCATTCCGATTTTTTCACCCTCAATCTTTCCCAGCAGGCCAGCATCATCAAGGGCCAGATAACTGCCCAGCAGGGCCAGACGCGAGAACCGCCCCAGGCGGCGCGATTTCCGTTTGGACACGTAGCCGGACAAACGATCCGTGGAGGCCCGGAAAACAGGCACCTCCGTCGTTCCCTCCGGCAGCTCAACATCCGCCGAACCGTTGGGGCCGGAAGGATTCTCCAGTGCATCCCAGAGTTCCTCTTTACCGGCGCCAAAACCACCGACCGGACCGATTCCCTCTATCGCAAACCTCATGCTCATGGTCGCCCCCTCCCGATCACAAGCACGGCGTTATTCCCGCCGAATGCTACCGATGAGGAGATTGCAATATTCCCCTGAACCGCCGTGATCTCCGTCACGGGATTGCGTTCAAATTCTGGATCCGACTCCGAGAAACCCGCGTTGCACGGCACTTCCCCTCTCTCAAGAAAGGCCAGCGTAAAAACCGCCTCCAGCGCGCCCGCCGCCCCGAGCGTGTGGCCGGTGTAGCCCTTGGTGGACAGAAACGGAACGGCGGGAAACCCCTCCGAATACAGCGTCCCCTCCGCCCGGTCGTTGCTCAGCGTCGCCGTTCCGTGCGCGTTGATGAAACTGATGTCATCGGCCTCCGCCCCACTTTCCGTCAGTCCCTGCTCGATGGCGCGTCCCAGTCCCGCGCCATCCGGCCGGGGACCCGACGGATGATAGGCATCGGAGCTGTTTCCGTATCCCATAATTTCACCGCGAATGGGAGCGCCCCGTTGGCGCGCGTGATCTGCCGATTCCAGAATTATAATGCCCGCGCCCTCCCCCAGGTTCAGACCATCGCGATTCCCGTCAAAAGGGCGACACAGCTGTTCGTCCATCACCTGAAGAGCGGCGAACCCGTCGTAAGCAATCCGGGAAAGGTACTCCGCCCCACCGGCGATGGCCACATCACACAGGCCATTCCGGATCCATCCGGCAGCCTGGCCGATCGCCACCGTTCCCGACGCGCAGGCGTTGTTGACGGTCTGGCACAACGACGTTCCGCCCCGGTCCCGGCCCACAACCGCCGCCGGATCGCCGTCCAGATACTTTTTGATGGGAGTCATATCCGGATGCCTTCCCGCCGCGTAATCCCGGTAAAACGCCGGATTGTTCACTTCACTGCCCACCGTCGTCCCGATGCTGACTCCGAACCGCGCATCCGTCAGAACACCATCATTCAACCCCGCATCCTCCACGGCCTGACGCGCCGCGTGCCGGGCGAGTGTCGCACACCGGAGACTCCGTGGGCTTTCCTTGAGCTCCGGGGGCATCCACCTGGCGGGAATGGTACAGACGGGATATCGAACGGAATGGGTCGTTTCGAATCGGTTGGTCGGCCCAGCGTGCCGTTCTCCGGCGAACATCGAGGTGATGGTGCCCGAAAGATCAGCGCCCGCAGCGCATACACATCCGGTTCCAGTAATCAGAACGGAGCGGTTATCCAAGAATCTAAATCCTCCCCGGTTGTTGTTTCCTTTAGCTTGAGTTCATCCCCCAGCGGCCGGGTGTTGACACACTTGCGATTCAGGATCACGTTCATCCATTCAGCCTACGGCGCAAACTTCCGGCTGCCACGAGGACCATCACGCCCATAACTGCGGCCATGACCGGTGCCACGAAAAAAGATCCCAGAAGCCAGTCAACAAGGCGAAGATGGGCTTCATAACCCAGCGTCTGAACATTTAAGTCATGCAAAAAAGCCCCGTGCTGGATGAAGTATCCCACTTCGATACAGATTGCCGGCATAACCGGGGGCATGCATATCTGGCTTGCGGCCACCGCCAGAGGCTTGTTCAATCCCAGATATCCGGCGGCTAGAA
Source organism: uncultured candidatus Brocadiaceae bacterium (assembly GCA_964644705.1). GTDB lineage: Bacteria > Planctomycetota > Brocadiia > SM23-32 > SM23-32 > CAZXYF01. The sequence continues at coordinate 7,823 of CAZXYF010000086.1, read as the reverse complement.
GTATCGCGAGAGTATGAAAACCAATGATCGGGACGGTCCCTAAAAACACCCCCAGCGCGGTAGCCAGGGCCATTTCGGTTGGGGTGACATGGTGAAGCAGAAGCGTTTTCAGGGATTGCAGGGGGTGTTTCCAGGTCACTCCCTCCACGTCCTTCTTCGCCAGATTCAACTTCGGGTGCGGCCAGGGCAGGAAGGACCTCACCGTGAGATGGGTATTGAGAAGCCCCAGACGAAGATTGTCGCGCAAACCATCAAAATGAGAATACTCTTTTATTCTCTGGCTGTACCGCACGGACACCTCGATACAGTCAATGTCCACCCCGGCCCACGCCGCTCGGGTCACAACCTCGACCTCAAACGCAAATCCACGACTCCACGTTTCCAGTTCGGTGAGAACGGGCAGCGGGTATGCGCGGTATCCGCTCTGAACGTCCCCCACATCCTCCCCGGTCTGAATCCGAGCCCACACATTGCCAAATGCCCGTCCAAAACGGGAGCTGAACGGCACTTCCGTCGCCGACATGTCGCGTCGACCAATAATGAGAGAATGGGGGTTATCCTGGATGGCTTCACGGAACCGGGGAAAATCTTCGGGCAAATGCTGCCCATCGGCATCCATCGTCACGATATGTGTGGCGCCCCGCTGTGCGGCTTCTCTGGCCCCGGTCAGTATTGCAGCTCCTTTCCCCCGATTAACCTCGTGGCCCACCACCACGGCATCGGTATGACTCAGCTCCTCGCGAATCGATGCATCACACCCATCATCAACGACCAGAACATGCGGATGCATGTCAAGTGCACCCTCCACCACTTCCCGATACACCTCTCCCTGGTTATAGACGGGAATAACGATCCAGATTCTGGGTGATTCATTTTCCGTTTGGGACATCACTGGATCGCACCTGGAAAAGTATCGCGAACGCCTCCTGGCTTATTCTTGGTCCAAAAACTCTTTCAGCTCCCCTTGAAACTGCTTGAAGACCGGTTCATGTTTTTGGACAAGCCCTTCCATTTTCGCCCACCTGATCTGGAATGAATAGCAATGCCGAAAAAAGTGCCGGAAATCCAAATAAGGACGGAGTTTAGTGCGCAGAGATTCCGAAATAACTGGCGGTGGACTATAATTGCCGCTGGCCATACTGGCGAGCAATTCCTGATGCCACGTTGAGCTCTTGGAAACCCCACCGTCACAATGATATGCTATCCGCTTAAAAATATTCTCGACACCGTTGTAGAAGGCATGCAACATAGCAGCAAGGGCCAAACGCTCCACCTCATCGGGAGATTGCTTCAAATGCCCGTTTTAATTCTTCGGCGGCGTCGCGTAGCCTTTTTTCAAGTTTTTCTTCCATCGCGGGCTCCTCCAGAGAAGATAGCTTCCTATGTAACGCATCTTATCCCCGATTCCAGTGTGCATCAAACCATCCCGAGCCCCCGGACAACCATCCGGGCGGCTTCACCCACCAGTCTCCTCCCGCCCGTCCCCGGTTTCGTCTCCCATCCGAACATCGGAAAAAGCAAACCGGAGGAAATCTCCCAGATTCCCCAGGAAACGCCTCCAGCTGTCGGGCGATTTCCAGAGCATGGTGAGATATTGCCACAACACCTTCGGCCGCGTGAAATGGCGTTTGTAAAACAACTGATACAACTCCCGCATACGCTCGCGGCTCAGAGCATCCGGAACAAACTGAAAATGCATGCAGTCCAGTTTGCTGTAATCGGCGTCAAAATCACCATACTCGTCGATGTTTTCATACAGTGGCGCGCCCGGGAACGGGGTGAACTTCGAGAGATTAAAATCGTCTATAGGTAACGAAAACACGTAATCCATGCTCCGTTGAATGCTCTGTTCGGTCTCCCCCGGCAGTCCCATCATCAGCAACGCTTTCGTGCGGATCCCCGCGCGTTTGATCTGTCGGATTCGCCTGGACAGAAGCTCCAGATCAGCGTTCTGACGGTGGCGCGCCAGAAGCTCCGGATCCCCCGTCTCCACCCCCAGGCTAATCATCCAGCAGCCCGACGCCTTCATCAGTTTCAGCAGCTCCATGTCCACGTGCTCAGCTCTAACGGCACAGTTGTAGGTCATGCCGAGCGGCTCGTCGATCATTCGGTGACAGAACTCCTGGACCCGGTCGCGATCAAACGTGAACTGATCGTCGTAAAAGTTGATGTGGCGGATGCCCCACCGTCCGTTCAGATACTTCAGATGCTCATACAGGTACTCCGCCGAATTGAACCGGAAACTGCGTCGGAAAACCGATCGGTCGCAATACGAACACTGATACGGACATCCCCGACTCGACACGCAACTGGTGTTCGGCGCTGTGGGATAATTGAAGATCGGCAGTTTATAGAGTTCCGGAAAACCGTCCAGTTTTTCATAGGCCGGAAATGGCAGGGCGTCCAGCTCCATCATATCCGGACGAAAGCCACTGAACCGTATCTCCTCCCCATCACGATAAACCAGACCGTCAATGCCCGCCGCTGCCCCGTCGTTCTCAATCAATTCGTGCAGCGCTTTCTCCCCCTCACCAACAACCACATAATCAATCTGCGGGTTGTCCCGCATCACATCCTGCCGCATGGCAGAAACGTGCGGGCCGCCCAGGACGGTCCTCACCCCGGCATCGACCTCTTTCACCAGTTTCAGCAGTCGCACGGCATCGGGGAAAGCGGAGGTTGTGCAGGTAATCCCGACGAAATCAGGGCTCTCCTGCCGCAGATAATCCGCAATCTTCCGATCCGATTCCTCCGGATGGGCAAAACAATCTATGATGTCGGCATGGATGCCCCGCGATTCCAGATACGCGGCGATACTCGCCAGACCCAGCGGTGGCATTAGATTGGCCACCCGGGCGATATCGCTCCCCGCCGCAGCAGGATCGTATCCAAGCGGATGAATCAATAATATGCTTCTTTGTTTCTCCATACCTTTATTTTGACGTTCCTCTGCGCGGAAGGCAATCGGATGAATCCCCTGCTCGGTCCGGAATCCTGGTTGAACCACCGAAGGCTCAACACTCCTGCCAGGCTTTTACGGTTTGTGGTAAGTACTTCGTGACCCACGTGCGTTGGGTGAAGCCCTACTTGCCGGGCTTGTCCCGGTAGGGGCGTACCTGTGCACTAAAGCGGGCGTACCACGCAAAATGATAGGGCCTTCTGGCACGGCGCTGCGATTCGCAGGCATGTTCTATCTGTTATTTATCGGAGGACTTGAGTAAAATATATTTTCCGGAGCTCTTCCTTAGGGGTCAAAAGATCTGCGCCTCTCGGCGATGAGACAACTCACAATATGGAGGAAGAAACAGGTGCCAGCAGATGAAACTGAACGGGAATGTTTTTTGAACGAGGTTCTGAATATTGTCGATGAGCACATCAATGGACTCAATTTGCCTGTTTCCCCCGACACCTGCGCCTCCATCCGCACCGGCAAAATGCTACGCGCCAGGCTTGGATCCTGGTTGCGCGAGAGCACCCCGCAGGGTCAGAAAAAGACCCTTCTCACGGTGTGTGCCGCAACCGAAATGGTCCACAGCGCCTCCCTCTGCCACGATGACGTAATTGATGAAAGCCAACTACGACGGGGAGACCCCACCCTGTGGCGGGACATTGGCAGCCCTGCTGCTGTTTTGACCGGGGACATGCTGATGTGTGAATCCATCGCCATGGTCGCCCGGACAAACAGAGACATGTTGCTCCAGCAGTTCCTGTCGGCCATTCAGGAGGTATGCTCCACCGAAATCGAACAGGAAATTGAATTGCGAGGAGAAGGCGTGGACCCGGACACGTGCTGCGAGGTGGCGCGAGGGAAAACAGGCCCGCTGTTTGCCTTCATTGCCCTTGCATCCGCCCCCGAGATGCACGCCCGGCAGCGCGTTCTCCAAGAAGCGGGCTACAAAATTGGCACCGCCTATCAGCTGGCCGATGACCTCATCGATGTGGCGGGCGAGGAAAACCTCACGGGAAAAACGCTCGGGCACGATTCAAAACGAGGCAAAAACACCATGGCCCCCAACGAAGACTGGATTATGGACAAACTGCGAAAATTATGTGAAGAAGCCTCCCGCGCATTATCGGAATGGCCAGAAGTAAGGAACCAGCTCCGGGCATTTGTCATTTCCGACATGCAGCCGGTCATCAACCGACAATGTCCCGACATTGATCTGGAATTACTTCGCAGCTGAGCCGGTCACCCCATTTCCCCGTATATTTCACGAGTCGTCAGTGCGCCAGCTATAAGAACAGACAAGGGCGCTCGTGTTCTTACACCGCAACTGCAGGCTGTTCTTATAGATGGTGTGCTGACGGCTCGGTCGTAGACCAAACCGGTGTCGCTGGTACGGTTGAGAACACCCTGTTGTTATAAATCTGTCTGTGAATTGCGGATTACCGGTTGCTGAAGTTGCTTTTAGAATAATTAACGCTTGAGGTTTGTGAAATATGCGGGTTTCGACGCTATCGCCCGGCTCGGCCTGCCTTTTCGGTTCGGGCTGTGGTGATAACCGCCCCTGTTCTCACTCGCTTTTCACCCGTTCCATAATCGGTGGCTTCCATTCACCAAAACTTTCCGCGTGCCCCCAGTATGCGCCGAATCCAACCAGTACCCAGATCACGGCCGCTGCCAGAATTACCAACGAAGCCAGTGAACGCACCACCCGACTGTTTTTCAGCCAGACAACAGGCAGCAACAACACACCCGATAAACCGCTCAGCATGAAACCGCATCCAGCCAGAATTGGTGACTTTGTCATGCCAAGATCAATCACTCGAATGCCGAGCAACACGGCAACAGCCCCCGGCAGGACGGCGTATAATCCAATCGGCAAAAGACCCCATTCCCGGGACGTTGCCAGTGCCATCCCCAGGAATACGGCCCCCAACAAAACGGACATTTCACCGAACAGAATATTGTAGCTGCCCGGCAGAGGCCAGGTTAGCGTCATGTGCACGCCACCGAGCAACGCAATTAGTCCGGTGGCGGCGAAGGGCGGACACCACTTCTTACAGTCGCCCTTTCCCGCAGAAACAAAGACAAATCCCGCCAGACCAAGCAATCCAGCCGCCATATTAACCAGTAACAGTGTGACATAATCAATAAACATACCTCGCCCTCCTCAAATATAGATTACCGTGAACACGTCTTGGTTTCCTGCGCTATTTGACCTCAAACCTGTACACACAACTCTCCGTCGCTCCCCAGGTGCTCTCCAGAACAAAGCGCACACCTTCGGCCGATTCGTCGATGGGTAATCGGACGTGCCGATATATGTTTTCGCTGACTTTCGCAGCGGTTATCCAATCCGAGCCCTGTTTCATCTCAATCCGAAAATCCTTCGGCATCCCGTCCGGTGTGCTGTCCAAACGATCGTCATCTCTGGGACACATACAGATGAACTCATCCAGTCCACTTTCCAGGGTCAGATCAACTCGTTCAACCTCCTGCTCCACATCGAACAGATATTCCACATGATCGCCCGGCCGGCACTTCCAACCGTGCAACTTCGAATCAACCGGTCGCGTTATGCCGTCCCGCACGGGTTCAGGATTGCCCCGGGAGGCCTGGATATCGGCCAGAAGCGTCAGATCGGGCAGTTCTCGCTCCACGCCCGGCAGGTAACAATCATCCGCCAGCAGGGTCTGTTGCAGCTGGTGGATGTATTCCTGAAATACCTCCCGCGGGGTGCCACCGCTATCAGTGGCAATGGCGGCCGCCGTTCCCACCGCCTGCCCCATCACCGAACCGGTCCCCATAACGCGTGTGCTGCTCATGGCCGCATGGGTGCAGCTGGCGCACCGCCCCGCAAACATGAGGTTATCAATATTTCGAGAATACAAGCTGCGGTAGGGAATACCATAGGGGCTGGGCGCATCGTGGAAGATCGTCGCCGGGTGGCCCAGTTGTCCCGACCAGAAACCGGTCGGGTGATGGTCATCCATCGTCCAACCACCGTAGGCAACCGTGTCTTCGAAACGGCCCTGGGCCTCCACATCGTTCTGGCTCAGCACGTGGTCTCCGATGTAACGTCGGCTTTCCCGTTTTGCCGGGAGGAACGGCATCCGTTCCAGCGTCCAGTTTTCCGAATCAACGTCGCAGTAATTTTTGATATGGTCCCACACCCCGTAGGTGATCCGCAGAAGTTCATCCCGAAGTTTCTCCGTATCCTCGATTGTGTCATACTCCTCGGTGCCCCCCAGTTCCACCCACCAGTACCCTTCCCGGATTGAGCGGTGACCATCGGCTCCATACGGCAGATCCTCGCAGCTCTCAAAGGTGTATGCCCACTCCGGCGGGTCGTAGGGTTGCGGCGTGTCGCACTCCTGAGCCCAGAACAGAAGACTCATTCCCATCGTGCAGTCATCCGCCTCCTCGGGAGCGATCGACTCCCCATACTCGTCGCTCGCCTCACGCCCCATCCGAAATTCTGCCCCGGTGAGAGGCGCCAGAACGGCATCACCGGAACAATCCGTGAAGATGTCCGCCATCACCCGCTGATAGGTCTGGGTCGTAAGCTGCCATCCGGTGACGCTGTCAATGCGTTTGCCGGACATTTCCGCGTCCAGGCATGAACAGTTCAACAAAAGCGTGAGATTATCCTGATAATGGGTCTTTTCATACAGAACGGTATCCCAGATATCCCACACATGGTGCGGGTTGCGGGCGAGGTTTTCCATCTGAAGCTCTTCCAGGATACCCGTCTCGCGCATGTTGGGAATGGACCCATGCCGCTCTGCTCCACAGATGTGCACACGACATTCACTCGACGCGTTGCCCCCCAGCACCGGACGATCCTGCATCAAAACGGTACTGGCTCCGTGCCGTGCCGCCGCGATTGCGGCGCATATCCCCGCCATTCCCCCGCCAACCACACACACGTCAACATCATGTTCGACCGTCCTGAACGCTTCCGCTGAACTCATGCTCTCACTCCCCGGGTAATTGTCATCACATTCATGGTAAGCGGTTTTGCGTAGGTTTTCTACGGATTTCATCTCGTATCTTGCTGCATCGTATAGTCAGAATCCCCCGCTTTTGCCGCGGGGATCCTTAGGGTTCAACCTAAAAACAGGGACCAGACGAAATAAATCCGCCGGGCTTGCCCCGGCGATTATTAGGTTCTTTGATCTTCTGAATCCCAGAAACCTCACAACATTTTTGCAAGACCGCTTACAATCATAGGGGAATCGACAGGCCAATTCATGTTCGCAATGGCGGAGGCGCTTAATCAGAGCCGCCGTTCCGAAGACGGCTTAACCCGCTCTTTCCGGAATCCTCTCCAGCCAGTCCTGTATCCGGGCATCAATCCTGTCCCTTATTTCGCGGAACTTATTCAGTTTTTCATCTCTAGAACCTTCAAAACGGGCCGGATCTTCAAACGGCCAGACAATCCGATTGGTCATCCCGGGCCACGTGCTGGGACATTTTTCTGCCGTGGCTTCACAGACAAAAATGGCATATCGAACGGCCGTCTCCCCCAGGTACCGGTCGGTCCCCTCTGTCTTCTGATCATCCAGTGAGATGCCGACCTCTTCCATTACACTGCACGCCATCGGGTGAATTTCGTCAGCGGGTACGAGACCGGCGCTGTGTACCTCAAAAGTGTCTTCAGCATAGTGCCTGAGAAACGCCTCAGCCATCTGACTTCTGCATGCGTTCTGCGAACAGAGAAACAGGACTACCGGTTTGCCTTCAGCCATCGTCAATTTCCTTTCGTAAGTGGAACAATGGGGGGGGATAAACAACCGTAGCGGTTCCGACTACAAGTAAGTATTCGGTGAACCATGTGCGTTTTGTGATGCCCTACTTGCCGGGCTTGTCCCGGTAG
>CAZXYF010000085.1:0-12648 GCA_964644705.1 uncultured candidatus Brocadiaceae bacterium | reverse complement strand
GTTTTGGACAGCACTGACCGATGCTCGAAAGGAACCTTTGATATGAACCGTTATGCCCAATGGCTGGTGTTGATCGCCCTGATAGTAGTCGCCTGTCCCGTCACCTTCGCACGCGAAAACAGCTATAACAATCAGGAAGGCTACGCGTACTGGGATATCTGGTGGAAGGAACAGCGGGCGGACAGGGATACCTCCCTCATGCTTCACTGCGGCCAGCCTTCCGCTCATCCGTGGACCCGGCCCGGAAACAAGAAGCTGGCCGAGAAAAGAGAGGCCAAAGAACCGGACAAAATGGATCAACTTATGGGAGGACTGGACGGGGGAAATGGTGGCGGCCCTCCCGGCGGAACCCTGGGAGGCTCAGTAGAAGAAGAACAACTCAAGGAAGTCGAACATCGCGACGGCAGACCACGCAAGCAGAAAGCGCCGAGGGGGGTGCTGTATGACTACAGTGCCAACAAGAAAGAGGTCAAACTGCCCGACGGTGTCCGGAAAGTCAAGAATGGCCGTTTCGGCAAAGCCCTCAAATTCACCGGAAAAACCGGCATAACCGTCGAACTGGGCGAAAAAGGCAGCAAACAAACGCTCGACGGCTGGTTCAAACCGGCCAAACTACCCGAGAAAACCGTCTGCCTCATGGCCAGCGGGAAGAACGGCGGACGGTTGCTGCTGCATCCCGACGGACGCGTCGAACTGCACCGCCCCGGCACACGGGAATTCCACAACGTGTCGATTACCTCCAAACGGCCCATAAAGGCCGGCGAATGGACCCACATTGCCGGTTATGTCTTCCTGTTTAAACACATCGAGGGCGGGCGGGGACGAAAGTGCCAGCTGCGCCTCGGCATCAACGGACGCGTCGCGGCCGCAAAACGAGGTAAAAGGCGATCCAGCACAAACTGGGCCCACAAAACTGAGCTGGCCGAGCCCGGCGCGTTTTACGTGGGTATGAATGCCGACGGCGGGCAGGTTTACACGGGGTTGATGGACGATCTGCGCGTGGCCAGCCGGCGTCGCTACAACGTCCGCGACCGCCTCAAGTGGCGTGATCCAAAAGCTGAGCGGGAGGTCCCCTTCGGACCACCCCACTTCAAGAAGAACGCGCGCGTTTTCCATGCCTCTTTCGAGAGTCGCACGATGACGGTGAGTCAGGGGGAAAACAACACCATCAAGTATGATCTCGGCAAATATGCCAGCTTTGAGGATTTTCAGGTGCCCGGTCCCTACGGCAAGGCCCTGCTGATCGACCCGACTTTCGGCCCTGTTCGGATTCCGATTGAGGGATTTTCGCTGAAAGAAGGTACTTTCGAGATGTGGTTTCAGCCGGCCAACTGGGATAACCACACTGACTTTGGTTCCCCCAGTGGCGCACCGCCAAAACGCAGTTTGATCGTTGCTCGCATCATGGGCCGAAACACCAAAACCGGCGAGATCGTCCCGGCGATGACCTTCCACCAGCCCCGCGCTGTAATCCACGGAATAAGCGACTGGTTCCATCCGGGACAGTGGAGCCATCTGATCTGGTCGTGGTCCCCGGAAGACGTCTACAAAAAGGATGTTGCCTGGGGGGATGGTCCCGACAAAGGCGACCCCTTAAAAACGCTTAGAGGATATCGCGAGGGTGAACAGATCTGGCGGGCGGTAATAAAACGCGACACCAGCCTGCTGGGCCACTGCGAACTGCTCTACCTGGAGCTCGGCATCCCCAATGACGTCACCGTCTACCACGGCCAGCGCCCGGCCATAATCGTGGACGAAGTGATCGGCCACGGCTACAAGTATTCCAAGGAAGAGATGAAGAAGGCGCCCAAACGGTGGAAGGGCCAGTTGACGACGAAGGGCAATAAGGACAAAAAGAAAAAGGCGGAGTAGAGACACCGCCGTCTCTCACAGAACGGAGCCATTTCCCTCCTTTATGATGTCTCCTGGCCCGTCGTGCGGGCCAAAACGCCCAGAAATGTTTTTTTCACAGGCCCCCGGTGGTTTTGAGCCCGAAATGCGGTTCATCTCGCAAACCACCCCCTAATATATCACGGCGGTGGATCCAACCTCTTTATCTTCGTCTTTGCCTTTGTCTGCCTTTCTATCGATGCTGAGAGCACCAAAAACAACGGCACATTATGGTAAAGACAAAGCCGCACGCGTCTCGAAACGCCATTTTGGACAGACCTGGGGTCGCCTGCCGTCAATGGCCTTCCGGGGACACCAGCATGCTCAAAACAAGAACGTGGCGTCGCCGTAGCTGTAGAAGCGATATCCCTCTTGCACCGCTTCCTCATAAGCATTCAGCACTTGCTCCCGACCGGCGAAGGCACTCACCAGCATGAGCAAACTGCTTTTCGGGAGGTGGAAATTGGTGATGAGTGCGCCCACCACTCTGTAGTCGAAAGGAGGATAAATATACAGGTCGGTCCAGCCCGAGTGTTCTTCCCACAACTCTTCGCGAACCACATATTCCAGAACCCTGCAGCATGTGGTGCCGGTGGCCACCACGCGACGATCCTCCGCCAGCGCCCGCTCGACCGCTTCGGCGGTAGTTTCCGGCAGGTGATAGAACTCGGCTTCGATCGAATGGTCCTCCACCCGATCAGTGCGAACCGGGCGAAACGTGCCGGGGCCCACCAGCAGTGACAGCGTACAGACCTCCACTCCCTTCGCCTCGATTCTGCTCAGGAGATCAGGGGTGAAGTGCAGACCGGCTGTCGGAGCCGCCACCGCACCAGGACGCTCCGCGAAAACCGTCTGGTATCGCTCTTCATCCAGTCCCGGTTCCCGCTCGGGCATGCCCCGCCGTTTACGCTCCCGTCGGATGTAAGGTGGCAGGGGCATCTCTCCCGCTTCCCATACTTCCGCCAGTTCATCAACCCCCTCAAAGCTTATCATCCAGTATCCATCCTCGCGGTCCCCCATCAACCGCAGGACACCGGGACCATCCTCCATCTTCAGCGTTTCCCCCTCCCGCAGACTGCCGCTGGCGCGCAACATGGCAATCCACTGCAGATCGTCGCTCTCCATCGCCTTCCCCACGTCCTTCTTGCGGACCAGTAAAACTTCCACACGCCCGCCCGTCTCCCGCCGCGCCCACAACCTGGCGGGTATGACCCGAGCATCGTTGAGAACTAAGAGGTCATCTGGATTCAGTTTATCCACAATATCGGAGAAGCGCCCATGTTTTATCTCACCAGACTCTCGATCCAGAGACAGAAGGCGAGACTCGTCCCGCTGCTGGACGGGTTCAACGGCGATTTGTTCTTCGGGCAGTTCGTAATCAAACAGTTGAAGCTCGGTCATGGGCTGATCGCCTGCACATTCTGAATTATGAGGCCCCGTGATTCACCGGTTCAGTAACCATAATTTGCGGGGAACTATCGGAAGGAAACACGTATTCTGCTTATACTCCATTGTATCTGACTCACAGTCATTTGCATCCGAAAACCTGCCGCCAGGGCATTTCCCGTACTCACCGGTATAGCCCCTGCGATGCTTGCAATTGCGGCAAAATTTATTTACAGTTCACACAGGCATCAGTGCGACCTGATTTGAGGAGAAAAAGTTGATCAGCAAGGATCTGGCATCGTTACCCGCCCCGTGGATTAAGCGTCCCGGCTGCACCCTGCAACTGCCATCGGGAGACCAGCTGGACGTGGACAGCCGCCCGCTGGTGATGGGGATATTGAACGTGACCCCAGATTCATTCAGCGACGGCGGACGATATTTTCGACCGGACATGGCCGTTCGGCGAGCACGTAACATGGAGGCGGATGGAGCTGATATCATTGATATCGGCGGGGAAAGCACGCGGCCGGGAAGCAAACCGGTATCGGAGGAGGAAGAGATCGACCGCGTCATCCCGGTTATTCGGGAGCTGGCCGCTGAATCCACGGCGCCAATCAGCATTGACACACAGAAGGCAGCGGTTGCCCGGGAGGCCCTGCGGAAGGGCGCCCAGATAATCAATGACGTGAGCGGCATGCGGGCCGACCCCGAAATGCCCGAGGTGGCCGCTGAAACCGACGCGCTCGTCTGTCTGATGCACATGCAGGGCCGCCCCCGTAACATGCAGGATAATCCCATTTACGAGGATGTTGTGGATGATATCAACAAATGGTTGCAGCGGCGCATCGCGTGCGCGGTGGATTCGGGGATTTCACGGAACCGCATCATCGTGGATCCGGGTTTTGGTTTCGGCAAACGCGTGGAACACAACCTCGAAATAATGCGTCGCCTGCACGAATTCCATCAGACGGGTTGCCCGGTGATGATAGGTACCAGCCGCAAATCAACCATCGGAACCGTGCTGGATGCCGACACCAGTGAACGTCTTTACGGCACCCTCGCCACCGTGGCCACCGCTACGATGTCGGGAGGCCACATTGTGCGAGTGCACGATCCGGCGCCCGCTCTCGATACAATCCGCATGTGTGAAGCAATCCGCCAGGGTATGGAGTGGCAAGGTTGATTGATTTTCTGCAACAGATTGGGGAATGGCTGAGCACTCGGAGTGGAATGTTTTTCACGACGGGATTTGAAATCTTCGTCATCTTTGCCCTCGTGTATGCCTTTCTGCGTATCCTGAAGGGGACACGAGGAGTTGGTATTCTCCGGGGACTGTCCGTTTTTCTGGGTCTTCTCGTTGTCCTTACGGTGGTGGTCACTCAATGGTTCACCCTGGAAACGGTCAACTGGGTCCTCACCCGGCTCGGTCCCGTAGTGGTCGTGCCCATGTTCATCCTGTTTCAACCCGAAATTCGTCGGGCGCTGATTCGGCTGGGGCAGAACCCCATATTCAACATGTTTTTCCGTCCGCACGGCAGCTTTACCGACGAACTGGTGGATGCCGTTTTCAGTTTGTCCCGTGACAAAATCGGTGGGCTGATTGCCATTGAACGTCAGGTCGGGCTGAGCAGTTATGTCGAACGAGGCGTGCGACTCGATGCCGAGCTCACTGCGGAACTGATAAAAACTGTATTCTGGCCCGGCACACCGCTGCACGATGGGGCCGTTGTCATTTCCAGCCAGCGCGTTCTGGCTGCTGGCTGTCTGTTCCCCCTCACCGACAATCCCCGCTTTTCCACCGAACTCGGCACGCGACATCGAGCAGGAATCGGAATCAGCGAGGAATCCGATGCCGTGGCGATTATAATAAGCGAACAGACCGGCAAAGTCTCTCTGGCCACCAAAGGTGCCATCCAGCAGGATCTGGATGAAGCCGCCCTGCGGCGTGCGCTGGAAGATATCGCCGCCGAAACTCTGGTACACGAGTAAGTTCAACCACATCAATCACATCACAGTCCAGTGAAGGACAGCATCACATGTGGAAGCGCCTGGTCAACTCAATAACCAGTCACCCCCAGCTAAAAGTGGTCGCCCTGATCGTTGCGATCGTCGTCTGGGTCTATGCGAACAGCCGGGTTCAACAGGAGGTTTCCCTCCGGGCGCCCGTGGAGATACGTGTGCCGGATGGCTACGAGCTGGTCTATCAGAGCCACGAGGAGATCAACCTGCGGCTCCGCGGCCCCCAGTACATCATCAACCGAAGACAGGAACAGGCGGCCCTCGGAAACCTCACGCTGCGCGTTCCGCTCAGTCCCGAAGAGGTCGCGGGCCAGACCGTGGAGGTCAATGCCCGGCCCGCATGGCTGAACATCCCCGATACCGAACTGGTGCGGATGGAAGTTCTGTCCATGCGGCCGTCGGATCTCCGCGTCCGGATCAGTCCCATCGTAACGAAACAGATACCCGTGAACGTCGAACTATCCGGAATGCCGCGCCGGGGTTATCAGATCAAGGAGACATCCACCGTTCCTCCGGAAGTGGAAGTAACGGGACCGAAGATCGTCGTGGAACAGCTGGAGAAGGTATCCACCGAGGAAGTGGCGCTATGGGACGTAAGCAGCGGTTTTCGCCGTATGGTGCGGCTGCAAACCCGGGCGATGGTGCCGGTGGAAACGGGGAAAGAGGTTCCTGTCGATTTCCGGGTGAAGCCCACAAGCGTCGCCGTCCACGTAAAAACCGGTCGCGAGGAGGTCGAACGCACCCTCGAGAAAGTGCCGGTCCGGCTGATGATGCCTCCAGATTTCCCCTTCAGAGTTCAGGTGGGTGAAGGTGAATCGCACGTCAAGGTGGTGATATCGGGCCTCCCGCAACAGGTGGAAAACCTCACCCGCGATGCGCTCATGGCCTTCGTCGATGTATCCAAACTGGCCGGAGAAACCATCCAACCGGGTGAAAAGGCGCTTTACAAGGAAAATGTACAGATCCGGCAACTTGGAGATCCAAACGTGCAGGTGCAATCGGTTATTCCGGCGAAAGTCACCACAATACTGAAAAACACCGAATAGGACCTGTCCTGGCCTCGCCGTCCGGAAGGTTCGATAAACAAGTCATAAAATCGCAAGTAATGGACTGGAAGGGAACGCAAAGATGAGTCTGCTTGGTGTCAACGTCGATCATGTGGCCACAGTACGTGAGGCGCGCCAGACCTACGAACCAGATCCCGTCTGGGCTGCCGCTGAGGCACAAATCGGAGGGGCCGACCTTATCACTATCCACCTGCGGGCCGACCGCCGCCATATCCAGGACCGCGACGTGACAACTTTGAGGGAAACCGTCAACTGTCAGCTCAACCTGGAGATGTCAACGGACTCCGAAATTATCGAAATCGCTCTCTCCCAGAATCCCGACATGGTCACCCTGGTCCCGGAACGACGACAGGAAGTGACTACCGAGGGTGGACTTGACGTGGCCGGACAACGGGAACGAATAGGAGAGACGGTGGAACGGTTTCAACAGCGCGGCATACCGGTCAGCCTGTTTATCGACCCGGTGGAGAATCAGATTGAGGCGGCCGATGAGATGAATGCAGACCTGGTGGAACTCCACACCGGAGCATACGCCCATGCCAATCAGCGTGTCCGGGAAAAACGGCTCAAAGAACTCACCGGAGCGGCGGCATTCGGCCGCCGACTGGGACTGACCGTCAACGCTGGACACGGTTTGACCTACGACAACGTCACCCCTATCGTCCAACATCTGAGCCCAAATGAGCTGCATATTGGACACAGCATCGTCTCACGGTCAATTTTCGTGGGCATCCGGGATGCCGTGAAACAGATGCGGGATGTGGTTCACCGAGCCGAAGTCTTGAGCGAGCGGATGAACACCCGCCAGGCCTGAATTATGACAGGAATCTGGCGGGAAAACGACTGAGATACTTTGGAGAATATTTGTTGTGAGTTTTGACCGAGAAAAAATGAAAGAGGGCGTTGAGCTCCTGCTTGAAGGCATGGGATATGATTCCGATGAACCGGGACTGGTGGAAACCCCCCGGCGGGTGGCCGACATGTATGAGGAGGTCCTTTCCGGACTCAACAAAGATCCCCGGGATGTGGTGAAAGTTCTGGAGGGGGAGGAATACGATGAGATCGTGCTCGTGCGGGAAATCCCATTCTACTCCCTGTGCGAACATCATCTTCTGCCCTTTCACGGACATGCCCACGTGGCGTATATCCCAGAAAACAACAGAATTACTGGCCTGAGTAAATTGGCGCGGGTCGTGGAGATGTATGCACGACGCCTGCAGGTACAGGAACGGATGACCAGTCAGATTGCCGATAGTCTGATGCATACACTGGCCCCAAAAGGCGTCATTGTCGTATGCGAGGCCGAACATCTCTGTATGACCATGCGCGGCGTCCAAAAACCCGGGTCGCTGACGGTGACCAGCGTCGTGCGCGGTATTTTCCGTGACAATCAAGCAACCCGATCCGAAGCCATCAACCTGATCGAACAGGGACGTTGACGCGTCTGCTTTGATCCGTTCAGCTCAACTGGAGCGTGAAACAGCATGGGGCAACAGACCACACAAGATGATGAACGAGTGGCGGAGTTTATCGCCCTCAATTCCTCCGATGAACGCTTGCGTCTGATGTGTCAGTGGACCGCTCGCTTCTACGAGGCCGGTAAACTGGTGTCAATTCATGTCGGTGATCAGCAAACCGCTCAACGACTGGATGAGTCGATGTGGACTTTCTCCGACATGACGTTCCTGCCCCACGCCATCGCCCGGGAGGCGAGTGAACCGGTGCTGGAACCCATCCTCATTTACGCCGGCAACGAGCAGGTTGACCCCGCCGATGTTCTGTTCGAAGGCTCCGACGGAGAGGCCCTCCCAAATTTTGGGGATTTTCAGTACATCTTCGATTTCGCCCCTGTCTACGATGAAGAACTGCGCACGGCGGGCCGCCAGCGCTACTCCACCTACCAGCAGGCCGGCTACAAGATGCGATACGTGGACCGATAATCGCAACGCACAAAAGCTGCCCCCCGGCCCATTCGCCCAGTGACGGCGGCTGGTCGCTTGCATTGCCCGAACATTTCACAGACCTCAAGCGTGAATTGTTCTAAGAACAGCCTGCAGTTGCGGTGTGAGAACACGAGCGCCTCTGTCTGTTCTCACATCCCGAACATCTCCTCTTTCAGGTCCAGGTAATACAGATAGTTTTCCTGGCTCACGTCGGGCGGGCAGCGGTGATCGCAGTGCGGGATGAAACCGCCGCGTTCCACATAGGGGGCCAGCGATTCCAGCTCCTCCTTGATGGCATCCTTGCCCGCGGCCAGTTTTCGCTTGTTCACCCCGCCCATGATCCGGAGATCCTTGCCGTATTTT
Source organism: uncultured candidatus Brocadiaceae bacterium (assembly GCA_964644705.1). Taxonomy (GTDB): domain Bacteria; phylum Planctomycetota; class Brocadiia; order SM23-32; family SM23-32; genus CAZXYF01. The sequence goes on along the minus strand of CAZXYF010000085.1, from coordinate 3,980 downwards.
TCCAGCACCGGACCCGGATGCCCGCAGCCGTTCACTTCCCAGGGAAACATCGTGTTGAGCCCGGCCTCCAGGAAGTGCGGAATCATGTCGCGAATATCCCCGTCCGAATCGGTATACCAGATGTCCACACCATGCTCGGACAGTTTCTCACCGATGCGTTTGTACCGCGGAACGATCACGTTTTTGAAGAAATCCATCGAGACCAGCGGCCCGTTGTTACAGGAGATATCCTCCCATCCCGATGCCAGATCAAAATCAATGTGGGGCAGGAGTTGATCCAGAGAGTGCTCAACCAGCTGGCAGGCCGTCTCCACCATATCCTCCACCATCTCCGGATAATCGAACACGGCGTAACTCAACCCCTCCAGCGTGAGGAGATCCCGGATGCGGCCGATCATCGAACCGCAATGTACCGCCAGCGGGTAATCACGATCCGGTGGATGCTGCTCTTTTATCTCCTCCACATCAATCTCGCGGGCCGGATCATCCACCTGAAACCTCTTATCCTTGACGCGCTTCCAGTCTTCCGGTGTCTTGATTTTCGAATCCGAGAAATGCGGGATCGTGCTGTGTTCATCCTTCGGCACTTCGGCGGTCAGGCCATGATGATTTTGAATGATCTTGTGGTTTTCCGTCTCCTCAATGACCTTCTCCTCAAACGGCGGATGAATCCACACGTTACCACTCGCGGTTGCCATCCGGTCAAAATTCAGGAACTGGTTCGCCTCACCGTTGCTTTCAATCCCGTTGTTGACGAACATCGGCCAAGTCTCAAAATTCTCCCCCCAGAAACCAAATTCTTTATTGAAACAACGGTCCACCGGTTCATAATGCATCTGCGCATTAAACCGTTCCCGGTCGGTCATCGTACCATCCCATTTGTCACGTATCGGTTCGATCGGCATACTGATTACTTTCTATTATTGGTGGCAAAAAAACTGGACATACGGGTCATGGATAATCTGCCCCACGTCTCGTCCGCTCAATTACCAATGCACTCCAGAAAACCCTCTATTCTGAGAACGGCATCAGTTGGCAATTCGGGGGGAAAGCATGAGCGGGGTTTAATCAAAAACGCAGATCGGCATTCTTAACCGGTATATCATGGTGTTCAAATTCCTCCAGCCGGTTTTCCAATCGCCGATTAGCATTATCACGACTGAGCTCGTTGCGGTGATCCTCTTCGGGTTCAACTGCTCCGCCGAATTCCTCCTCGTAGGTAACCACGCGGTCATCAAAGTCCCAGATAAACACGCCGATAAGCCGGTGAACGATCACTTCCTCGCTGTGATCTGTTCTTTCTTTAAGTGCAAGCGTAACGTGGTTGACTTCATGATTTCGGGCGTAGTCAACACAATCGGCAAAACACTTGGGCTCGCCGCCCAGAATATACTTGATACTTCTCATAATCTGCCTCCTGGCCAACAGTATCCATTTTCGCTACGACACACATTATATGGGCTACCGGCACGAATCAAACAAACCGAACCACCGAACACCTGTTCACGCCCCGGTGCAGGCCCCGCATTGTCCACACTCTCCCTCCCGGCAGTCTTCGGTCCGCGTCCGGTCGAAAGCTCTCTTTCGTTCGCGTTTGAGAAATTCCTTCCGCACGCCACAATCAATGTGGTCCCAGGGCATCGGTGCCGCCAGGTCCCGCCGTCGAAAAGGTGAATTGGGGGCCGGAGCTTCGCCTGCCGGATTCAGGTCAATACCTTCTTCCCGCAGGGCCGCATCCCATATCTCATAATCGAACCAGTCGTCCCATCCATCGAACTGCCCACCATTTTCCCACACCCGCTGGACAACCCGCCCCACCCGCCGATCCCCGCGCGCCAGAACCGCTTCCACAACCGATCTTTTCGGGTTGTGAAACTTGTAGCGCACTTTCCGATGTCGGCCCGTATCCCGGATCGTATAAATCCTTTCCTGGAGCTTCTCCGGTTCCAGCATGGGTTCCCACTGGAATGGCGTATGCGGTTTGGGAACGTAGGGAGATATAGTCACGTTCAGCTTTAACGGGGTCTTCTGTCCTTCGGGAGCCGATTCTTTCAACACTTCTTTGCATAATTCTCCGACTGCTTCCACATCCTTCTCGGTCTCTGACGGCAGGCCAACCATGAAATACAGTTTCATCAGTTTCCAACCCGCTTCCACCGCCACGCTGGCCCCCTGCAGCAGCTCGTCGGTTGTAATATCCTTGTTGATCACCGATCGAAGACGCTCGGTGGCGGCCTCGGGGGCAAGGGTCAGACTACTTTTCCGAACGCTGCTCAACGGCCCCACCAGATACTCCAGCTGATCGGAGACCCGCAGGCTGGGAAGCGCGATGTTGACGTTCAAATCGTCGAAGTGGGTGGTCAGCCGCTCCAGCAGTTCTTCCATGTGGGGATAATCACTGGAGGACAGGGAGGTCAGACCAATCTCGTTGAACCCGGTTTCCAGGTAACTCTCCTTCGCCAGTTCCACCAGGGTATCCGGAGAACGATGACGCGGCGGTCGGCTGGTCATGCCGGCGTGGCAGAATCGGCAGCCGCGCGTGCAACCGCGCATGATTTCCAGCGTGATCTGCTCGTGCACTGCCTGAACGGAAGGTATCACCGGATCCGTTGGATACGGCGTGGCGTCCAGATCATTGACTGCTGCCGCTTCAATTCGCTCGGGCACATCATCGCGGAGAACCTCGAGCCCGGCAAATTGTCCTTCTTCATCGTATTCGGGTTCGTAGAAACGCGGCGCATACACTCCATCGACCTCCCGTGCTGATCGCAGCATCACCTCTTTACGGGAAAGGTCGGACGCCTGGGATTCCCGAACAATTTGCGCGAACTCGACGATGGTCTCCTCGCCATCCCCCACGAAGAAAAGGTCCACAAAATCAGCCATTGGCTCCGGATTGGTCGCCCCCGGTCCGCCGGCAATAATCAGCGGCGCATCCTCCGCCCGTTCCTCCCGCCGTACAGGCACCCCGGCCATATCCAGCATCATCAATACATTGGTGTACAACAGCTCTGACTGCAGGGTGAACGCGAGAACATCGAATTCACGCACCGGCCGATAGCTTTCCAGAGCGTACAGCGGGATATCATACTCCGCCATCTTTTCCTGCATATCCGGCCACGGCGCATACGCCCGTTCGGCCAGGGCCCAGTCCAGATCATTCAGTATTTCATACAGGATTTTATATCCCACGTGGGACATTCCCAGGGGATACCGATCGGGAAAACAGAGCGCACATCGAACATCAACGTCGTCATGATCTTTGTGAACGGTGTTCACCTCACCATCGACATACTGGCCCGGTTCCTCCACGTTCGCCAGGATGTAGCGATCCAGAAGTGAATGAATCTGCTCGGGGTCAGTGGTCATTTCCATACGTTTAGCCTCTTGCGAGTTGCGGCTGATGTAGTTGACGACGCCAGTAAGAGCCCCACCGGCCTCACCCGATCGTGTAATGGTTTCCTGCGTTCCCTGTGTCCCCATGTAAAAGTGTATAAGACGGCTTCTGGCCCCGCAACCCGACCCGTCCTTTACATCGCCCGGACATTTCACGAGTCGTCGGTGCGTCAGCTGTGAGAACAGACAAATGCGCTCGTGTTCTCACACCGCAACTGCTGGATGTTCTTGCAGATGTTCGCTGTACGGCGCAACTGACGGCTCGGTCGGAGACCAAACCGGTGTCGTTTGAGTTGTTGGAAACACCCTGTGATTCACAATTGCCCTGATTGTTCGACATTACCTGTGGCTGAGGCTGCTTTTAGAATAATTCACGCTTGAGGTTTGTGAAATGTTCGGGAGAAGGGGTCCACCTTGAACCCCCAAACCGTCTGAAAACCAGGCGCAAAGGCTGTTTACGAACGCTTCGGATAGCCGCGCGTCCAGCCCAAAAAAAAACGTCTTGAACTACGGATGTTATTTTTCCCGTGCGACCATCTGCAGGTATTCATCGATCTTCCCGCGATCCGGCGCCAGCTCCTTCG
>CAZXYF010000084.1:0-12723 GCA_964644705.1 uncultured candidatus Brocadiaceae bacterium | reverse complement strand
GATAGAAGCGACGCAGAAGATGCGAGCGAATACGTCGCGGGGGACCCTGAGTATCCGGGTAAAATCCTTGAGAAAAACGATGATGACGATGACTACGACGGGATCCCCGATTTTGCGGATGGGTTCAACTGGGATGGGATACGCGGTAATGACGATGACGTGACGGAAGGTGAAAAATTTGTTCCGGTGGTTGTTGCTTTGCCCGAGCCAATTGATGTGTCCAGAGTGAAAATCCGTTTCTCTTACGACGCAGCAAATCCGGAAGAGGTTACACGCACTGGAGCCGGAACCAAAGATGACCCGTATAGATATACGTCCGGGAATGGACATCTGCGATTGTGGTCGCAGCCAGGGGAAACCCCCAGAGAAAGATTTTCAATTGCTTCAGCACAGGATCCAGGACATTACGTTCCTTCGGGCACATATTTAGACCCTGGGGTTCTGGGATTTGATGACTCTACCCGCGAAATCACTCTGTATGTGGAGGCGATAGCCCAAACAAATGATCCAGTGAAAGGGAGCATCAAGATCGAACTTGAGCCGAATTGTAATGGGCCCACTGACATAAAATGCTCGGATATTGTTCGGACGACAATTTTCAGTCTTACCGCGTGCGGAGCGTATAGATTCGGCTCGCTGCACAAAGGCACGATTGTGGAGTTACCTTCAAGTCATGCAAAAGGTCTCCAGGCAACACACCTCCTCTTTCCGTCTGATTGTCGCATTGACGACAGCAGGCATAGAGCTATGGGCCTGTTACATTTGCCGAAACTTGCAGATCAGGCCAAAACGGAGGTAATCACCTTACAAGCTGAAAACGGAGATTACTGTATGCTCATCCATCCGGAGATGTATGAGGGGGCCTATTGGGACGCTTACAGATATATCGTAAATACATGGAACGACCTGTTTGGCTGGGGACATATTACGGCCGAATCGATGTATCAGGACCTGTACCAAGGTTATGGAATGACGCAGCAGCAGGCTAACAGCGGTGAATGGTGGCAGACACCCGCATACGGCACGTCAGGGTACAAGTCGCCAATATGGGTGCAGAGTCCAGGGGGAGACAAGGTACAGGATACTCCATTGAGGGTTCTCATTAAACAGCCTATCAAAATAGAGACAATCGTGCCTTCATCGGGCAATGTGAAACGTTTTGAAAAGATGGAAGCCAAGATAACCCTTGACGAGGAATATTTTCATCACGTTAGCCCTGGCAGAGAACATTTCGACGCGAATCCGAAAGGAATGGACCAGGGGGACCTCTTTGATTCGTATGACGCAGACCATGATGGAGAAAGAATCCAGGTCGATGCGCGATTCCGCCTTATGAGTGGAGGCGAAACCGATACCCTCGTTGGCGACCACAGCTATGAAGTGCCCTGCTTTCCTATGAAAGCGGCCCCGAACGGTTCGTTCAATTGGAAGGTGCGATTCTCACCACCTGAAAAAACCAGCGGAACTCAATACTGGGAGCTGACCGTCCGCGCACTTGTATGGCACAAAGCAAAGGGCGATACGCAGGGAAACTATGACGAGTTTAACAGAAAAGATATCCCCAACGGCACGGGCAAGACATATTATCACTATTATGGATACAATCAGAGTCCATTCGGGAATGATAACCAGCATAAGGACATCCATCAATTCTACAACAAGACCGATCCGATTAGTGGCAAAACCTACGATTCTATTTTGCCGATCCCTCGGTTACGTTTTCGATGTGAACAGGGACAAAAGAACGGCCCTCTGAGTATAGCCAAGAAAGACGAGAATGATCTCTACCTGCATCAAATGCAAAAACAGTCCAATGGAAATTATGACCGGGAGCCTTTCTTCATCTTGGGACAGGCCCGACCGTGGGCACACCCAGCCGGGACGATTAACAACGGGTGGCATGATGGTATAAATAGACAGGACGAGCTTTACCCGAAGATGAAAAATGCTAATATGAACTTTAACTACACCTGGTTTGCCCCCTGGGAAACTCAGCTTGTCCACAACGAGCAGAAGGAACACTGGTATTCGAGCGGCTCGATCCAGGAAACGGATCCTCCGCCGGGATGGGACTCTCATTCCTATTACGACCAGGGACGTGCGCGCCGAATGGATGATATAGTGGAAGGCCATGAAGACAATGGCATCTACATGGCGCTCACTGTATGGGCACACCAGTCACTTCAAAAGGGAGGTCCGGGCGGACACCCATGGGGCGAAACCGGATGGGACGAAAAACCAGATGACGAGGAGGAAAACGGCTTCAGCGGTTTTGATGACGAAATCAATAATTTCTTCGCCTGCGCTGCTGATCAAACCAGTGAAGGATGGTTGTGGCAGAAAGACTTCTACCGTTACATGATCGCACGGTGGGGTTATTCTCGGACCCTTGCCGTGTGGGTGACCATCGATGAGTTGGAAGGGGTGGGGGATAGCACATCCTACTGGTGGAAGCCCGATAAGGACACGGACGATTGGCATGACAGGTTGTTGACCACTGTCCGGGAGCTAGACTGGCGTCAGCGGCCGTGCACGGCTTCCACCACTCACTGGCAGCGTAACCGAAATCCTTATGACGACGGAGAAGAAATAGACGGCGAGAAGCACGGCAACTGGACGGGCGGGAACGAGAAGATCGATATGCTGTCTCAACATGCTTACCATTATGTATATCATCCGATGGCATATCCACCAAGGGAGTACCTATGGACCAACGCCGGTGACGACATTTGGCAGAATATTTCTCAACAACAGGCGCTGATTTGGCATTATGTGGTTGCCCGTATGCATACATGGGCTACAAACACCTCATCGTCGGATGCTCCGCACTTGGTTACTGAGTATGGAATAGTCGAACGAAACACCCCGAGCGTGCCATTTTGCGAAGACGTTTTGCGAAGCTATCTGCATTTTGCGATCTGGGGGGCATTTGCCAATGGCCATGCGGGCACTCCTTTGAAGTGGTGTGACGGCAAGGAATTTGGTGAAATGTTTCCCCGGGGATCGAATGAATTTGCGTCGTATCCCGACTTGGGAGAGGAAATGCAGAGTTTGCAGAAACTGGTCACTCAACATATTTCGCTAAAAAGCCTGGAGCACAGAATCAAGCCAGACGTTCGGAACGGTTCAGGTGGAAGCAGTAGCGTGCGCGCCTTCGGGCTCAAAGGCGGTGGGGACTACGCAGTATGGTTGTTTGACGACGATTTCAATAGCTCATGGGGTAACAACTGGGGGAAAAGCACAAGAAGTTATGCCAATGCGCAACAGGGTAGCAAAGGCAGCCATAAGTTGATTTTGAAGAATGTCCCTGCTGGGAACTATCAAGTTAAAAGGTATAATACGTGGACCGGCGCAATTCGCCCCGGTGTCACTGTTACACCCGATGGGAATGGAGATATAATTGTACCTGTTGGAAAATTCGCAACGGATGACGACCATGCCGCCAAAACATGGGACGGGGCGGATATCTTGTTACTGATTGAAAAGAAATAGGAGGTAGGAGATGAATTCAACGCGCCTTTTACTTATACTCTTTTGCGCGAATTTCATGTTTGCAGTCTGTGTTTCCGGAGGAGATGACGGAGAGCTCAAATACAAGACGGCTGACGAACTCCGTGAGGCTTGCGAGCCATTTTTGAAACCTTTTAGCTCCAAATACCGTAAAGCTCCTGATCCAGACGATGATCGATTGTTCATCGTGGAGTATTTGGGCGCGGAGGATCCGGATCTGCAGAGGGAAGCGGCTGACATCCTGGTGGAACTTAGAGATTATAATCGGAAAATAAGAGGAAACGTGTTTGAGAAATACCTGGATAAGAAGTACCCGATGTATGTTCGTGATGTGGCGCTGATGTATTCCATGTATAACTACCGTGGAAATAAGGGATGGGAAGAGCTGCACGAGAAATGGAAGGGCGTGCTAAATGATATTGCAGAATTTCCCGTGCCTTCTCCGCATTTCCGGAGATTCGCGGTAGGGTCCCTCGGGTATACCGGCGAATGGACCACTCTTATTAAAGCGGATAACCAGCCCATTATGCTCCGGCGGTTTTTGAGTGTACTGTCTCAGGAAGCCATGAAGAACGAGCATGAGATGGAAGCTAAGAGTGTGGCATACGTGATCGCCAGGGGTTTTCCGAAAGAGCTGCGGAACAAGCAGGTGCCGGAGTGGTACGCCGCTGAACCTTGTGCTGATGCGCGCCGGGTCTTAATAGATCAGATATGCCATGGGATGTCGGCTGCTCACCATGTGGCCGCGGTCAAGCCAATCCTGGAACTGGCGGCTAAGGACTATGATCCGATGATCGCCAAGAAGGCGCAAAAAGAGTTAGAGAGGTTGGAACCTTTGGATTCGGATCAGTAGCGCACGTAAGCCAGCCGAAGCAATGGTCGTGACAGAAAAAGTTCTGCGAATGGCTCTCGCGCACGAGCCAGTGGACCGCACGCCTCCCTACGGAGGCTCAGTGGGAGTATGCCTGCCGGGCGGGAAGCACAACGGCGTATTGTTTTGGCGACAGCGGAGCGCAGCTTGAGCGATATGCCTGGTATGAGGCCAACAGCGGCGGCAAAACGCATCCGGTGGCGCAGAAACAGCCCAACAACTGGGGATTGTATGACATGCACGGCAACGTCTGGGAGTGGTGTCGGGACTGGTATGTGAATGATTATTATGAGACCAGTTGGACGAAGGACCGGGGCGGACCGGAGCATGGTCTGACTCGCGTGGTCCGCGGCGGTTCGTCGTGGAGCGAAGCCCCGAACGATCTGCGATCGGCCAAGCGCAAGGACTTGTTTGCGGTGGCAAGGGAGGCTGGTCTCGGTTTTCGTGTGGTGCTACCTGTGCCGTCGGCTGAGTAGTTTCCGTCGTTGCCTCTCTGCCGTTGCTGTCCTCGGGCTATTTGGATGACGGACGACGGGGATGATCTGGTGGATTATGCGGATCGTGTTATCCAGGAATCGGATGGAAGTAAATCGGCGGATCTGGAGGATATGGCCGGGTTGCGGATACGCCCGCCGGGCGAGCTGCAGGGGGCATATTTGCAGCTGCGGATGGAAAGTCACCGGAGCGCCCGCATATTTGATCAGTCGGGAACGCCTGTTATAGGTCCGGATGCCGGCCCGACGCACAGAATCGAGCTGGGCGCTCTTATGGGTCACACAATGAACGAGTTGCCGCAAGGTACAAAATGGAAAATAGATGTGGGTGACGGATGGAGAAAGGTTCGAACACTATCGAAGAGTAAAATTATCAAGTTTGATGTTCAGTATGGCGGCAAACTCACACCACCCCTAATACCTCGGCCTGAAGGTGCGCCAGAGATTTGTGTTCCCTTCAAGAAAACCCCGGCCAATTCCCGAAAAACATTTGTGGTGAAGGTCAAAATCACACAACCTGGTGAGGAAGCGGTTACGCTGGAAATGCCCATCAGGGCGTGCTTATCCAAGTCACGGTGGAAGGATACCAACCAAACACGCCCGCCCCATAGTCAGGCTTCGTTAAATACTTTCTTGAACCGCCACTTTACAGAGGGGCAGAGACCATTCTTCCGGAATGACCAGACCTGGTTCATGAACGATTTGACAGATGGCTTGAAAAACGAATTGAGGAACCTGAGTGTGAAAAATATTAGCCTAGATCGGCCTGTCGTGCAGTTCGTGCCAAGTTCAGAGAAGATCAAGGACAATTTGGCTCAGACTATGTTCAAGTTTCCGCCTCCCGGGAACACTCGGACTGATACCATATATCAGGTTATAGTAAGACAGGATACGGTTGCTGAGGACAGCAATAAAATGATGAATGTTCAGGATTTCAGGGCAATGTTGAAACATGAACAATACAGAGTGCGGTATTTAAGTCAATTGGCCCAGATCCCCAATTCTCTGGCAAACAGACTTAATACGCGGTTACAGGCTTTCAGCCAACGACATAAAAGGATCAAAAATCTGGTTGACGTTCAGACTGTGTTTGCGGATTATAAATGGCATCATAAAATCAATAAGTGGCGGTCGAATTGGCGCTTGAAGGCGGTCACCGGCATGTTCTGTGGCAGTTACCGCAAGCTTTTGGATTTGCTCGAAAAGACAGAAAGAGACAGCCAGCAGAAGGTCGTGCGAGGTCAGATTCGTAAGGATTTGATCAAGCAGCTTCGGCAGGTATACGATGGGATTCCACCGGAGATCGCTGAGATCAAACACCCGAGGGCTAAAAAGGAGTATCGGATTGACCCGCCGCCGGAGATACCGGGAGAATGAGAACAGTGAGTCCCGTGAAATGAACAAAAAGGAACGGAGGCAGAGACCATGAAACGTGGAACAGGCTTGATATCGCTGAGTTTGGTGCTTGTGTTAATCTGTTCGATAGCTACAGCAGGGCCAGCAAAGTCGGAGGAGAAAGGGAAATCCCAGCGTTCGATAGGCCGCCTTGTAGAGGTCCTTGGTGAAACGGGAGATCACTACTATAGTCCTATGTACCCCAAGTGGCCTGGTTCTGACGTGAATCAACGCTGGTGGTTAATTGGGGAGGAGAAAAGACTGGCCGAATATGGGAAAAAGGCGGTGAAGGAAATAGGGCGCCTGCTGATGCGAGAAGGATCTGGTGGAGAAAAAGACAGGGACCGCAAAGAATTCGCCCTCCAGCCCCGGTGGCCGGTGTCTCGCAGGGGGGTGGGATCGGCGGCGCGAATACGGGCGGTTGTGGTGCTTGTGCATATCGGGGGAAAGGAGGCTCGCGGTGTTCTTATCAAGGCGTTGGGTGCAGTGGAAGATCCCGGAATGGGAGGCTGGATTCTCAAAGGGTTGGGCCGATTGGGGGATAAAAAAGCTCTACCTGTGGTCGAACGCTACCTGGATCATCCGGATATGAACGTCTGTCAGGGGGCGGCGTATGCGGCGGCAAAACTCGGGTCGCGCAGGGGATTTGAAGTGCTGAGTTTTTTGGCCCGATATCCCCAAACTGAGTCTGTAGATCTGTTTGTAGAGGCAGGGGGGTGCCGGGAGATTGGTGGGCTGGTGGAACTTCTGGAGTTGACACCCGGCTCGTTCGCGGCCAGGGAATACGTTCAGAAATATCTGGGAAGGTTGATTGAGAGGTGGTATTCGTCACGCAAAGAGGCTGATAATCGCTACTTCGTTTTCTCGAGTTACGCTTCTGGTTTTGGAGTGGATTGGCCACATGTTCCCACCGGGATGTATCGCCTCTGGTGGAACAAGAACCGGTGGGAAATACTGAAACAGGACAATGAGGAAAGGAAACAGCGCAAGGAGGGGGAGCCCAAAACAGATCCGGAAAACAGGTAAAAGATAAGCTCCGGGATACCAGAAGCCCCAATCCACCCGGAAACACCCCAGTCATTGCATCCATTTCGGAGAAAAATTATGAGCACGGAAATAGAAAACATGAAAAAATCAGTGACGATATCAGCCGCTTGCGCGGCGTTGTTTTTGCTTGCTATGAGTCCAGTATCCTGGGCGGAGAAATCGACTGATCAGACCCAAAAAGCTGCAGACAGATCGATTAAACAATTGATCAAACAGCTGGGGAAGGAGGGCGATTACTACAAAACCTCTGAGCAGTATGAGTCGTGGAAAAGGCGCGTGTTTGATCGTCGGGCGGACCGGAAATACCGGTGGTCTCTTCATGGTGCGGAGAAGGAACTTGCGGATCGTGGGGATAAGGCGCTGGGGGAACTGACCCGTGTTCTTGGCACCATGGGAGAAAAAACGCGGAAACGGTCCGGTCTGGAGAGGGCTTCGTTGAGTCCTCCTTTTGCGAAGGGGTCTTCGATGTCGGCCCGGATGCGTGCAGCGGTGGTTATGGTGCACATCGGCGGCGCTGGGGCGCGTAAAGCCCTGATCAAGGCCCTGCATTCGGTGGAGACCCCGTGGTTGGGGGCATGGATTCTGAAGGCTCTCGGCCGTTTGGGCGACAAAAAGGCACTACCGGTTGTTAATCGTTTTATGAGTATGGACCACCCCAGCATCTATGTCCAACAAAGCGCGGCTTATGCTGCTTTGAAGCTGGGATCCAAACGAGGCATCAAAACGCTGAAGTTTCTGGCCAAAGATCCGCGGATGAATTACGAGCCGGTAGATTTGCTGGTGGAAGGCGGTGGATTACCGCAAATTGGGGATTTGATTGAGATACTGGAAAACACCCCCAAATGGCATCCTGCAAAAGGATATATCAAGGTGAACCTGGTCATGCTGATGGTGAAATGGAGACGGCACCCGAAATCGACAGAGTATGAGAAGCGGAGCCTCTTCTCGCGCAGAGGTCGCGCGAGTAACTATTTTAAACAAACGATTTTCACACTGCCGTCCCGCAAATACCGTGAATGGTGGGAGAGGCACAAGGAGGATATTCTCCGGGTGGCAGGAGATGCCACAAAAGACGCGGAGAAGGACGAGTCGGGAGAAAAGTGAGGTATGCGGTGGCCCGACGCACAGAATCGAGCTGGGCGCTGTGCCGGCGGCGGGGTTGAGCTACAACATGGAGGCGATTGAGCCGGGGAAGGATCTGGCCGTTGAGCTCAGGCTGCTGGCCTGTGGCTCGCAGCTGCAGCGTGATCTTGTGCTGGTTTCCACGGCCGGGCTGGCGATGGAAGGCACGATGTATGCCGGATCTGTCCATCTGACAATGTGCCACAACATGAAAGATAAGAAGGGGAATTCAACCAGGCAATGGTACACCGTTGTTTCGTCGGGGACGAAGCAGGATCGCCCGGCGTGTCCCGTGATGAATCTGAAGGGGATGATGAATGAGAAAATGCTGGAAAGCCTGGAAAGAGGAAAGCGGGCGATCGTGGAAGCTGGAACCGGCGAAGAGGCGGTGCAATTCGAGGAGTATGTCAAAGGGGACAGGGGGATAAAGGAATTTGTAAGCTTTGTTCAGGGGCTCTGGGACGAGGTAAGATCCTGGCTTATATGGTGGGGTTACACCAGTGATGAGGTTGTGGAGATACTGGGGCCCCGGCCGACGGTGGATATGGTGTACAATTCCATGCGCGATACCTATGGCATTACGGAGGCGAATGAACGCTACTACTGGTGTATGCCGGAGATCAACATAAACGATGGCAAGCAGTGGAGATATCAGATCGCTGACAAACAAAATGGTGAAGTCCAGCACACCGCACTGGCGGCAATTCTCAACAGGTTAGCTGTGGATCTGGACGTGGATTCCGACAACGCAAACGGTCTGGAGCGAAGCGACAGGGAGGAAGAAATCGAAGATAAAGAGCGGGTACCCGGAAAGGTCCTCTGCCACAATGATCTGGACGTGGACGGAGACGGGATCCCGGATTATGCGGACGGATACAACCGGTGGGATGATCAGGCCAACTATGACAACATCGGGAAAGAGAGCAACGGGTTTTGTAAGGTGAAAGTATCCCTATCGGAAGGGCTGGATCCGGATCAGGCGAAGGTTCGTTTTGTGTGTCCGGGGTCGGATCCGGCGGCAGTCACGCGCACGCAAAATGAGGATGGCACCTGGAGCTACAATCTCCCGAACGCGCCGGACGCTGGCGGATCGGTGCGACTGTGGAAGAAGGGACCGAAACAGGAACGTGAAGGGGAATATCTGCGCCCGTACGACTCTGCAGGCACGGAGCAACAGAAAAGTAAAGCGACCTGCACAGCGTCGGATCTGGGATTGACAGCCGGAGGGGATCCGGTGACGTTTTACGCGGAAGGGATCGACCCGGGGCAGGCGCGCATAGCGGTGAAAATAGACCCTGACGGGGACGGAGATGCGCCATTTACAGAGGTCGATGTGGCGCGAATAACGGTGCTTGATATGGATCTTGATGTGGATTCGGATAACGACCAGAAATTCAAGGTTTCCAGGTCCCCCGCGGAAGATCTGATTGAAGATGTTGACCGCCATAAGTCTGGAATGTTTGTTCAGACCAACGTGTTTGACGTCGATCGTGATGGTGTACCCGATTATGCCGATGGATACGATTTAGATGGCGAATCCGGAAATTGGGATGACGAGTGTGTAGATACGGATCCTGCTTCTGCTCGTCAGTTTGAACCAGCCTGGCTGCAAATCAAGCAACTAGACAATCTGGACCAGGCACACGTGAAGTTTGAGTACAGCGCATCCGACCCGAACGCTCTATCTCCACCGAGCTCCTCTCAGCCCCCCTACGAGTGGAGGAGAACAGGAAGTGGCCACCTGCGGATTTGGACTGAAGGAATGTCCAACGTGACTCGTAATCCGAACAGCATAATGGCTGATAATCCTGGCCACTATATCCCTCCCAACACGCGAATCACCGATTTTCAAAAACTTGGGCTTTCCAATAGCAAAGGCAAGACCAAACTTTATCTGGAGGCTATAAACCCATCTGCATCGGCGGGCGCTGATCGTGTGGTCGTCAAAATCGACCCGGACGGATCGGGACCGGCGGGCTGGCTGGAGAGTGATGCGGTGCGTCTGACGTGTGTGGAGGTGGATATCGACGTGGACAGTGACAACAGCGGGAGCATTACTCTCTCGGATGACCACCTTGAAATGAGGAACCCGGGGGTTATTGTCCCCCACTCTCTGGCGGGTGATGCTGAAGGGGAAGATGCTCTCAGGCAGGTGAATTTAAACGTCAAACCTGAATTGCCGCAGGGAAAATGGAAACTCAGCCTGGACAAGTTCCGGATTTGGGAAACCAGGGATCAGAGCTCCGCGCCTCTTGCGGAATCACAGCCACTCGCCCTGTCCCGGTTGCGCGGAGAGTGTGAAACTGTCTATCTGGATTACAATCCTTCTCCAGAGCCAAGCTCTGAGTCCGTGAGCGAGAAGGTGACACTGGAGTATGTGAAGGAGGAGGGGGGAAATACGCTTACCCTGGGTTCAGATTCTGTTCGAGCTCTTACTGTACCTCCCCCCTCATGGTCTCCGCAGAGGATGCGGAGCGGTGCCAATCTCGATAAAACCGCGTATGTTTGGACTGCAGATGCTAAGCCTCCTGGTGCCGAAGCCGAAGACGAATTCGTGAGGGGATTGCAAAAGCAAGGATTTAAAGTGCGCGGGTATAGCACCAGTGCTGTGTCTCCGCAAAGTCCTTTAGACGAAGCTCCCCGAAAGGTTCTTTATAAGATACGTCACGGGGGGGCATTGCTTATGAATTGTCATGGCGGAGACAGAAGGTTTTACCCGGTGTACGCTCCGCTTACCGAGGAAGGTAAAGACACTCTTAGAAAGTGGATACATGAGACACTACCCGGCTGGCAGGAGCCATTCATGTCTCTTAGAAAGTGGAAGGGGAAGGATTGCTGGGCGGTGAGGGTAGAGAGTGCCTGGGTTGCTCAGTGGTATGAATCGGTACTGAATGGGAATAGGGCCCTCACTTTCTGGGCCTGCTGTCATTCCGCCGATGAGCGTACGAAAGATGGTGAGGTAGTGAAGGCTTCACTTAAGGAACGTGCCGGTGGTCGGTTTCGCGTGGGTTTCAAAGGAGTTGCATGGCAGTCAGATATTGTGGGTGCCATTGGGGGGCTTCTAAGAGATATGAATAATAGTGATGGTGATGACTATATGCGTTCGCTTGCAAATCGACATCCGCACGATGAAACTGTTGTAGGTACAACGAAAATGGTTTCCGATGGCAACGGATGGACCACGCTCTGTCCGGCACCAATTTACGAAAAATCCGTGTGGCCGAATGGCACCAATACGGCCGAAGGGTGGGGGTGGGGATGCATCATTTTTGATACCTATATGAACACCACCGTGTCCGCCGCTGACGCTTTGAAACAGATGGCTGGTCCGGCCACCTACAACCATCACTGGGTTGCCGGCAAGCATGGGAGCTACATTCTCGGCTTCTACTTTCAAAAAAAGGAAGGTGATCCTGATACGATAATGAAGGCAGTGGGCAGCCAATGCAGAAATGCTGGAGAGGACGGTGGACGGGGATTGGACGGAGACCGTACAGCCCCGAATGATAATTCACGGCCTGATTCCGAGTCTGATCCGAAGAAATGGTCATTCTGACCGGCTTATTCTCGTGATGTCTTAGAAACCGAACGGGGGAAAACGAAGATGTTGAGAAAAAGCAGCTGCTATTTTGTGATTGTTGTGGCGTGTATGGGACTGTTGGCTCACTTTGCAACCGCGGGTGACGGGAGCCAGGATCAGGACCTGCACATTGATGAGTTCGGCATATCCAGAGGAAAGCCCATCAAGACCGGGTATCTCTTTTGGGAGGGTCGGTACGTTGATGTCCCCTATGTGGTCAGCCGACGGGGATTGGCCATATTCATTAACGACATACAAATACGCGGGCCCGCGAACTGGCCACCGCCCGAACATGAAAAAATCAGTGGCGAGGTAAACCCGGAGGTGCCGGAGATAAGCCGGATGGCCTCTCACTATAAAAGTGAAAAAATGAACCGTTATATTTGGCTGAAACGACACTACATATGGAAGCATTATGAGGGTCAGGAGGCCGAAGATAGATACGCGGCCGCGCTGAAGGCGTTGCCCTGCGTGAAGGACAGTCGTCGTGATGGTGACCATATTGAGTTGCTTCTTTATAATGGTGAAGAGCTACCGTTGGGGTTGGTTCATCCCCCCCATCGCCCGAAACCCCCTACCAAAAAAGAGATGCTGAATCGCTGGGAAGGCGCGCGAGAGTCGTATGAACGGAGGCTCAAAGCAAGTTGTGAATTCTGGAGTCCAGGCCATTGGATGAGTATGCGTCCCTCTTTATCCATGTTCCG
>CAZXYF010000083.1:0-12751 GCA_964644705.1 uncultured candidatus Brocadiaceae bacterium | reverse complement strand
GTGCTGTATCGTACGGAAAAAATCCCACTCGCCTGCCGCAGGGGTCCTCAGGTTTTTATTTACACAATGGGATACATGCGAAATAAAT
Organism: uncultured candidatus Brocadiaceae bacterium; assembly: GCA_964644705.1. Taxonomy (GTDB): domain Bacteria; phylum Planctomycetota; class Brocadiia; order SM23-32; family SM23-32; genus CAZXYF01. The sequence continues at coordinate 12,663 of CAZXYF010000083.1, read as the reverse complement.
CCGCCCCGCCACTGCATTCGTGGGACGGCCATTGATAGTTTTTTTGTTCTTCTGACTCGCAAAAACCTTAGAACAATTTTGCAGAAGCGCTCAGGAAACACCGGTTGTTATTCCGTAAGTATTCAGTGAACCACGTATCTAATTTGCAGTGAATACCCCACCCTTGCGGTGGGGATGTTTATGGTTCGGCCTACTCCAATGGCATGGGTAAGTGCTTTGCGCTGGAACCTCCGTGTAGGGCGAAACATAACAATCCCCGGCGCAAGGCACGGGGTATTATCTACAAACTGTGGTTCACCGAACAGCAAGGTACGACATGAAAACCCGCTTAGTATGAATCCGTCCCGCTGGGGCTCAAGGAAACAGAAACCGGAACAAGCTTTATTCTTGCCGCTTAGAGTATCAGAAAACGCACGTGGTCCTCTGAACACTTACGCTAAATGTGCCTCCGGTCGTTGGAATCCGGTCGCGCATTCGTGCTGACGCACACCTTGCATTCTTTTCAGACTTGTGGCGACTCCACCGAAAAAGTTTCGTGGCATAGAATTTGCAACTAGTTTAATACGCGAACTGAATAAGGAGGCCAACGAGAATGACATTGAGACCAACAATGCGACTGACACTGATCGCTGTTCTGCTGTTTGTCATGGTCAGTGGATTCGCCCATGGTGCTGATCGGGCTGAGGGAAGTGTCCGTTCCGGGGGAGAAGAGAAGTCTGCACCGAAGAGCGAGCAACCTCATGCGGTGCCGGAGAACGACGAAACGACCGGCCAGGCCCGAAACTCCTCAGAAGCGGAGAAAGGCGCGAAAAGTGCCGATCAACCATCCAAACCGTGGTCTGAGAAGGGCATGGGAGATGTGGATGTTCCGTGGGAGCGGATGGTCATCGGGCTGTTTTTTGTGATCATTCTGGTGTGTGTGGGCGTTTATCTGTTGAAAAAATTCGGTGGTGCGCGTTTTGGTCACGGACGTTACATGAGTGTGCTGGAAACTGTTCCTTTGAGTGGCCAACAGAATCTCTCGCTGGTGAAGATTGGCGACCGGATAATCCTGTTGGCCACCGATAAGGAACACGTGGAAAAGGTTGCGGAGTTTGACGCCGATGATTTGCCGGAGCCCAAAGAAGGAGATGCGGCATCTGAGGGGCGTTTCGAGGGCATATTGCAGGGATTCATGAAAGGTCAAGGATGATCCGGAAAATCTTTCTCATCACCATCGTGGCGCTGGTCCTGACGACCGGCTCCGCCACCGCCCAGGAGGATACGGGGCTGAGTGGCGGATCGTCGGGCGTGCCCACCATAACGGACATAGGTCGCATGGCGGAGCGTCTTGACAGAGACGAGGAGGACGGGAAAGAGGGCGAGGATGGGGAGGATAGCCTGGCTCAGCCGATCAGGATACTTCTGACGGTTACGCTGTTGAGCATTCTTCCGGGTCTGCTCCTGATGAGCACCTCATTCACCCGCATAGTAATTGTGCTGGCGTTTATCCGACGGGCGCTGACAACACGTCAGATACCTCCCACGCCGGTTGTGGTGGGGTTGTCGCTGTTTCTTTCCATCTTCGTGATGAGCCCCACCATGGCAAAAATCAATGATCGGGCGCTGCAGCCCTATATCCAGGGCAACATGGGGGCTCAGAAAGCGCTGGAGGAAGGAGTGGTTCCGCTGCGCAAATTCATGCTGAAACAGACCGGCAAGGATGAGTTATCACTGTATGTTTCGATGAGCAGTATGAAAAAACGTCCGGGCACCCCGAAAGATTTGCCGACTCACGTACTGATTCCTGCGTTTGTGACCAGCGAGTTGAAAAAAGCATTTGAGCTCGGCTTCGTGCTGTATCTGCCGTTTTTGGTTCTCGATCTTGTGGTGGCATCAGTGTTGCTTTCAATGGGTATGATGATGTTGCCCCCGGTCATTATTTCCGCGCCCCTGAAACTATTGCTTTTTGTCCTGGTTGATGGTTGGACGCTTGTAACACAGTCGCTGGTGACAAGTTTTGGAGGAGGCTAGGTATGACTCAGCAGATGGTGGTATTTCTGGCACGTCGGTCTCTCATCACGGCCCTGATTGTGGCCGGCCCCATTCTTGGGGCAGGTCTGGTAGTTGGTCTCCTGGTTGCTATTTTTCAGGCGGTCACGCAGATCCGGGAAATGACGCTGACGATGATCCCGAAGATCCTGGTTGTGGGAGGGGTGACGTTCTGGCTTATGCCGTGGATGATTAAAGTGATGGTGGCTTATACGACGCGTTTCTTCCAGTGGAGCAGTCATTACGGAGTCTGATTGTGGATTTCCCGGAACTTACAACTTTTTTCCTGGTGCTGGTGCGAGTGAGCGCCATGATAGCCTTTCTGCCGATGTTTATTGGCGGCATCGTTCCGTCCATCGTGAAGGCTCTGCTGGCGCTTGCCATATCCATCATCGTGTATCCGGCCTCGGCGGCGGTCACCATGCCGTCCACACTGGTTGGTTTCGGATTACTGATCACCAGCGAAGTTCTTTTCGGAGGTCTTATGGGATATGGGGCACGGACCATGATGCGAACGCTCCGTATGGTGGGTGAGGTCACGGGACGGCAGATGGGGATGGCCATGTCGCGTGCAGCGGATCCGCTGGCCGGCGTCCGGGCCACGGTGGTCGGTAATTTTTGCGATGCCATCGGCATCCTGCTGTTTTTCGCGACGGGAGCTCACCTGTGGATGTTTTATGGAATTTACGAAAGTCTGACCGCCTGGCCGGTGGGGAAATTCCTCAGCGGGACCTTCATGCGTAATCTGAGTTTATCGGCGGTGTCAACCACCTTTGTGACTATGCTGCAGATTGCCGCTCCCCTTCTGATGGTGACGTTTCTGATCAGTCTGGTAATGGCTTTGATGGCCCGCCTGGTGCCGGAGATCAACGTGCTTGTGGTGGGAATGCCGCTCCGCGTGGCGACCGGTTTGCTCATTCTCATGTTTTTAATCCCCATTATTGTCGATGCGGGGGCGGACGTGTGCGGTATGGCCGTCCGAGTTTTTACGTCGTTTCCCCAGGGAACCTGATTGTGCGGTGAACGGATATGCCTCCTGAACAAACATCGGAAGAGAAAACCGAAGATCCAACGGCGCGCAAGAAGCGAAAGGCGCGTGAGGAGGGGGAGGTTGTATACAGTAATGAAGTCAATAATTTTGTGGTGCTTCTGACGGCAGTATTAATATTCTGGGCACTGTCTGACTACTTTATGAATAACCTGTTGACTGAGGTTCGTTCGCGTCTCGCCAATCTGGGTGGTCATGAGATGGATATACAGGGTGCCGTTTACCTGGGGCGTTCAGCCATGAAACGTATAGCGCAGATTGGGTTGCCGGTGGGACTGGCTGTGGCGGCTCTGGCGTTGCTGGTCGGTTTGACACAGACGCAGTTTCTCCTGGCGCCGGGCCAGATCAGCCCGGATCTGCAGAAGATCGATCCCATTCAGGGTTTCAAACGCTTGTTTTCGCCTGATTCTCTCAGCCGCCTTTTTGTGGCTCTGGGTAAAATTACGGTGATTGGTATTGTGCTGTGGGTCATTATTGGTTCACGTTTGACGTGGATGAATGGTCTCATCGGGCGTGAGCCTCGTGATATAATGATGGTTGGTGGACGCCTGAGTTTTTTGCTGATGATTTGGGTTTCGGGCGGAATGCTTCTGGTGGCGGCGGCGGAGTATGCGTGGAGTCGATACCGGCACCACAAAAAACTGATGATGACCAAGACGGAACTGCAGGAGGAGCAGAAACGGGATGAAGGTAAGCCCGAGATTGTGGAAAAACAGCAGCAACGTCGCGAAGAGATGGCTCAGGGCCGCATGATGGAAGAGGTGCCGGAGGCGGATGTGGTTGTGACCAATCCGACGCGCATTGCGGTCGCGATCAAATGGGAAGAGGAGGAGATGGAAGCACCCACGGTTGTGGCAAAAGGACGGCATTTTATCGCAAAGAAGATCCGGGAAATCGCGCGCGAAAACGACGTCCCCATCGTCGAACGCAAACCGCTTGCGCAGGCCCTGGAAAAAGCCGTGGATGTTGGGATGGAAGTGCCGCCTGATCTGTATTACGCCGTGGCAAAAGTGCTGTCCTTTGTGCTGCAGGATGGCCAGAACAGTGCTCCAATGAGCCGATAAAGAGAGGTAACACCAATATGCCTGACAACGCCAATCAAACGTCACTCATAAGCCCTGAACGCAGCGATGTCGTGCTGGCTGTGGGATTGATCGGGATTCTGGCAGCCCTGATCATCCCGCTGCCCACGTTCATGCTGGACATTTTGTTGACCCTCAATTTCTCGTATGCGTTGCTGGTCATGATGGTCGTGCTGGGGATTAACGCCCCCATTGAGTTGTCCACGTTTCCGTCGCTCCTGTTGCTGGGAACGCTATTTCGGCTGGGGTTAAACGTTGCATCCACGCGATTAATCCTGCTCAACGCCGAAGCGGGCCAGGTGATCGACGCATTTGGCGGTTATGTGGTGGGTGGAACGCTGGTGGTTGGGATGGTGATGTTTGCGATTCTCGTTGTCATCCAGTTTGTGGTCATCACCAAAGGTGCCGATCGGATATCGGAGGTGGTGGCGCGATTTACTCTGGATGCCATGCCGGGGAAACAGATGAGTATCGATGCCGACCTGAACGCGGGATTGATCGATGGCGAGGAAGCGCGAGACCGCCGGCAGGATATCGTTCGAGAAGCCGAATTCTACGGGTCCATGGATGGTGCGAGCAAGTATATACGGGGAGATGCCATTGCCGGTATCGTCATTATCTTTATCAACCTGATCGGCGGTGTCGTGATCGGGTTGACCCGCGGGATGAGTGTTGGTGAGGCCCTGAGCACATACGCGCATCTGACCGTGGGCGACGGGTTGGTCACCCAGATTCCCGCCGTGATCATGTCAACGGCCGCCGGTGTTCTGGTGACTAAATCGGCGTCCGATCAAGGACTGAGCACGGAGCTGGGCTTCCAGATGCTCTCCAATTCCCGGGCGCTGGGTATTACGGCGGGAGGACTATTTACGTTCATGCTGGTGCCGGGACTGCCGGTGATGCCGTTTCTGGTGCTGGGAGTGGTGATGAGTGGTACGGCCGTGATGGTGCGGCGGGAAGAACAGCAGGCGGAAGAGGAAATTGAGGAACAGGAAGCCCAGGAAGAGGTGGAAGAGGCGGAGTCGGAGGAAGAATCGGTCCGGTCTCTGTTATCGCCGGAACGCATCGCCATGGAAGTAGGATTCAGTCTGATACCGTTGGTCAATCCCGAGGACGGAGGAACGCTGCTGGAACGAATAAAATCTTTACGTAAGAAATTTGCGCGTGAAATGGGGTTATTACTCCCCAAAATTCGTATTCTGGACAATATGGATCTGGAGGGCAATAAATACCAGGTCAAATTGTCGGGCCATAAGGTCGCCGAAGGGGAGGTGTATCCCGATCGCGTGATGGCGATGAAGGCCGGAGAACGCCCGGATGATCTGGATGGGATCGAAGCAGAGGAACCGTCGTTTGGGTTGCCCGTGGTGTGGATTGAGCCGGAGATGAAAAGTGAGGCATCCATGAAAGATTATACCACGGTGGATCCCGAGTCGGTTGTGATTACTCACCTCTCGGAGGTCCTGCGCGAGCACGCCAGTGAAATCCTCAGTCGCCAGGACGTGCAGGATCTGGTGGAGAATCTTCGCCAGACGCATCCTGCCCTGGCGGACGATGTTATACCGGACAAGGTATCCGTTTCCGCGCTCCAGCAGGTGCTGGAAAATCTGCTGGCGGCGAGGATCCCGATCAACGATCTTGCGCGCATTGTAGAGGCCTGTGCCAACCATATCGGGCAGTGTCAGAACACGACCATGCTTACCGAGCAGGTGCGTAAATCGCTGAAATGGGCAATATGCGAGCGATTCTCCGATTCCAACGGTAACCTGTATGCACTGACGCTGGATCCGGCTCTGGAAGAGTCGATTGCTCAGAACGCGGAACAGCAGGATGGAGGTGGATTACCGCCATCCCGGGTGCGTCAGGTGGGAGAAACTATTATGGAGAATGTTGGCCAGTGGGATGGTGAGGCCGATCTGATCCTCCTCGTCTCGCCCGGTCTGCGGTATCACGTTGAGGATCTTCTGGGCCCGTTCGTCTCCGATGTTCCCGTGGTGGCATACGATGAACTGTGTGATACGGTCCAGCTCAATACCGTGGATATCATCAACGGGCGTTCGGACGACGGCGAGGGCAATGCGGAGCCGGATATGAATGGTAATAATCTTGATGGGCTTATATGACGGCGTGGAAAACGGGAGATACATGGATGAATGGACAGGTGAGTTTCATTCTTCCATCGAATCAGTTAGTTTGCACTCAATAAGGAGGTCAAAATGTTTAATCTTGCAAACAGGGTGACTGCACTTGTGGCGGCTATGGTGACGTGTGTTATCATGATAATCCAAATGCTGCAGCAGACGTCTCCGCTGACATCCATTCGCTATGCGCTTCTGGCGGGTTGTATGCTGGGAGCGGTCACGTGGATGGCAACAGCGGTGGGCACAAGCGTGGTGACCGATGCTGTGGGTGAAACTGGAGAGAGTAAGTAAGCGGTAGAAAGGAAGGAATGTATATGCGTGCTGCCAGGGCATATGAAGAGGGTGAGACACAGTCAAGTGAAGTGAATCGGTTGGTCACCGAGAATCTGACCCTCGTTAAACGTATCGTGGGCCAGTTGCCCTCGAGCATCCGTCAGATTGTGCCCCGGGATGACCTTATAAGCAGTGGTGTGATCGGTCTGGTGGAAGCCGCGCATCGGTACGATCCGGACCGGGAAGCAACGTTCGTGACGTTTGCATACCGGCGCGTGAAGGGGTCCATTATGGACTACCTCCGCAAACAGGATGTGCTCAGCAAATCGGCGCGCAAACGTCTCGATCGTATTCGCGATTTTATTCAGAGCTTCCGTGAGGAAAACGGTCGAAAACCCTCGATCGATGAAATATCCGACGAGCTGGACCTGAGTGAAGAACGTGTGCTGGACGCTCTGTCGAACGATAAATGGAATTATCTTACTTCACTGGAGAAACCGATCGAGGATGGGGAAGGTGGGCGCACCGAACTGTCGGCGCTGGTGCCCGCACGTACGGACACTCCCCTTGAAAAAGTTGAGCATAAGGAGCAGGTTGATCTGGTGAGTGAGGCGATAAAAGAGCTGAGTGAACAACAACAGCAGGTCATCGTGATGTACTATTACAAAGAACTGTATATGAAAGAGATTGCTGAGGTGCTTGAGGTGAGCGAATCCCGGGTGTCGCAAATTCATACGAAGGCTCTGTACGATCTCGGTAAAAATCTGGAGGATAAATGAGCACGATCAACACCAGGAAAAGGACAAAAGGGGCGATTATCGAAGGGGGAGATATTGAGGTGGGAGACAGCAGTGTGCGCATCCCTGCAGGCAGCTCGGGGGAAGCCCGGGAGTCGGACCCGGTGCCTGAGGGGAACGGCGAAATGGAAGTGGAGACTGTGACCGACGAAGCCGGGGTGATTCGTCAGATCGTTGTTCAGTGCGCCTGTGGTGAGAGAACGGTTATTGAATGCAAATACAAGGGAGAATGACATGATCCGTTTCATGCGATTTGTGGGTCTTGCGGCGATTGTATTGTTGGCGGGCTGTTCAACAGCGCAACCTTCGAAGCAGACCGGTGAGTCGCCAACCACCAGGAAGAAACCCCAGCCGACAAAAAACACACCTCCTAAGTCCGTTCAATCGGAAAGAACAGCGGGCGCGACTGAAGGTAAAAGCGGCGAGCCTGAATTGACGGAGCAGGTGAAAGAAAACGCCTCTGATACTGCTGCGAATGAGGGAAAGCAGAAGACCCCGTCCGGGGAGCCGGTGGAAGAGGTGGTTTTTGGGACGGAACGCATGACGTTGACGGAAGCGCTGGGACGGGCGGAAGAACGGATAAAGATACAGAAAGAGACGATTCGGGGGTTGGAGAAGGAACTGAAGAAAACCCGGTCGGAATTGAAGGAAGTCCGCACCCAGAGAGATAACCTTCGTGGGAAAATGGAGACCTACAAGAAACAGCTCTCGGAATTTGAAAAGTCAATGGCGAAATGGAAGAAGGATGTGCTGGGGTTCCGTGATGAAATACGCCATTCCGAGAAGGCAGAGATGCAGGCGTTGAAACAGATTATAATTCTGTTGCGCAAAGCCGGCGGGAAAAAAGCAAGCTCAAAGGGAACCGACGAATCCCAGAGTTCCATGGAAAGTAAGGCTCCGGAAGGGGAATCCAGTGAATAACAGAAGCGGCAAACTGATAATACTGTTGCTGGTCGGTATGGCGTTTCTGCTTTGCTCCTGTGGCACCATGTCCCGGCGGCCCCGTAAACACGTGCAACTGCCGTATAAACGTCTCGTGATCGTCCAGTTTGCCGATCAGCCGCCATACAGTAACGAAGGGGATCGATTCACGAAATTGCTGGCGGAGAAAATTCTGCAGGAAGGTGCGGATGTGGACCCGGTCATTGTAAAACCCGGAGAAATTGGAATGGAAAGTGTAACGAAGTTGTTGCGGCGGGGGGCCATCCCGGTTGATGTGCTGAGAAAGGCCGCGAAACAATGTAACGCGGACGCCATCATGATCGGTAAGATAACCCATTTCAACCCATATTCTGATCCTTCGGTGGGGCTCAATCTGAAGGTGTTCAACGTGGGCGATGCCACGCTGATATCCAGCGTGACGGATCGGTGGAATGCCGCCTCTCCTGAGGTGCGAGACGGAATTCATGAATATTATGATGATTATCGAGATCGATCGGAGTGCCGGTTTGGCCCCAATCTGATGACGACGTCACCACGATATTTTCTCTTTTTTGTGGCGCATACGGTTGTGAGAGAGAAACTGGGGGTAACGAAGGAAAACTGATATCGTGTGATGCACCGCGGATAAACACGTTATAGCGCGTTGAGAATTGAGTGAATGGGCGGCCCTTCAGGGCCGCTTTTTTTATTGTACCATGCGGTGCTCTGCCGCTGGGCCTGGGCGGTCAGTCACGTGAACACGGACAAATCGGGTGGTCGGTCTGCGAGAAAACTTTGCACCGAATCTATGAAAAAAACTTCGTTGCCGGAATCGTTTTCTGTGCGCTGTGGAGTTGAAATGATCTTCAAAGGCGGGATATCGGCAATTGTGGGGCGTTGGCACAGCCTTTGCATTTACGTTGGGTGAACTTTTTGGAGATTTACCCCATGGTCCAGATACCGCAAATCAGCGTGCCACAACAGCAAAAGGGCAGATCCGCCGAATCCGCTACGTCCCCGGCGAATGCGGGGGAGGCCGGGTTTAAAGAGGTGTTTGCCCAAAATGCTGGGTCGTCCCGCCCGGAGGCAAAAGCGGGGAATGGATCGCAATCGAAGGCGCGCGCGGAAGGTAATACGGGCGGGATGGAGAAGGGGAGCGGGAAAACAACCGACGGTGAACGGATGGTTTCTGACGGGAACCAACAACCGGAAAAAGAAGATTCAACGGGGTCTTCGGATCGGAAGTTTATCGTTTTCGAGCTGAATGCTCATGTTGGAAAAGAGGGTCCCAAAAGCGCACAGCACGGAAAAACGGGGGAGGCTGAAGCGGCGAAGAGTGGGACGGGCGATACGAAAAAAATTGTCTTTACGGTGGGCGAGGATGTTCCTGAAGAGATACTGGCGCAAATATCTGAGCGGTCTAAAAATGAGCAATTTGACGTTTCCATTCACCGCGTTGTCGAAGGGCATAAAGGCGCAGATGGCGGAGAAGCCACCTCGAGGGAACTGAGGACTATGCTCCTAAACGGTGATTCAATAGCCGGCGGCAATAAAAAATTGCAGGAAGATGCCGCGGGTGGTGGTCATGTGCAGATGCGCGATGGGATGTTTATTGCCCGGCAACGGGGCGAGAAATCGGCGCTGTCACAGGGAGGGGGGAATGGGCAAGCTAACGGCGGCGGGAGTCAGGATATGCATGCCGAAAAAATGAAGCGCTGGCTGCATAATGCTCTGCAAAGTGGTGGGGAAAAAGGTCAAAGGGGGGAGGGGCGCGGGATGAATCGAGTTGAAGCAGGATCAAAAAAGGCGATACAGCCGGAAGAAATAACGACAGAGGATATCAGCACAGCGACATCGAAGGCCAAATCCGGGGAGCGTGCAGGAAAAACAGCAGAACAACAAGTTGCCGCAGCCAGGGTCCAGGAAGCGGAAAAGGGACAGCGGGAGCACGGAGAAAACTGGAGGGCGGCACGACGATATACCCGGAGCGATCGCCGGGGCGGGGAGCAGATCCGGGAAAGAAACGTTCGCGACGTGAAACGGCCGGAGCCGGCCAAAGAGAGTTACGGCGGAGGTAAGGCAGCGGGAACGGATCGGGATCAAGCCGCGAAATTGATGCAGGAGCTGGAGACGAAGACCGCGGAAAATGTCAAATCGATGACCGGCCAGAGCAAACGGAGCGGATCGGAGGCGAAGGGCCAGCGGATGACCTTTGGTGCCGTGTCATCGGCGGAGAGTTCCACCGTTAGCCCAACGAATCAGGCTGCCTCCCAATCCGGCGGTAGCGGGCCGGTGACCACCGCGCAAGCGGTTCGCCAGGCTTCACGTTCCGCCGCGGAAGCAGCCGTCAAACAGGCGCGTTTTATGCGTAACGGCGACCATTCGCGGGTGAGTATCCGATTGAATCCTCCGGAACTCGGGAAGATGAAAGTCGATATCGATATGGTGCAGGATAAGTTGAACATCGACATTCAGGTCGAAAATGCGGAACTGCGGGAGGCGCTCCAGCAGAACGTGCAGCAACTGGAAAGGACCCTGCGAGAAGGGCGTTACGATGCGCAAAAAACAACCGTTTCGGACATGTGGTCGGAGGATCATTCCGGGCATGCGCGGGATGGAATGCAGCATGGAGATGGTCATTTTGGTGATGCACGTCAGCAGCAACACGGCCTGGGAAATGTGTTTGAGGATGGACAAGAGGACGCCGGGAGGCGGACGCTTCAGACGGTGAGTGAGTCGGGCATTAATTGTCTCGTGTGAAAGGAGATGGAATAGTGCAATCAAAACTGAATCTGAACGGTGAGCAGTACATGAAGCTGCTCCTTACGCAGCTGAAGAATCAAAACCCCATGGACCCCATGGATAACTCGAAAATGCTGGCTCAGATGTCGGACATGGCATCGCTCCAGGCAACGAATGAAATGCAGGACAGTTTCGACGACGTCATGCAGCTGGTCAACTTGACGGGCGGAGCCAATTTGGTCGGTCGAGAGGTGGAGTATTTTGAAGGATCGAAAAAGGTGAAAGATACTGTTGACGCCGTGACGGTTGAAAACGGCCAGATGAAGGTCCAATGCGGAGATACGAAACTCAAATTGTCGGATATCAAGAGCGTTCTCTAACAGGAGGGAAATATAATGTCTAATGCACTGCAAACAGCTGTATCGGGAATGGGCGCGTATGAACGGATGTTGAGCGTGACGGGAAACAACCTCTCCAACGCCGACACAACATCCTACAAAAGTGATCGGGTGACGTTCAGCACGATGTTTTCCAGAACGCTTGACAATGGCACCCGGGCGAGTGAGACCGTTGGCGGAACCAATCCGAAACAGGTTGGAAACGGTGTGCGCGTGTCCAGTATCGATAAAGATATGGAAGCCGGTAATATGAAGTCAACGGGTAAAGAGTTTGATGTTGGTATCGACGGTGAAGGTTTCTTCGTCGTGAATGACGGGACATCAAATGTCTTCACCCGGGACGGTAGTTTTGATGTGGATGCGCAGAATTATCTTGTGGATCCGGCCACCGGTTATAGAGTCCAGCGAACCGGGATTACCGGGGAGGATAACGGTTTCCAGGTGCCGGGTAATTCAGATATCAAGATACCGTATGATACTGTTCTGCCCAATTCTCGCACCAGACAGATCGACTTCTCCGGGAACCTGAGCAGTGGTGCTATAGCCCCTACGACAACGACCATGAAAGCCAGTGGCAATGTCTATGAGAGGAAGGCTGCAATTGGGGGCGGAGAAGCCGTTGCCTCGGACAATTTTAGTGATATTAAAAATCTCGAAAACTTTGCCTCAGGAGATCGGGTGTATATTTCGGGCACGGCTCGAGAAGGGAATCCTGTGGGCATGCAAACGGTGTCGGCGGGAGGCAGCACAACCGAGTTAACCGTGGAGGATGCCAGCCAGTTTAAAACGCTGCAGTCAGTAACTGGCTCTGGTGACGCAGATACTCTGGCAGTGACCGATGCCAGTGAATATGAGGCGGGTGATTCAATCGTGCTTCATCATTCCTCAAGCGATGACACGTTTACGACAACTGTCGATACCGTCAACACCACGACGGACGAGATCACCCTGGCAGATGCGAACCCGTTTACCGCTGATGGGGCCAACCAGGTTGGGAATCGCGTGGTTCTCACTGATGGTAATGGCACTGAGGAAGTCCAGAACGTTACGGACGTGAACGAGGCGGCAAATACGATTGATATAACCAGCACATTTTCAGGTGGGTCCGTGGAAAAAGTCGGCAAAGAGAGCGAGATGTTCAAATTTGGAACCGGTGCCGGCCAGGACGGAAATACAATCCAGGACCTTTTGGATAAGATCGAGACAACCCTTGAGGTGGATTCTAACACC
>CAZXYF010000082.1:7560-12774 GCA_964644705.1 uncultured candidatus Brocadiaceae bacterium | reverse complement strand
GAGAGTTAACGACAACAGCGAACAGCGGCACGGAAGACGAAGTAAGACGACATACAACAACAAGAACGTCCAACATTGAACATTCAACTTTGAACATCTCAATAACGGCAACAGCAACGACTGTGCAGGCAGGATGCGCTGCTATACGTGGGGCGGGATGCGGGATACGGGATACGGGATGCGGGATGCGGGATATGATACGGGTTTCCATGCCCCTAATCCTTCTCCCTTATCTGCCGTTCAATGAAGATTGCCGGGAACGGCCGGATTAAGGCGAAAGATTATGGGGCACGATTAGGGTTTGGGATGCCGTGCCCTTTTTGGTTTGCCCTCGTCGTTCGCCTTTGTCGGTCGGAGACCAAACCGTTGTCGTTTGAGTTGTTGAAAACACTCTGTGATTCACAATTGCCCTGATTGTTCGACATTATCTGTGGCTGAGGCTGCTTTTAGAATGAGTCACGCTTGAGGTTTGTGAAATGCCCGGACTCAATCGGAACAAGCACGGCAGTAGACCCATCTGGAATAACGTGGTTCAATGAGCACCTACGCCAGTGCTTCCGTTATGAGAGAAGTCCCTCAATGATGAGGCCAATCAGCATGAGAACGCCGAAACTGATCACCAGCCGTGCCGTTCTGGCGTCGGCATCGTCGGGGATTTCCCGGTGAATCATGCGGCCCATCCGCACCGCGGTGGGGACCGCCAGCAGCACGATCAAGGACCACGCGGTCAGCGGACCCGTAAAGGCCATTATCGCCACCGCGAGGAATGCGCATACGATAAGGAAAGAGTACAGCCACCGGGTCCGTTTTCGTCCCAGCAGAACGGATATGGTCCGTATGTCCCGCTGGCTATCGTAGGAATGATCGCGCAGGTTATTGGCGAGCATTGTCAGGGCGACGAGGAGGCCGAAGGGGACGGAAACCCAGAGCAGGGGGAGGGACAGCGTCTGGGCCTGAATGAAATAAGCGGCCTGCACGGCGAGCGGACCCCACACCAGAAAGACCGCCACTTCCCCCAGCGCATGCTGTTTCAAAGCGACGGGGCGGGCAGTATATGCAATCCCCACTGCTACGCCCGCGACCCCAATACCGACGATCGGCCAGCCCCGGGCGGCCGCCAGATACAGACTGATTGCGGTCCCTGCCGCCAGCAAGCACAGGGAAGCGGCCAGCACCTGGTTCAAACTCAGCTCATGATGCACCAGTGGATGAGGCCGATATCGGGCGGTGGGGGCACCCGGCACATCGACGCGATTTTTGACGTCTGAATAATCATTGAACAGGTTGGCGGCGGCGTGAAAAAAGACCATGGCCAGGAGGGTCAGCCCATACAGTGTCCACCCGATGCCATCCGACCCGGCCGCCCACAAGGTGCCCATTGATACGGATATCACGCTCATGGAAAACGACCAGGGCCTGAGCGCGAGCAACCATTTACGCGGGGTATCCATGGGTCACGGTTCTGAATCTGCTCAATGCTGTGATGACGTTGCCTGTGCTGTCGTTATGTTCGGCGGGGATTCTCGGGAACGGCGACTGATTCATCATGCAGTGAGCAGTTCACAGGATATCGCAGAATCCGGTGCCGTTTAGTTTTCGACCCGGAACCGCACGTCCAGTGCCGCGATGCCTTCCCCTTCCGGGAAGACAAGCAGGGGATTCATGTCGCACTCGGCCAGCTGGGGATAATCCACCGACAGTTGCGACAGCCGGAGAATTACCTCCGCCAGTGCGTCAAGATCGCGCGGTGCTTCCCCGCGGAATCCTTTGAGGATGCGGGACGATTGGATGTCGTCGATCATCTCGCGGGCATCGGTTTTGGTCAGAGGCGCGACGCGGAAAGATACGTCCTTGAGGACTTCGACGTAGATACCGCCCAGACCGAACATGATCAACGGTCCGAACTGGGGATCCCGGTTCATGCCCACGATGACTTCGCTGCCTCCGCTGATCATTTCCTGCACCAGCACTCCATCAATATCGGCATCGGGATCATAATCCCGGGCTGAGTTGATGATTTGTGAGTATGCCTCGCGAACTTCTTCTGAGCCTTCCATCCCCACTTTCACCCCGCCAGCGTCGGATTTGTGCAGGATGTCATCGGAGGATATCTTCATGACGACGGGGTAGCCAATCGTCTGGGCGGCCTGCACTGCCTGGTCAGCGGTTGAGGCGAGTTCGGTGGCCGGGAGTCGGATGCCTGCGTTGCGGATGATTTTCTGCGCCTGGCGTTCCCCCAGTTCATCCATGCCTTTGCGTGCGGCATCGTCCAGAACCGCATCGATCTTGGTCGTGTTGAAATCGTAATCCAGGTCCGGGTTCTCCACCTGCTGTCGACGTGCCCCATAGCGGGCCATGCTGTCGAGCACAGCCACGGCGCGGTCCGGGTGGGTGTAATTGGGCACATGCAGGGGCTGCAGTCCGTGCGCGCCACGTTCAGCGCTGTCGCCGCCCATGAAGGAGGCCAGAACCGGTTTATCACTGTTCTGAGCCGCTTCACCGATGACGGTCGCCGTTTTCTCAATCTGCGTTGAGGTTTGGGGCGTGATGATTGTCAGCAGCGAATCCACGTTGTCGTCGTTGATGCAGGCCTCGATGGCCGCCTCATACCGGTCCGCCCGGGCGTCCCCGATCACATCGACGGGATTGCCGAGGCTGGCTTCGGCCGGGAGGGGATCCTTCAGCTGATCGGTCGTTGATTCGGACAGACTGGCCATCTGGAGGGAGGAATCTTCGATCGCGTCAGTGGCCATGATCCCGGGCCCTCCCGCATTGGTAACCACGGCGACGGATGAACCGGTGGGGGGCTGCTGGCGGGCGAATCCGAGCACACAGTCAAAGAATTTTTCAACGGTATCCGGCCGGATTACGCCACACTGGCGGAAAGCGGCATCGTAGGCGTTGTCGGATCCGGCCAGGCTTCCGGTGTGGCTGGAGGCCGCCTGGGCACCCGCGCTGGTTCGGCCCGATTTCAGGATAACCACGGGTTTTTTCTGCGTGACTTCCCGCGCCACCCGCATGAATTTCTGGCCATCGTCTATGCTTTCAATGTAGCCAAGGATGACGTCGGTTTCCTCATCTTCGCCCAGCGCCTGGATAAGGTCGGTCTCGTCCACGTCGGCCTTGTTGCCGTAACTGATGAATCGCGAGATGCCCAGCCCCTGGGCCTGTGAGCTGACCAGCCAGTCGAGCATGGCGGTTCCAAAAGCCCCGGACTGACTCAGGAACGCGACGTTTCCCGCATTGGGACTGGTGGCGCTGAAGGAAGCGTTGAGACCGTGGGGGGCGCTGATCACGCCGAGGCAGTTCGGACCGATGCAGCGGATTCCGTATTGTTCGCATTTTCGCGACAGCTCGCGTTCCATCTCCGCCCCTTGTTCACCGACTTCCTTGAAACCGGCGGAGATGATGATGACCGAATCCACTCCTGCCTCGGCGCACTGGTCGATGATTTTGAGCACCAGTTTGGCCGGCAGGACGATTATGGCGAGGTCAATGGACTCGCCCACGCTGGTGATATCGGGGTAGCAGGAGAGCCCGTGGATTTCATCGGCTTTTGGGTTGATGGGATACACGGGACCGTCAAACCCATCGTCCATGAGATTGACGAGAACGTCATGACCAACTTTGCCCTCTTCCCGGCTTGCTCCTACCACGGCGACAGATTCTGGTTTGAAAAAATGTTCCAGCATGGCGGCTATGCTCCTTGATGTCGTTATTTGCCCCGGAATACATGCGGGGAACTGGAAAACTCAGGGAATGAAATCATTTGACCGGCGGAATGCTTTAGCTTACCAATCGTCAGCTTTTTTCGCAACTCGCCGGGGTCTTGCGGCGGCTGCGTGTGGTTGGTAAACTCTGTACTGCTGTGGCGCTGAACTAATATTCGGAGAGGTCTCTGTACGGGAGTGATTGGATGGGAACGGACGCAACAGGTGCATCGGAAAAGATGGCGGATATCCCCGTTCTGCATGTCAGGGGGCGCACCCTGCCGGAAGCATGGGAGCGGGCTGTGATCGGGGTGTGGGAGAACGGCGTCGAAGTGAAAACGGAATATGACGATGACGGACAGCCGCCGAGCCTGGATGCCTCCGTCATGGTGGAGGTGGAGGAACCTATGGGCGAGCCCCGTCTCCACAAAAACATTCCGGGAGGTCCGACGCAGCTGGAGGTTTATCGGCAGGAAGTAGTGGAGGGGATCCATGATCACTGGATCGATCCGTCGGAGGGAAAATGGACCTACACCTATCACGAACGCCTGTTTGCCTATGCCCCAGTTGAAGAATTGGAAAGTGGGGAGGAGGAATCTCCGTTTGGAGCGGTGAATCAGATCGATTACGTCGTCCGGAAGTTGGCTGAAGCTCCCCACTCACGACGCGCCCAGGCAATCACCTGGATGCCTCAGGCCGATCCCAACACCTATGATCCGCCGTGTCTGCAGAGATTGTGGGGCCGACTGCTGCCGGAGGAGGAAGGATATCGGCTCAATTTCAACGCTCACTGGCGTTCTCGCGATCTGCTAATGGCGTGGTTTATGAACGTTTTTGCCCTGACGGACCTGCAATCGATCATTGCGGATCGACTTTCAGAGGAGCTGGGGGAGCCGGTAAGTACGGGGCGATACGTGGACATGTCGGATTCCCTCCACATATACGGTCAATACCGGAATGAAAAATGGGCAGATGAGGTGGAGAAGATGAAAAAGACTCCCTATGTGGATCGGGCCTGGGATTCGGAAAAAGTTGAACCGATGTTCCAGGAAGCCAGGGGCCATCTGGCCGAGGACCCCGACTATTACGCCAGAGGAGACGCAGAATAAGGGGAGGGAAGTGCTGCCCAAAACGTTCACAAATGGACGTTTTGATGGGCCCCGAGGTAGTTGTGAGCCCGAAATGTGGTTCATCTCGCGAACCACCCCTAAATATCCCGAGGCAATGCATCTATCCTCTTTATCTTTGTCTTTGCCTTCGTCTGCCCTTCTACTGGGGCTGATACCGCCAAAAAACAACGGCAGATGTTTGGTAAAGACGAAGGTGAAGACAAAGATCTATACATCCCGAATTGGTGTTTTGGCCAGGCCTGGCGGTAGGGGGAAGGTTCTCTGATGCTCAAATTTGTGTCGTGGTAACTGTGCATCCCGGGTATTCCTGTTCCCATAATCCATTCCCACGGGAGTCCCGATCCCGCATCCCGATCCCGCATCCCGTATCCCGC
>CAZXYF010000082.1:0-7460 GCA_964644705.1 uncultured candidatus Brocadiaceae bacterium | reverse complement strand
ATCCCGCATCCCGTATCCCGCCTCCCGCATCTCGCATCTCCCATCCCGCAACACCGGTTCAGCCGACTATTTTCAGGACCTCGGGCAGCTCATCAATCACGTAATCGGGTTCGGGCAAAGTCTCGGGCACATGTTTGTGGGCCTGATGCAGCCAGGCGGCCGATATACCAGCCCGGTGAGCGCCGAGAATGTCGGTGAAAAGGCTGTCGCCCACGAAAAGGGCCTCGTCCGGAGAGGCGTCCACCAGATTGAGTGCGCGTTCAAACAGTCGGACATCGGGTTTGCTGAATCCCTCTATATCCCCGCTCACAACGAAGTCCAGATGGTTGTGGAGGGCGAGGGCGCGCAGAGTTTGTCGCTGCACGGCGGGGCCGCCGTTGGTGATGATTCCCACGGGGATGTCATTCGCGCGGAGGCGTTTGAGCACGCCGCGTGCTCCGGTCTGGACCGTGCCGCGCATGGCAAAACGGCGAGCTGAGTTGTATTGTGAGCTGAGCTGGCGCGCGAGTTTTGGTTGGTGGACGCCATAGTACTCCAGCAGGTGTTCGAACCGATCCCGGATCGAGAAGCGGTTATCGGCGACGAGGCCGGTGTCCCGGGCGCTCTGCAGCAGGGCGACATTGAATTGCCGGCGCACCTCTTCCTCCGAAATTGCGTCCGGCAGGTGGTCCATGAGTTTGGGGAAGACCACCCCCATCACGTGCTCGGCACATGCCAGATGATCCCACAGGGTGCCTTTGAGGTCGAAGAAGACGGCGGCGAATGAGGGCATGTGGTTCTCCCGCTTCTATGATTCGGGCCAATAAAAGTTTTACATCCGTTCCGGGGCATCAACACCCAGCAAATGCAGTCCATTACGAATGACGTGCCGGACGCCATCCACCAGCAGCAATCGCGCGGCTTGCGTTGCTTCGTCGGGGCACAGAACGCGTCGGTCGGGTTCATGCATGCCCGCACTATAGTATGTGCTGAATTTGGAACAGAGCTCAATCAGGTAATTGGCAACCACGCTGGGTTGTCGTTTGTGGGCGGCTTTTTCCACGCGTTCGGGGTAGTCTTCCAGTTTTCGGATCAGATCCCATTCTTCCGGTAGCGTCAGCAGCTCACAGTCCGCGGTCGGGTCAACGGGGGAGTCGGCTTTGCGGAGGATGCTGCAGAGCCGCGCGTGGGCATATTGCACATACGGGCCCGTGTCCCCCTCAAAATCCAGCATTCGATCCCAATCGAAGATCACGTCCCGCTCGCGGTTGACGCACAGATCGCTGAAAACGACCGCTCCGATGCCTACCTGGCTGGCGAGTTCATCGAGGTCGGTGTCCGTATCCAGCCTGTCGAGGTTATCCTGAAGTTTGGTCCGTGCCTTATCGATGCCGTTGGTCAATACATCCTCAAGCAGCACCATATCGCCCTTTCGGGTGGAACCTGTGCGCGCTTTACCCGTCTCCTCGTCCAGGAATTTCAGAAGGCCGAAGTTGATGTGTTCGATGCGGTTTGCCCAGGTATGACCGAGTTTGGAGAGAACTTCTCGCAGCTGATCGAAGTGGAGTTTCTGTTCCCCGCCAACCACATACAGGCAGTGAGCAAACTCGTATTCCTGCCACCGGTACTCGGCCGCACAGATGTCTCGCGTCGCATAGAGAGTGGTTTCATCGCGCTTGCGCAGCATCATCGGGGGCATGTCCTCCTCATCCATTGGAACGATGAGGGCATCTTCGCTCTCCACCGCGATGTTCTGGTCCTGCAAACGCTCCAGTACGTCCGAGGTGCGATCAAGATAAAAACTTTCTGGTGTGTAGTGGTCGAATTCTATGCCGAGCATCTCGTAGATGCGTTCGAACTCGGCCAAACTGACTTCTTTGAATGTCTCCCACAGTTTCCGTGCTTCGGGATCCCCATTCTCCAACCGGCGGAAGGCCTTCCGGGCGGCATCTTCCAGTTCCGGATTTTCCTCTGCCTCACGGCTGAAACGCACGTAAGCTTCCTGCAGATCGGTAACGGTGGCGGTCTCGGGATCGAGTTCATCGTAGCGCTCGCAGGCGACGATGAGTTTGCCGAAGCTCGTCCCCCAGTCTCCGAGGTGATTGATACCCACGCAGTTATAACCGAGTGATTCAAATATGCGATACAGGGAGCGGCCGATTATTGCGGACCGAAGATGGTGGACTCCCAGATGCTTGGCGATGTTGGGGCTGGAGTAGTCGATGACAATGGTGGGTTCGTTGTCGCGCGTGCGGGTTCCGTAAGCATCCCCGTGTTCGTGGATATGACCAAGGAGTTGTTCGGCCATGCGTGATCGGTTTACATGGAAGTTGAGGTACGGACCCTCGGCCGAAGCCCCGGAGAGGCCGTCGGTGGGCTTGAACTGTTCGGCCAGTTCAGCGGCGATGTCAACGGGAGATTTCTTCCACTCCTGAGCCAGTACGAAGCAGGGCAGGGCGTAATCTCCCATATCGGGATCCGGCGGGACTTCCAGCAGGTTGTCGATCTTTGTTTCATCGAGAGGAGTAACCGTTGCCGCCCATTCCACAATGTCATTGCGGGCGGGGCTGGTATCGTCGTGGGGCATATTATTGATCTCCTTGCAGCATCATACAAAAGTGTTGGCAAATGGAGCTGATCTGTCAGCAGCTGGGGCAGGCCGGATCCCTGCGCCGCGGGTGTGGTCCCTGGTCCGCTATCCTGGTGAAGGATAAAGGTGGTCAGGTGAACCGTGTTATCAGGGGAGCGGCCGTCTGAGTTACTCCCACAGGTCGCCCTGTTCGCCCCCGAGCAGGAAACTGGGTTGCTGGAAAATCTGTGAGACGGATTCATTGGTGTGGATGTTCCGAATGGCCGTCGCAATGAGTGGGGCCGCGCTGACCACTTTCACGATATCGTCGTCGGTTTTGGCCGGGGGCAGCGTGTCACTCGTCACAATCTGCTTCACGCCCGTTTCATGGATCTGTTCAATGGCGCCCGGCGAGAAGACGGGGTGGACGCAGGAGACGTAGGAGACGGGCAGGTCAAACCTGTTTTTGAGAACCTTAATGGCGGTAGTCATGGTTCCACCGGTGAGTATTTCGTCGTCAAAAATGGCGACGTTCCGGCCCTCAATCTCACTACTACCGATAACGTTGCGTATTTCCGGATCTGCGTTATCTTCCCAGCGTCGTTTGTCGCAGACGGCGAGGGGACAGTTCAGCATCTCGGCGTATTTCGTGGCCCATTTGACGCCACCGGCGTCGGTGGCAAGAACACCCAGGTTGCTCAGATCATGTTCCTGACGGAAGTAATCCGCAATCAGCGGATTGGCATCCAGCTGATCAAAAGGCATCCGGGGGAATCCCTGGATTTGCAACGCGTGCAGGTTGACGGTGAGGATCCGGTCCGCTCCGGCTTGATTGAATAGCTGGCCCATCAACCGGGCGGTAATGGAAATGCGAGGCTCATCTTTTTTATCGCTGCGAGCGTATGGATAATACGGCGTGACAACGGTGATTCGCCCGGCGGAGGCCCCACGCAGGGCATCCACCATGATGAGCAGTTCCATGAGGTTCTGGGAAAGGCTCAGGCGACCTGCATCCTCCGGATCCATTGTCTCAGGGTTGACCCCGCGCGGGGCATGCCAGGATGAGGCTGCGGTCTGAATCACAAAGACATCGGCCCCTCGCACGCTTTCAGTGATTTTTACCTTGAGGTTCTCATTGGCGAAGGTGATAACTTCGGGCTCATAGAGCTCCAGGCCCTGAAAGCCTGGAAATCTGCGCAGAGCATGCAGTATCTTGTCCGATAAATAGTAACTGGCGCGGCCCGTAAATAGCATGAGGCGATCGTACATCCCCACAAGCCTCCTGTTTCAAAACAGAGAAATAGAGTCTTTTGCGAACGGGAATATTATAAACAAGAAACGTTCATTTACCAACTTATCTCCGTCCCGGCGAGCTCAAGTTCCACCAGCACGCAGAGGGCGGCCAGTGTCTGGATGGTGGGGACCAGGATTCTCCAGAGAGAAGCGCCATACGGAGCGGTGGCGCCTAGTGCCGTTGCCAGAGTCATGAGAACGATGGTGCTGAGGACGCGAGGGGCGCTGAGGCCGAGCCGATGCAGCCGGTGGGACAGGTGGTTACGGTCGCCGGCCAGGGGATGGCGTTGGTGGTGCAACCTGATGAACAGGACGCTCAGGGTGTCGTACAGGGGGATGGCGAAAATGATGAGCGGGACAAGGGCGGGAAACAGGATATTGGTCTGGTCGGCCGACATGAACGTGCTGAGACAGGTTGCGGTGGCCAGCATATATCCCAGAAACATGCTTCCCGTATCGCCCATGAAAATGGACGCGGGTGGGAAATTGAAGAACAGGAACCCAAGGACGGACCCCAGTATGACGAGAGTATAGCCGGCGATGAAGAACTGGCCGGTCTGGAGGGCCAGGATAAGCAGGGAGGTCCCGCACACCAGAGCCACTCCGCTGCAGAGACCATCCATGTTATCCAGCAGGTTGAAAGAATTGGTCAGCAAGACAATCCACACAATTGTGACCGCTGCCTGGACGGCGTCCGAGGGCAGGAACAGGTTGATACGGATGCCGCTGGTCAGGACGATCACTGTGACGATGATAAACTGTGCGATCAATTTTGCGACCGGGGGAAACGGGCGCAGATCATCCCACAGCCCGAAAAATGCCACCGCCAGGCCCCCGCCCAGTATATACAGAAGAAGGGGGAGGGTTCGGGCGGCCCGGCGTGATTGATCGGCCAGAGAGGCCGGCAGGTTTATCAGGCCGGGATTATGGTGCAAAATGTAGGCCGCGAACGCGACGGCGAAAATAATTCCCGAAGTGGAGAGCCAGATTGCGATACCTCCCCCCTGTGGAGTCGTCATCTCATGCTGTTTTCGTCCACCCGGTTCATCCACAAAATCCCAACGCAGTGACAGACGACGCACGAACCAGGTGAGGCCCAGCGAAATGCCGAATGTCAGGGCAAAAACAGCTATCAATGCGACGCGCATGACAACCTCCGTCAGATGTGGAAGTGGGATGTTTGCCGGGGGTTCAACAGAATAACTATTATATCAGCCGCGGATGCCGTCGGGCAAAATACTTACGATGGGGCAGCCATCCCCAGAACTCGCCCCATCACAAAGCAGCAATTAGCGAAGGTGCGTGCTGTCTCGTTGGCCGGAATGACAGAACGTCTTATAATAATACATCATGGAAAACGCGACCGGGAACAGGTGAGATATATGGGAGAACCGAGGATGGAAGACTTGTTGAAAGCGGCCCGCAAAGGTAAAACGGAAGAAGTGGAAGTTGGATGGATGGAAGCGCTTGAACAGGAAGACGTCCCCTGGAAAAAGCTGATAGAGGTGGGGCAGGCTCTGTGTCGGGTGGAGGAGCAGGATACGGCGGAATCCCTCTTCTGGTTCCTCGTTTCCAGCCTGAGTGACGCCGGCAAGGAGAAGGCGGCACTGACGGTGGCCCGTGAGGGACTGAAAGGCATTCCTGACAGCGATGATCTGCGAGAAGAGGCGATCCGGCTTTACCGGGAGGAAGAGGAGGACGAGGAATGGGCACGAGCCGTGTTGAAGCTGACGCTGGGGGATTATGACCTCGGCGGCGCCCGGTCCGTTGAACGAATGGAAAAGTTGGAAGATATGGCGCCCGGAAGCTACGTCAGGGTTGACCCCGGAGCCCGGATCGGCATGGTCGTCGGGCTCGATCCCCGGGAGGGCTTCGAAATTGATTTTGAAGGCCGGAGGGGAACTTTTGACCTGGATGAATTGGACCGGCTTGAGGGCGTAAGTGACGATGATGTTCGGGCGCTGGTAGTGTATGAAAAAGATCGCCTGGCGGATATGGCCGAAAACACACCGCTGGAACTCATCCGGCTCGTTTTAAACACCTTCGAGGGGCGGATGAATCTAAAACGGGTGCGACGGTATATCAAGCCCTGCCTGCGGGACAAAAAGTGGTCGGGATGGTGGTCCAGCACGCGCAAAAAACTGGAGAAATCGGCCACGATTGGTTCCACAGGGGGACGTTCCCCGGATCTGTTTATCCGATCCGAACCGATGGACAGGGCCGAACAGTTGAAGCGTCGTTTTGATCGCGCCAGGGCATTTGAAAAGCTGGAGGAAGTGGACGAGATCCTCGGGGAAACCAGTTCCGAGCTTGAGGGACGGCTGGAATTGCTCCAGCACATCGGCGAGAGTTTGATGGGAATGGTTGAAAGGGCGGGCGATGGGGGGAAACAGGTGCTGAAAATGGGAGCCCTGGCAGCGCTGGATAACGTGCGCGAATCGGATCCGGATGCTCTGCCCGCCGATATGTCTCTGGAAGACAAACTGCTCAATCGGGAGCAGGCAGAGGACGTTCTGAAGGGGGGAGACATGCCCGAGGACATCCTGGAAGATGTGCTGCAGAAACTTCCGGATTGGTACAGCGAGGACTGGCCGGAATTGTTTGCCTCCATCATGCCGCATTTGCCCTCCGTTGGATGCAGCTGGTGTGCTCGCCAGCTTGCCGCTGCCGGTGAGGAGAGCCGGGCTGAAGAAGTGGCGGAGGAAATTCTTCACATCCCGAACCCACATCCGGGGGCGGTGATCTGGCTGTGGAAAGTGGTGAACGATGTCGAATCGATCTCGATTGGGGACGACGTGGCGCGGCTCTCCGTACTGAGAAAACTCCTGTCCGTGCTGGCACTTGCCAGCCGCGGCGGGGCGATGTCGGAGGAAGATCAGAAAAAGCTGACCTCCCGCGTAAGAGATGCGTTGCTGTCGGCAGGCGAGAACGCCATCGAAGAATGCGTTAGCGGCGCCTCGGATGAAGAGATTTCGGCGCTCATGGCGCAGGTTGAACGGTGTCAGGGTTTGACCAAGCGCGTCCGGGCTCGGGTTGCCCGCAGCATTCGGGCCGCGCGCCCGGAGCTGTTCCGTGCGTCGGTTCCCCCGTGGGAGCAAAATGTCATCTACACCACGGAGGAGGGATACCAGAAACGAAGCGATGAATACGATCATATCGTCAATGAGCGCATGCCGGAAGTCATTCAGGAGGTGGGGGAAGCGGCTGAATTCGGTGATTTGAGTGAGAATGCCGAATACACCGCTGCTATGGAGGAACGCGGTCGGTTGAGCGAGGAAGCCAGCCAGATAAAAGATGAGTTGTCGCGTTCGCGCATCATCACCCATGAAATGGCGGACAGCTCCACCGTCACGGTGGGGAGCCGGGTGACGGTCCGGGATGTGGAAGACAATGAGGAGCGTATTCTGACCTTCCTCGGTCCGTGGGATGCCGATCCATCATCGGACGTGTATTCGTATGAAGCCCCACTGAGTAAGAAGTTCATGGGAAAGGCCGTGGGCGATGAAGTGGAAGCACGGCGGTCGGGTGAAATGCGAACCTATGAGATCAAAAAAATCGAGCCCGGTGTTTGAGATACGGGATAGGATGATGTGGTGGGCTCCGTTGCGGTGCTGTCCAC